>JANNXF010000208.1:0-9674 GCA_031409395.1 Polaromonas sp.
GGGTTACGCAGAAGTCTCTCTACCGCCGGAGGCGCTTGAGAACCAGAAGTAACCGAAATAAAATTTCGCTGAAGTCATGCTTTTAAATGTAGCACAGGTCAAAAAATGCACCGTTCAGGCGGTGCCGCCCACCGTCAGGCCATCAATGCGCAGGGTGGGCTGGCCCACACCCACCGGCACGCTCTGGCCTTCCTTGCCGCAGGTGCCGACGCCGCTGTCGAGCGCCATGTCGTTGCCCATCATGGTGACGCGGGTCAGCGCGTCGGGGCCGTTGCCGACAATCGTCGCGCCCTTGACGGGATAGAGGATCTTGCCGTTTTCAACCCAGAAGGCCTCGCTGGCCGAAAACACAAACTTGCCCGAAGTGATGTCCACCTGGCCACCGGCAAAATTGGTGGCGTACAGGCCTTTCTTGATGCTGGCCACAATTTCCTCGGGCGCCTTGTCGCCACCCAGCATGTAGGTGTTGGTCATGCGCGGCATGGGCACATGGGCATAGCTTTCGCGGCGGCCATTGCCGGTGGGTTTGACTTTCATCAGGCGCGCATTGAGCGAGTCCTGGATGTAGCCCTTCAAAATGCCGTCTTCAATCAGCACATTGCGCTGGCTGGCGTTGCCTTCGTCGTCCACATTGAGCGAGCCGCGGCGGTCAGCGATGGTGCCGTCGTCGAGCACGGTGACGCCTTTGGCCGCCACACGTTGGCCGATGCGGCCCGAAAACGCGCTGGACCCCTTGCGGTTGAAGTCGCCCTCCAGCCCGTGGCCGATGGCCTCGTGCAGCAAAATGCCGGGCCAGCCGGAACCCAGCACCACGGTCATTTCGCCGGCAGGCGCCGGGCGCGCGTCCAGGTTGGTCAGGGCGGCTTTCACCGCGTCGTCCACATACTGACCAATCTGCGCATCGTCAAAATAAGCCAGGCCAAAACGGCCACCGCCGCCGCCCGAGCCGACTTCACGCCGGCCTTTTTGTTCGGCAATCACCGTGACGCTCAGGCGCACCAGCGGGCGCACATCGGCGGCCAGGGTGCCGTCGGCGCGGGCCACCATCACCACGTCGTACTCGCTGGCCAGGCCAGCCATGACCTGCACGATGCGCGGATCTTTGGCCTTGGCGAGTTTTTCAACCTTTTCCAGCAGCTTGACCTTGGCGGTGCTGTCCAGCGTGGCAATCGGGTCCAGGTCGCGGTAGAGCGAGCGGCTGCTGGCGATCTTGCGGGTGGGCGTTTTCACGCGGCCAGCTTTGCCAGCGCCAGAAATGCTGCGCACGGTGCGTGCGGCATCGAGCAGCGACGCTTCGGAGATATCGTCGGAATAGGCAAAAGCGGTTTTTTCGCCGCTGACCGCACGCACACCCACGCCCTGGTCAATGCTGAAAGAGCCGGTTTTGACAATGCCCTCTTCCAGGCTCCAGCCTTCGCTGCGGGTGTACTGAAAGTACAAATCGGCGTCATCCACGCCGTAGGACGTGATTTCGCCCAAAGCCCGGCTGAGCGCGGCGTCACTCAGGCCAAACGGCTCCAGCAGCAGCTTTTGAGCAATTACCAGCCGCTCAGACGTAGAGCCGGTGGTGGGCCGCAGCAGGGGCGAAGCCCCAAAGCTGGTTTGACGGGCAGGCGCGGCGGATTTGAGTGAAGTCATCCGGCCATTGTAGGCAGTCTGACTTGCGCCCGGGCGCGTGGGGCAATGACGGGCCGGGGGACTCAGGCGGCGGTGAGATCGACCACGCTGGCACCTGGCGCATTGGTTTTGCACGAATCAATGCCGCCGTCGCGCGCTTTTTCGCTCGAATACATCTGGCTCTGGCCAATCACCTGGCTGTTACCGGCCTTGAGGGTGAAATAAGGCGAGCCGTCCTTGCCGGTCAGGCGTTCGTAGCGGGCGTCGTCGGCAGCGTTCTTTTTGACCGATTCAATGCCATTGGCGGCGCTGGCCTTGGCTTCGTACATTTCGCTGGACAAAATACTCTGCCCGTTGCTGGCGAGCAGGCTGAAAAAAAACTTGTCGTTCTTGGACTTTTTAAGCTCGAATTTACCGGCCATGAAGATGCTCCTGCGGAAGGTTGAAAGAAAAGGACCAACAATTGCCTTTGCGTTTTAACCGCTGGCTGGAATCAACGCAAGCCTTTTTAACTACTTTAACGGGCACCCGGCGCCGGCTGGCGAAGCCCTAAGCGCTACCGGCTCAGGGCTGCGCGAGGTGCCTGAAAATCGCCGCGTCGTCCAGTTCGGCCAGCCCGGCTTTGTGGGCGGCGGCAAAAACCGCACTGGCGCGGGCGCCCAGCGGGCCGTCAAACCCGGCCGCGCGGGCCGCCGCGACGGCCAGCCGGGTGTCTTTTTCAAGCAGGGTGACATGGGCGCGCGGTGCATAGTCACCGGCAATCGCCCGGCGCATGCGGTCAGAGCCTATCCAGCTTTGTCCGCTGGACTGCTCGATCACGTCCAGGGTTTTCGCCAGATCAAGCCCCAGCCGACCTGCCAGCGCCAGCACTTCGGCCGCCCCTACCAGATTGATGCCGGCCAGCAGGTTGTTGACCAGCTTGGTGCGGGCGCCATCGCCCGGCTTGTCGCTGATGCGAAACACCTTGCTGGACAGCGCCTGCAGCAAGTCGGCCTGCTGGTCGTAGGCGGCTTGTGAACAGGCCAGCATCAGGCTCATGGCGCCCTGGCGCGCCAGCACCGGGCCGCCCGACATGGGCGCATCCAGAACGTGAACCCCGAGCGCCGCCAGACGCTGGGCAAACGACTCGACATCTTCAGGGGCGATGGTCGGGCACAGCAACACGGCGTGCCCCGGCTGCAGCATGCGCGCCAGGCCATGCGCGCCAAACAGCACGGTTTCGGTCTGTGGAGCGTCAACGACAGCCACAACAAACGCTACTGAATTAATAGCAGACTGCGCCGGCAATGCAAGGGCTACAGCCCCTTTCTTTACCAGGTCTTGAACCTTGAGCGGGTCAAGGTCACAGACTTCTACCCGCCAGCCCCGGTTCAGCAGGTTGGCGGCCATGGCGCCGCCCATGTTGCCGACGCCGATCACGGTGACCGGGGACGTCACGACTGCACCAGCCTTTTGGCCTTGGCAATCGACATCAGCATGCCAATGGCCAGGCCCAGCGTCACCATGGCCGTGCCGCCATAGCTGATGAACGGCAGCGGCACGCCCACCACCGGCAAGATGCCGCTGACCATGCCCATATTGACAAAGGCGTAGGTAAAAAAGATCATGGTCAGCGCCCCGGCCAGCAGCCGTGAAAACAGGCTGGAGGCTTCCAGCGCAATGGCCAGTCCGCGCAGGATCAAAAAGAGGAAACCGGCAATCAGCGTCAGGTTGCCGACCAGGCCAAACTCTTCGGAATAGGCGGCAAAGATAAAGTCGGTGGTGCGCTCGGGGATGAACTCCAGGTGCGTTTGCGTACCGGCCATGAAACCTTTGCCAAACAGGCCGCCAGAGCCAATCGCAATCATGCCCTGAATGATGTGAAAGCCCTTGCCCAGCGGGTCGCGCGAAGGGTCCAGCAGGGTGCAGATGCGCTGCTGCTGGTAGTCATGCAGGACGGGCCAGCGCACGCCGTCGGCGCACAGTTGCGGCTCGAACCACACCACCAGAAAAATGCCCACCAGGCTCAGCAAGACCGGCGGAAGAATCAGCTTCCAGCTCAGGCCGGCAAAGAAGATCACGGCCAGGCCGGCGGCCAGCACCAGCAGCGAGGTGCCCAGATCCGGTTGTTTCATGATCAGCCCGACGGGAATGGCCAGCAGCAGCAGGGCGGCAAAAAAATCCAGCGGGCGCAGCTGGCCCTCACGCTTTTGAAACCACCAGGCCAGCATCAGCGGCATGGCGATTTTCAGGATTTCGCTGGGCTGAATCACCACGCCGACGTTCAGCCAGCGCCGCGCGCCTTTTTTGGTGATGCCAAAAATGGCGACCGCCACCAGCAAGGAGACGCCCAGCACATACAAGGGCACGGCCAGCGTCATCAGCCTCTGCGGCGGGATTTGCGCCACGACAAACATGATGGCGCCGGCAATCAGCATGTTGCGGCCATGGTCAACAAAACGGGTACCGTGGTCGTAGCCCGACGAATACATGATGAGCAGGCCGGCGCTGGCCAGTAAAAACACCGCAAAAGCCAGCAAGCCGTCAAAGCCCTGCAGCAGGGGGAGGGTGCGCTGAAAGAGGGAAGGTTTGTCAAAGACGGCGGCCATCATTCGATTATCTGCCAGCCAGCCCCACCCCGGCGGCGCACCTGGCCGGTTCATCGTTGTTTTTTTACTATGTTTTTCATAGCTGCTTGCGCCCGTGTTTATTGGGCTAAGGCCCTATTCTGTGTGGTGCCAGCGCTGGCTGGCAGCCGCTGGACCTGATCTCGCCGGTTCAGCCGCGTACCATCAGCGCATGCGCACCACCCACCTGCTTTACCTTCACGGATTTCGCTCCTCGCCCCAGTCGGCCAAGGCGCAAAAAATGGCGGCTGTGGTGCAGCAGCGCCACCCCGCCGTGCAGTGGTGGTGCCCGCAACTGCCGCCCTCGCCGCGCGCCGCCCTGCAGCTGCTGACCGACGGCATGGCCCGGTGGCAGCAGGACGCCGGGTTTGAACGCCTGGCGGTGGTCGGCTCCTCACTGGGCGGGTTTTACGCCACGGCAGTCGCCGAACGCCAGGGCTGCAAGGCGGTGCTGCTCAATCCGGCGGTTGACCCGGCGCGCGACCTGAGCCGCCACATCGGCGACCAGACCCTGTGGCATGCCCCCAACGAACGGTTTTATTTTGAGCCCGGCTTTGTGGACGAGCTGCGCGCCCTGCAGACCGGGCCTTTACAGTCCCCGCAAAACTACCTGGCCATCATTGCCAAGGGTGACGAGGTGCTGGACTGGCGTGAAATGGCGGCGCGCTATGCGGGAGCCCGGCTTCGCCTGCTGGAGGGCGGCGACCACGCGCTCAGTGATTTCGACCGGCATATTCCCGACATCCTGGCGTTTTTGGCGCTGGCCTGAGCTGCCGGCGCGGCAAGGCGCTGATTACACTAGCAGGGAGTTGCCGGGCGCTGCACGCCGGGCAAATGGGTGCGTGATGACCCCCGCCATGAATAAACCCCAAGGATTCCGTTTTGTTTGTATTGTTTGAAGACACCGGCAAGTTTCTGGCCGGCCGGATTTTGTCAGAGACCGACGCGTCGCTGCAGGTCGAGCTGGACTCGGGCAAGCGCGTCAAGGTCAAGGGCGCCCATGCGCTGCTGAGGTTTGAAAAACCAGCCCCGGCCGAGCTGATGGCAGCCGGGCAAAAACTGGGTACCGAGATTGACCTGGACCTGGCCTGGGAATTTGCCAGCGACGAAGAGTTCGGCTTTGCCGACCTGGCGCGCGACTATTTCAGCGCCGACGCGTCAAAACCGGCGTCGATTGACCAGCAGGCGGCCGCGCTGTTCCGCCTGTACGACGCGCCCCACTATTTCCGCCGGGCCGGCAAGGGCCGCTTTAAAAAGGCACCGGCCGAGATTTTGCAGCTGGCCCTGAACGCGATTGAAAAGAAAAAGCAGCTGGCAGCGCAAATCACGGCCTGGGCCGAAGCACTGGGCCGCGGCGAATGCCCGGAGCCGGTGCGCGAGCAGCTTTACAAAATCCTCTTCAAGCCCGACAAGAACAGCGCTGAATACAAGGCAGTTGTCGAAGCCTCGCGCGCCACCCAGACCGCGCCGCTGGATCTGCTGCAGCAAGCCGGTGCGATTGCCTCGCCCTACCAGTTTCACTGGAAGCGCTTTTTGTTTGAAAACTTCCCCCGGGGCACGGGCTTTCCGGCCCTGCAGGCGCCGCAGGTCAAGGACGAGCTGCCGCTGGCCGATGTGCGGGCGTTTTCGATTGACGACTCCAGCACCACCGAAATTGACGACGCCTTGTCAGTGCGTGGGCTGGGCACCGGCAGCATCACGCTGGGCATTCACATTGCCGCGCCGGGCCTGGCGGTGTTGCCCGGCAGCCCGATTGACGCGGTGGGCCGCGCGCGCCTGTCCACCGTCTACATGCCAGGCTACAAGCTGACCATGCTGCCCGACGATATTGTGCAAAGCTACACCCTGCTGGAAGGCCGCAACTGCCCGGCGCTGTCGCTGTACCTCACGCTGGACGCCGCCACGCTGGCCATTACCGGCAGCGTCAGCCTGCTGGAGCAGGTGCCGATTGTCAGCAACCTGCGCCACGATGTGCTCGACAGCGTGTTCACCGAAGCGTTTTTTGAGGCAGCGCATCAGGAAGGTCCGCCCGCCGGGGTTCAGTGGGGCGCAGAACTGACGTTTTTGCACCGCCTGGCCAAACACCTGAAGGCGCAGCGCGAGGTGGTGCGCGGCAAGCCTGAAAACTTCAACCGGCCCGACTACAACTTCAAGCTCGACAACCCCACCGGCGGCGAGCCGCAGGGCCACGAGGTGGTCAGCATCAGCACACGCCAGCGCGGCGCGCCGCTGGACCTGATCGTGGCCGAGGCCATGATTCTGGCCAACAGCACCTGGGGCCAGTGGCTGGCAGAGCATGGCGTGCCCGGTATCTACCGCAGTCAGGCCAGCCTGGCCCCCGGCGTGAAAGTGCGCATGGGCACCAAGGCGCTGCCGCATGCGGGCCTGGGCGTGCCGGCCTATGCCTGGAGCACGTCGCCGCTGCGCCGTTACACCGACCTGGTCAACCAGTGGCAAATCATTGCGTGCGTGCGGCATGGCCGCACCGCCGCGCTGGCCGCCCCCTTCAAACCCAAAGACGCCGAGCTGTTTTCCATCATCTCGTGCTTTGACGCCGCCTACAGCGCCTACAACGGCTTCCAGAGCGGCATAGAGCGCTACTGGACGCTCAAGTATCTGCAGCAAAACAACATCACGGAACTGACCGCCACCGCGTTCAAGGACAACCTGGTGCGCGCCGACACGCTGCCGCTGGTGCTGCCGGCGCTGGGCGCACAGGGCCTGCCGCGCGGCGCCAAAGTGCGGGTGAAACTGGGGGCTATTGACGAAATCACGCTGGACATCTCGGGCGCGGTGATTGAACGGCTGGACGCTGTGGCGGACGATTCAGCGCCAGCTGAGCCGGATGCCGGCCAGGACGAGCAGGATGAAGACGACGGCATGGCGGCAGGCCCGATCTCGATTGCGGTCGATGTGAACGAGCCCGCCCCGGACGCGGGCCATGCGGTTTCGGCCGTGGCCTGACGCGCAAATTCACCCGCCAGCCCCCATAAAGACCGGATAATCCCCCTCTGTGAAGTCACTGAGCACACTGCAAATTGCCCTGGGCGTGTCTGTCGCGTTCCACGCGGTCTTGCTGACCGTGCGTTTTGTCGATCCGGAACGCTTTAACCGCGTGTTTCAGGACACACCCCTGGAAGTGATTCTGGTCAACGCCAAGTCCAGCGCCAAGCCCGACTTTGCCAAGGCCATCGCGCAAGCCTCGCTGGCCGGCGGCGGCGAGCTTGAAAAAGGCCGTGCCACCTCGCCGCTGCCGCCCTCTGCCCTGATGGAGCTGGGAGACGCCACCGAAGACGCGCAGCGCAAGGTGGAGTCGCTGCAAGAGCAGCAAACCCAGTTGCTGGCGCAGATCAAAAAGGCGCTGGCGTCGATGCCACCGCCCGACATGACCCTGCCGGCCAACAACCCGGCGCAGGCCGAGCGCGAGGAAAAACGCAAGCAGCTCATCAAGATCCTGGCCGAGATTGAAAAACGCATCAACGAAGAAAATGCGCGGCCCAAGAAACGCTACATCAGCCCGGCCACGCGCGAAGAAGTCTATGCCGTGTACTACGACGAGTTGCGCCGCAAGATTGAAGACAAGGGCACCGTCAACTTCCCGGCGCAGGCTGGCAAAAAGCTCTATGGCGAGCTGACCATGATCGTGACGGTCAACTTTGATGGCCGCGTGCTCGACACCGAGGTGGTGCAAACCTCGGGCAACCTGACGCTGGACCGGCGTGCCCAGAGCATTGTGCGCAACACCGGCCCCTTCGGCAGGTTCAGCGAGGCCATGCGGCGCAAGGCCGACCAGATTGTGGTGGTGTCGCGCTTCAAGTTCACGCGGGACGACACGCTGGAAACCAAGCTGACCAGCCGCTGAGTACGGCCATCATCCACCCGCATGCCAGTCACCGACACCCTCTTCAACCATGGATGACTACTTTGTCCTGGGCAACCCGATCGCCCACAGCAAATCGCCACTGATCCAGGCGCGCTTTGCCGAGCTGACAGGCCAAACACTGCGCTACGACCGCCTGCTGGTGCCGCTGGACGGATTTTCCGCCTCCTTGGCGCAGCTGCTGCAGCGCGGCACACGCGGCTGCAATGTCACGGTGCCGTTCAAGCTGGAGGCCTTTCAGGCCGCCGACACGCGCAGCGACAGGGCGCAACTGGCCCAGGCCGCGAACACGCTGGTTTTTACGCCTGTCCGCGGTGAAGAGACCGGCCGCCACCACCCGGCCGTTACCGTCCATGCCGACAACACCGACGGCATCGGGCTGGTCAACGACATTCAGGTCAATGCCGGGGTGCCGCTGGCCGGCCGCGACGTGCTGCTGATAGGCGCCGGTGGCGCGGCCGCCGGTGTGCTGGCGCCCTTGCTGGCCACAGGCCCGCGCAGGCTGGTGCTGGTCAACCGCACCCGCGCCAAAGCCGACGCGCTGGTGGCGCGTCACCAAGCGCATGCATCCTTGCAGGGTTTGCTATCAAAAACAGAGCTGTTCGCGCACGATATACAAGGGCTGACTGGTGTTTTCGATGTGGTGATCAACGCCAGCGCAAGCAGCCTGGCCGGTGTCGGTGTGCCGGTTGCGGCCACGGTGCTGAAACCCGGCGCGCTGGCTTACGACATGATGTACGGCCCTGCGGCAGCGGGTTTCAGGGCCTGGGCCCTTGAAAACGGCGCCATCCCGCGCGACGGCCTGGGTATGCTGGTCGAACAGGCGGCCGAAGCCTTTGCGCTTTGGCGCACCGTGCGGCCCACCCCGGCACAGGTTCAGCAGGTACTGGGCGAAATGCGGGCCATGCTGGCATGAGGGCGGCGCTTCGCCTGCTGGGCCTGGTGCTGCTGGCAGCGTTGGCGCTGCAGCTGTACTTCGTCGGTCGCATTGCCTTGATGGCCGTGCTCAACCCCGAGTCGACCGCCTTTCAGCGCTCGGAGATTTACCAGGTGGCGACCCAGACCGGCAGCCTGAAATGGCGCCAGCAGTGGGTTCCCTATGCAAAACTGTCAGACCACCTGAAGCGGGCGGTGATTGCGTCCGAGGACGCCAGCTTTGCCGAACACGATGGTGTTGACATGGTGGCGCTGGAAAAAGCCTGGGAGAAAAATGCCAGGGCCGAGCAACGCGCGGCGCAGGCTGGCAACCGGCTGGCCGCCACCAAACCGGCGGGGACGGCCAGCGTCAAACCCGTCAAGATCATTGGCGGCTCCACCATCACCCAGCAACTGGCCAAAAACCTGTTGTTGTCGGGCGAACGGACGCTGCCGCGCAAAGGCCAGGAGCTGGTGCTGACACTGCTGCTGGAGGCCTTGCTCGACAAGGAGCGCATTCTGGAGATTTACCTCAACAACGTGGAATGGGGTGAAGGCGTTTTTGGCGCTGAAGCCGCCGCCCAGCACTACTACCGCAAGCCCGCAGCCGAGCTGAGCGCCTACGAGGCCGCACGGCTGGCCGTGATGCTGCCCCG
>JANNXF010000209.1:0-7135 GCA_031409395.1 Polaromonas sp.
TTTGACAAGGGTGACTTGCGCGCTGTTCTTGGCGACATCAGTTCCCGTGCCCATTGCTATGCCCACATCCGCCCTGGCCAGCGCAGGTGCATCGTTAATGCCGTCGCCCGCCATGGCCACCACATGTCCTTCAGACTGTAATTGCTCAATCAGGGTCAGCTTGTCTTCGGGTTTGACTTCACCATGCACTTCGTCAATCCCCAGGCGTTTCCCCACCGCTTTGGCAGTGGTCAGACCATCGCCTGTGGCCATGACAATGCGTAGACCAGCGGACTTGAGCGTTGACAACGCCTCGGGCGTGCTGACCTTAACCGGGTCAGACACCGCCAGCAAACCCGCAAGTTTGCCGTTAACTGCCAAGTGCATCACGCTCGCACCTTCTCCGCGCAGCGCTTCTGCTTGTGTCAGCAGCGCGTCTACAGGCACATTGTTTTGCTGCATCAGCGTAGTATTGCCCAACGCGAGCTGTTTGCATTCGACCAGCCCTCTCACACCAATGCCAGAACCTGAATCAAAATTTTCAGGCTTGGCCAGCGTCAGGTTTTTCTCTTTCGCAGCGCGAACAATGGTTTCAGCCAAGGGATGTTCGCTACCCTGATCCAGGCTGGCGGCCAGCCGCAGAACCTCGTCTACATCGAACCCGCTCGCCGCCACAGCCCTGTCAAACGCAGGACGGCCTTCTGTCAGCGTACCGGTCTTATCAATGACAAGCGTATCGACCTTGCGCAGGTTTTCAATCGCGGCTGCATCGCGAAACAGCACGCCTTGGGTGGCACCCCGGCCAGTCGCCACCATGATGGACATGGGAGTTGCAAGGCCCAGGGCGCATGGGCAGGCAATGATCAAGACAGATACCGCGTTGATCAAACCAAACACCCAGCCGGGTTCAGGTCCGAACATTCCCCAAGCGAAAAACGTCACCACGCTTGCAGCCACAACGCCATAGACGAAGTAACCCGCCACCACGTCAGCCATGCGCTGCATGGGCGCTTTTGAGCGCTGCGCTTGAGCAACCATTTGCACAATTTGCGACAGCATGGTGGCGCTGCCCACGTACTCTGAACGCATCACCAAGGCGCCACTGGTGTTGAGCGTAGCGCCAATTAACTTGTCACCCACCCGCTTGCTGACGGGTAGCGGCTCACCTGTCAGCATGGACTCATCGAGTGAGCTGCTGCCCTCTGTCACGATGCCATCAACAGGCACTTTTTCACCCGGCCGAACTCGCAGCATGTCGCCTACATGGACATTACTCAAAGGGATATCTTCCTCTTTGCCATCGGTGCCAATTCGTCTGGCGGTCTTGGGCGACAAGCGCAGTAGCGACTTGATTGCTGCCGAGGTCTGCGAACGGGCTTTCAACTCAAGCACCTGGCCCAACAGTGTGAGCGAAATGATGACGACAGCCGCCTCAAAATAAACCGCGACCCGACCCATGGAAATGAATGAGTCGGGAAAGACCTGCGGGAACACCAGCGCCACCACACTGTAGGCAAATGCAGCGCCTGTACCCATGCTTATGAGCGTCCACATGTTTGGGCTGCGATTGATGACAGACTGCCATCCACGCCTGAAGAACGGCCAGCCTGCCCACAACACAACGGGCAGTGAAAGCACAAACTCAACCCAGCTTTGCGTGGCCATGCTGAACAGATTGAATTTATGCCCCGCCATGGCCAGTAACGTCACCACCACCGTGAACGGCAGCGTCCACCAGAAGCGTTGCTGAAAATCGATCAATTCCTTGTTTTCGCCTTCTTCCAGCTCGGGAATCAAGGCCTCCAGCGTCATACCGCATATGGGGCAGGAACCAGGCTTCCCCTGCCGAATTTCCGGATGCATCGGACAGGTGTAGATGGTTCCAGCCACGCTGGATTGCCGAGCTGCGCTTATAAGCGTTGGATTAGTTTGAACGCTGGCCAACTTTGACGCTATGTACTGGCTCGGGTTGGCATTAAATGTTGTCTTGCACCTGGAGCTGCAAAAATAATACGTCTTGCCGCTGTGCTGCTGGTGCTCGGACTGCTCGGTAACCGCCATACCACATACCGGGTCATTCAAAGGCAGTGCTGTCATGCCTTTGCCAATGATGGCCGAGTTATCCACAACAGCCGCCAGATTTTTTTACACTTGGTATTGAGGTGATTGGTGTGCTTAACTTTGCTTTATAACCCGCTGCAGCTAACGCCGATATCAACTGATCAGTGCCCTGTGGAAAATCGCCATCAACGCTGACCTGGCCTGCAGCCAAATCAACATCAACATGACTCACACCATTTAAAGGCTTAAGCGCATCCGTGACGCGCTTAACGCAACCACCGCAGCTCATGCCCTGAACTTCGAGGTAAGTGGTGCTCATAGTGTTCTCCTGAAATTCCGACTAGAAAAACCACTCGTCAAGTTGGTACTTTTTTAGCTGTGCGCATTCCGAGCGCGCAGCCGAACATTATTTTTTCATTTGCATTGTGGGGTCGCCCATCTGCATACCAGGCGCGCCGCGATTGGTCAGAAACTTGTCGAAAGCTGCAATTTCTTTTTTCTGTGCGTAGATGATGTCTTTGGCCATGACGCGCATCTGCGGGTCTTTGCCGTTTTTCAGTTCTGCCTCGGCCATGGTGATGGCAGACTGGTGATGGACACGCATCATCTTGGCAAAGTCCACATCGACATTGCCACTCGATTGCATGGCCGTCATCTTTTCGTGCATCTCCATCATCATGGGCTTCATATCCATGCCTTGCTTCATGTCCATCATGGGCATGGGCTTGTTCATATCCCCCGGTGTACCAGTGGCTGGCTGGGCATTGGCCGCCGGCACCAGTACCCCAAAGGCCATGGTGATCAGTGCGATCCGGGATATGTTGAAAAGTCGGGTTGTTGTCATGATGAAGTGTCCTTGCAAACGAAGTTCATGGTGGTTGATAGATAAGCCTCCACTTTGCATTTTTCCAGGTCACGCGTACGTAGGGCAACAGCCCGCAACCTTGCAGGACAGATTGTTTTTTTCAGGCTCCCACGTATCTTTACGCCATGTCCCGCACTGAGACGCACTCGTTAATTGCCTTGATGCCTATCCTTCCGACTTTGCGCGGCCACGCAGGGAGTAACCGCAAAAAACTCCCGTGAGCTTGCAGTCGCTCAGGCGAACGGACCGTGCAATGCATTCGCAATCTCCCGCTGATTTCACGGTTTCATCAATGCAAATTACGACTGCTTTGAGCATTACCTGCTTGTGTCCAATTCGGCACTGAACCCTGCCCATGCCTGTTTGAAACAGTTGAAACGGATAAACACACTGAGGTTGATTCACAAGCTCTACTTTGTCGAGGCCGACAAAAGCACCATGCTATGGTTCTGCCATGCCCAAGACCATTCGCTACACCCTGCTGTCGCTGCGCGACCTGGTCATTTCCGTGGCCCCGTTTGTCGTGTTGGGTGTCATCCCGCTGGTACTGGCCTACCAGTGGCTGGACCCCAATCCGCCCAAGCGGGTGACACTTGCCACCGGGCCGGCCCAAAGCGCTTACGAAGAGTTTGGCAAACGCTACGCCAAAATTTTGGCTGAGGACGGCATTGAGGTCGTGTTGCTGCCCTCTGAAGGCTCGGCCGCCAACCTGCAGCTGCTGCGTGATGGCAAGGCTGACCTCGGTTTTGTCCAGGGCGGCACCAGTGAAAGCCGTCCCGATGACGATGAAAAACTGGAGTCTCTGGGCAGCCTGTTTGTGGAGCCCCTGTGGCTCTTTTACCGCGAAGCCGCCCTCAAAAGTACGGCGCTTGAGGCACCGGGCAGCAGCGCTGGCGCAGCCCCAAAAAGCGGGATCGATCGCGTGAAAGCACCGACCGCCTTGAACGCCCTGACGCAATTGCAGGGCTTGCGCGTCAACCTCGGCACGCCTGGCAGCGGGATTCCCAACCTGATGGGCAAGCTGCTGGCCAGCAACAAGGTGGACCTGGCCTCCCTGAAGATTTCCGAGCTTGAACAAACCCCGGCCACCGTCGCGTTTCTGGAAGGCAAGCTCGATGCGATTGTGTTTGCTTCGGCGCCAGAGTCGCTGATGGTGCAAATGCTGCTGCAGACGCCAGGCGTTGGGCTGATGGATTTTCCGCAGAGCGAGGCTTACTCAAGGCGCTTTGCTTTTCTGAGCCCTGTCGTGCTGCCGCGCGGCGTGGTGGACCTGGCCGCCAACATTCCCCCGCAGGATGTCCGGCTGGTGGCCCCCACCACGGCACTGCTCAACCACAAGGGCACACATCCGGCGCTGCTGCAGCTGTTTGCGCAGGCGGGCAGCCAGATTCATGGCAGCGCCGGCTGGTTCAGCCGGGCGCGCGAGTACCCCAATCTGGCAAACAACGAATTGCCCATCTCGGCCGAGGCTGAGCGCAGCATCAAAAACAGCAAACCTTTTTTGCAGCGCTACCTGAATTTCTGGGTGGCCAACCTGGTCGACCGCATGTGGCTGGTACTGGGCGTCATTCTGGCCATCATGCTGCCGCTGTCGCGCATCATCCCGCCGCTCTATGCGTTTCGGGTGCGGTCACGCATTTTCAAATGGTACGGCCAGCTGCGCGAGATCGAGACCCGCATTGAGGGCTACAGCGCCGGGGCCGGGAATGCTGGCGAACACCAGGCCACCGCACCAACCCAGCGAAACACCAGGGCACTGCTTGATGAACTCAACAGCCTGGAACGCCGCGCAGAGCGAATCAGCGTGCCCCTGTCTTACACCGAAGAACTCTACGCGCTGCGCAACAACATCCACCTGGTGCGCAAAAAGCTGCTGCGGCTTTAAGCAAGCGCTTCAAGCAAGGCCTGTTCGCACACTGCCGACAGCCACAGCGGCAACTACAAGCCCAGCGATTTCCACCCGGCGTGCCCCAGCTTTTCCAGCGTCTGGATGTTTTGCTCAAAGATCGCATCGGCCTCGGGGAAAGCCTCTACGGCCCGCGCCACGCTGTCTTCGCGCAGCAAATGCAGCACGGCAAACGGGGCACGGTTGGTGTAGTTGCCAATATCGTCCGGCTCGGTACCGTCAAACTGGAACTGCGGGTGAAAACTGGCCAGTTGAATCACGCCTTCCAGTCCGTGCTCGTCCACCACGCCTTCGGCGACTTCCAGAAAATCATTGAAGTCCAGAAAGTCGTCAAACAGCGTGGGGTGAATCAGCAGCGTGGTGTCGATCTGCTCGGCAGGCGTCGCCACCAGCAGGTCCAGCTCGCGGTCGAGTTCTTCCAGCAAGTCATCAGCATGGCGCGCCTGGCTGACCACCAGACGAACCTGGTTTTTCACATAGACCGCTTTGGCAAACGGGCACAGGTTCAGCCCGATCACGGCTTTTTCAAGCCAGGCCCTGGTGGCAGCAATAACTTGTTCGTCGTTCATATCAGTATCCCTTCCCCATTCAAACAGGGGCCGCGGGACTGGCTTTGCCAGACCGCAGGCGCAGCGGCCTCCCCGGGGGGCAGGGAGCTACACGCAGTGAGCGACCGTGGGGGCCGCGCGTCCACCGTGGGGGCATTAATGCAATGCCTTGAAGCGCACGCGTTTCGGTTTGGCACCCTCTTCGCCCAGGCGTTTCTTCTTGTCGGCTTCGTACTCCTGGTAGTTGCCGTTGAAGAAAGTCCATTGGCTGTCGCCCTCGGCGGCCAGAATGTGCGTGGCGATGCGGTCCAGAAACCAGCGGTCGTGGCTGATGACCAGCACAGAGCCGGCAAACTCCAGCAGCGCGTCTTCGAGCGCCCTCAGGGTTTCCACATCCAGGTCATTGGAGGGCTCGTCCAGCATCAACACGTTGCCACCGGCAATCAGGGTCTTGGCCAGGTGCAGGCGCCCGCGCTCACCGCCCGACAGCATGCCCACGCGTTTTTGCTGGTCAGCCCCGTTGAAGTTGAAGCGGCCGGCGTACGCCCGGCTGGGCATGGTGAACTTGCCCACCGTCAGCATGTCGAGGCCGCCCGAGATGTCTTCCCAGACGGTTTTTTCGTTCGACAAATCGTCGCGGTGCTGGTCGACAAAGGCCATGCGGGCGGTCTTGCCAATCACCACTTCGCCGCTGTCGGGCTGCTCTTTGCCGGCAATCAGTTTGAACAGCGTCGATTTACCCGCGCCGTTGGGGCCGATGATGCCCACAATGGCACCCGCCGGAACACTGAAGCTGAGATTGTCAATCAACACGCGGTCGCCAAAGGACTTGCTCACGCCGTTGAACTCAATAACCTGGGTGCCCAGACGCTCGGCCACCGGAATGAAAATCTCGTTGGTTTCCACCCGCTTCTGGTACTCAAAATCAGACAGCTCTTCAAACCGGGCCAGGCGCGACTTGCTCTTGGCCTGACGCGCCTTGGGGTTCTGGCGTGACCACTCCAGCTCTTTCTTCAGGGCCTTGGCGCGGGCTTCTTCGCCCTTGTTTTCTTGCGCCAGGCGCTCGCCTTTCTGGTCCAGCCAGGTGCTGTAGTTGCCTTTCCACGGAATGCCGTGGCCGCGGTCGAGTTCCAGAATCCACTCGGCCGCGTTGTCCAGGAAGTAGCGGTCGTGGGTAATGGCCACCACAGTACCGCTGAAGCGCTGCAAAAACTGCTCCAGCCAGTCGACCGATTCCGCGTCAAGGTGGTTGGTGGGCTCGTCGAGCAGCAGCATGTCGGGCTTGGACAGCAGCAGGCTGCACAAGGCTACCCGGCGCTTTTCACCACCCGACAGCAGGCCGATCTTGGCATCCCACGGCGGCAGGCGCAGTGCGTCGGCGGCAATTTCAAGCTGATGCTCAGAATCGGTGCCAGCAGTGGCGATGATGGCTTCCAGGCGGGCCTGCTCGGCGGCCAGTGCATCAAAGTCGGCATCAGGCTCGCCGTAGGCGGTGTACACCGCTTCGAGCTGCGCCTTGGCGGCAAACACGGCGCCCATACCGGCTTCGACGCTCTCACGCACGGTGTGCTCGGGGTTGAGCTTGGGTTCTTGCGGCAGGTAACCGATATTCAGGCCCGGCATGGGGGTGGCTTCGCCCTCGATTTCGGTGTCAAGACCGGCCATGATCTTGAGCAGCGTGGACTTGCCGGAGCCGTTGGTACCCAGCACACCGATCTTGGCACCGGGGAAAAAGCTGAGCGATACCTCTTTGAGAATATGGCGTTTGGGCGGCAC
>JANNXF010000210.1:0-6764 GCA_031409395.1 Polaromonas sp.
CGACAAACGTGGGGGCGCCCCTCCCCGGGATGTTCGCCGGCGGCGAGTTTGAGCTGGGCTCTTCCACCGCCCTGACGATTCCGCAGCGCGCGCTGGTGGTGCGCGACGGCTTCAACCATGTGTTTCGCCTGTCGCCCGACAACCGCGTGAGCCAGGTCAAGGTGCAGGCCGGGCGGCTCGCGGGTGACCGCGTGGAAGTGGTGTCCGGCCTGGCCGCCGACGCCCGGATTGTGGTGGACGGGGCCGGCTTTCTGAACGATGGCGATCTGGTCCGCGTCAGCGAGGACCCTGCGCCAAATCGGCCTGCAGCCAATGCTGCATCTGCACCAGCAGCTACTAAATAAAGAGCGATTTATGATGCCCCCACGTTCGCGCACTGCGTGTCGCTCTCTGCCCCCCGAGGGGGCGCTGCGCCTGCGGACTGGCAAAGCCAGATCCGCGGCCCCTGCTGGAATGGACTTGACCTTTACGCTTCCCACTTCGTGTGACTCGCTCCCCGAGGGGGCTGGCCTTGCTGGGGACGGCTCTGCACTGCGGCGGTTGTCATGAACGTTTCTTCCTGGTCCATCAAAAACCCGATTCCGGCCGTGATGCTGTTTGTGCTGCTGACCTTTGGCGGCCTGCTGTCGTTTCAGGCCATGAAGGTGCAGAACTTCCCCGACATTGATTTGCCCACCGTCAGCGTGGTGGCGTCGTTGCCCGGTGCCGCCCCGGCCCAGCTGGAGACCGAGGTAGCGCGCAAGCTGGAGAACTCGATCGCCACGGTGCAGGGCATCAAGCACATCAACACCCGCGTGCAGGACGGCAGCGTCAGCATCACGGCCGAGTTCCGCCTGGAAAAACCAGTGCAGGAAGCGGTGGACGATGTGCGCTCGGCCGTGGCGCGGGTGCGCGCCGACCTGCCCGCCGATGTGCGCGACCCGGTCATCAGCAAGGTGGACCTGTCGGGCCAGCCGATTTTTGCCTTCACCATCACCTCGCCACGGCTGGACGCCGAGGCGCTGTCCTGGTTTGTTGACAACGACGTCACCCGCAAGCTGCTGGCGGTGCGCGGCGTGGGCGCGGTCAGCCGCGTCGGCGGCGTGACCCGCGAGGTGCGCGTGGCGCTGGACCCGCAGCGCCTGCAGGCGCTGGGCGCCACGGCGGCGGACATTTCACGCCAGCTGCGCCTGGTGCAAAGCGAAAGCGCCGGTGGCCGCACCGACCTGGGCGGCAGCGAACAGCCGGTGCGCACGCTGGCCACCGTCCAATCCGCCGAAGAACTGGGCCGCCTGACGCTGGCCCTGAGCGACGGCCGGCACATCCGCCTGGACGAGGTCGCCAGCGTCAGCGACACCACCGCCGAGCCGCGCTCTGCCGCGCTGCTCGACGGCAAGCCCGTGGTCGGCTTTGAGGTCTCGCGCAGCCGGGGCGAAAGCGAAGTGGCGGTGGGCGCGGCGGTGCAGGCCGCGCTGGCAGAACTCAAGGCGCAGCACCCCGACATCGTGCTGACCGAGGCCTTCAACTTCGTCAAGCCGGTGGCCGAAGAGTACGAGGGCTCGCTGCACCTGCTCTACGAGGGCGCGATTCTGGCGGTGCTGGTGGTGTGGCTGTTTTTGCGCGACTGGCGCGCCACGTTTGTGTCGGCCGTCGCCTTGCCGCTGTCGGTGATACCGGCCTTTATCGGCATGTACGCGCTGGGCTTTTCCATCAACACCGTGAGCCTGCTGGCGCTGTCGCTGGTGGTCGGCATTCTGGTGGACGACGCGATTGTCGAGGTTGAAAACATCGTGCGCCACCTGCGCATGGGCAAAACGCCCTACCAGGCGGCCATGGAAGCGGCCGACGAGATTGGCCTGGCCGTGGTGGCCACCACCTTCACGCTGATTGCGGTCTTTTTGCCCACCGCCTTCATGAGCGGCATTGCCGGCAAGTTCTTCAAGCAGTTTGGCTGGACCGCCTCGCTGGCGGTGTTTGCCTCGCTGGTGGTGGCCCGGGTGCTGACGCCCATGATGGCCGCCTACCTTCTCAAACCCCTCGTCGGGGCGCACAAGGAACCGGCCTGGATGGCCGGCTACCTGCGCGCCGCCGCCTGGTGCCTGAAGCACCGCGCCGTCACCATGGCCATGGCCACGGCTTTTTTCATCGGCTCGGTGCTGCTGATTCCGCTGCTGCCCACCGGCTTTATTCCGCCCGACGACAACTCGCAAACCCAGGTCTACCTGGAGCTGCCGCCCGGCTCCAGCCTGGCCCGCACCGAAGCCGCTGCCGAGCAGGCCCGGCTACTGGTCAGCCAGGTGGAGCATGTGCGCAGCATCTACACCACGATTGGCGGCGGCAGCGCCGGCAGTGACCCGTTTGCCGGCGGCGGCGCGGCCGAAACCCGCAAGGCCACGCTGACCGTGCTGCTCAGCGAACGCAGCGAACGGCCGCGCAAGCAGGGCATTGAAAACCGCATCCGCAGCGCGCTGGAACCGCTGGCCGGTGTGCGCAGCAAGGTCGGGCTGGGTGGTTCGGGTGAAAAATACGTGCTGGTGCTCACCGGTGAAGACCCGGTGGCACTGCAGGCCGCCGCCCTGGCGGTTGAAAAAGACCTGCGCACCATTCCCGGCCTGGGCAGCGTGGCGTCCAGCGCCAGCCTGATCCGCCCCGAGATCGCGGTGCGGCCCGACTTTGCCCGCGCCGCCGACCGCGGCGTGACCAGCGCGGCCATTGGCGAAACGCTGCGCATTGCCACGCTGGGCGACTACGACGTGTCACTGCCCAAGCTGAACCTGCCCGAACGCCAGGTGCCGATTGTGGTGCGACTGGCCGACGCCGCGCGGCAAGACCTGCGCGTGCTGGAGCGGCTGGCCGTACCCAGCAGCAAGCCAGGCGCCGGGCCGGTGATGCTCGGCCAGGTGGCCACACTGGAAATCGCCGCCGGGCCGGCCGTGATTGACCGCTACGACCGCTCGCGCAACGTCAACTTCGAGATCGAGCTGTCGGGCCTGCCGCTGGGCGATGTCACCAAGGCCGTGCAGGCCCTGCCCTCGGTCAGAAACCTGCCGGCGGGTGTCAAGGTGGTGGAAATTGGCGACGCCGAAGTCATGGGTGAGCTGTTTGCCAGCTTTGGCCTGGCCATGCTGACCGGCGTGCTGTGCATCTACATCGTGCTGGTGCTGCTGTTCAAGGACTTCCTGCAGCCGGTGACGATTCTGGCCGCCTTGCCGTTGTCGCTGGGGGGCGCGTTTGTCGGCCTGCTGATTGCCGACAAGAGCTTTTCCATGCCGTCCCTCATCGGCCTGATCATGCTGATGGGCATTGCCACCAAAAACTCGATTTTGCTGGTCGAATACGCCATCGTCGCCCGCCGTGGCCAGCCCGCCAGCGCCGACCAGCCCGCCGTGCCCGGCATGAGCCGCGTTGACGCGCTGCTCGACGCCTGCCACAAACGCTCGCGCCCCATCATCATGACCACGCTGGCCATGGGCGCCGGCATGCTGCCGCTGGTGCTCGGCCTGGGCGCCGCCGACCCCAGCTTTCGCTCCCCGATGTCGGTGGCAGTGGTCGGCGGCCTGATCACGTCTACCGTGCTCAGCCTGCTGGTGATACCGGCCGTGTTCACCTACATCGACGACCTGGAGCAATGGCTGGGCCGGACCGCCCGCAAGTTGCGCCGCAAAACCCCACAGGCGCTGGCCGCGCCGACAGAGCTTCAGTGAGGCAGTGGTGGCCGGGGGCTTGAACCAAAAAGGCCTGTTACCCAATCAATACGGGCGCAGGCAGCTATTAATAACGTAGCAAATTCAGGTCCGCCCTGGCGTCAGCACGCCAGGGTGTCAGGCCCTGGTTTGTCTTGCTGGCTATTTCTCAGCCCTTGTGCGGTGAATAACGCCCTTATTCGCCGCAAAAATAGCGGCAAATACGCCGCATAATCACCGCATGACACGCAGTAACCGCCGCGACCCCCGCTATATATGGCAGCAGCCAGGCTGGCCGCAGTGGCGCTTTGATGCCGCTGCACTGGCCGAGCCCCTGGCGCAGGTGCACCGCGCACAGGGTCAGTTGATGGGCCGCATGGCCGGGCTGGGGCTTCGCACCCGTGAGCAGGCGACGGTGCAGATACTCACCCAGGAGGTCCTCAAAACCAGCGAGATTGAGGGCGAGCAGCTCAGTGCAGAGGCCGTACGCTCGTCCGTCGCGCGCAGGCTGGGCGTGGACATGGGTGCCTTGGCGCCCAGCGACCGGCATGTGGACGGTGTGGTGGACATGGTGCTGGACGCCACCACCCACTTCGACAAACCCCTGACGCCCGAACGCCTGTTTGGCTGGCATGCGGCGCTTTTCCCCACCGGCTACAGCGGCAGGGTGCGCATAGGGGTGGCCGCGTGGCGGACTGACGCCAGCGGCCCGATGGAGGTGGTTTCTGGCGCGGTAGGCCGAGAGCGCGTGCACTTTCAGGCCCCGCCGGCCGACACCCTGGCCCCGCAAATCGACGCCTTCCTGACATGGTTCAATGCCCCGCTGGTGGGCGATGCGTTGGTCAAGGCGGGTTTGGCGCACCTGTGGCTGGTCACCCTGCACCCCTTTGACGACGGCAATGGCCGCATCTCGCGGGCCGTGGGTGACATGGCGCTCGCCCGTGCCGAAGGCACCGACCAGCGCTTTTACAGCTTCAGCGCCCAAATACAGCGCGAGCGCAAACGCTATTACGACCAGCTTGAGGCCACGCAAAAGGGCGCGCTGGATGTCACGGCCTGGCTGCATTGGTTTCTGGGCTGCCTGCTGCGCGCCGTGCAATGCGCCGATGAAACCCTGGCCAGCGTGCTGGGCAAAGCCCAATTCTGGCAGCGCTGGGCGGGCACGCCCCTGAACGAGCGGCAAATCAGCCTGCTCAACCGCCTGCTGGACGGCTTTGAAGGCAAGCTCACCAACGCCAAATGGGCCGCCCTGGCCAAATGTTCACCCGATACCGCCCTGCGTGACATCAATGACCTGCTGGCACGGGGGGTGCTGCACAAGCTGGCGGGGGGCGGAAGAAGTACCGGGTATGGCTTGCACCCTGCAGGCCAGGATACGAAATAGGCATTCAGCCCAATCAACACGGGCGCAAGCAGCTACTAATTAAATAGCAAAACTCGGTTTTTAGCCGCCGTCAGTACGCTTAGATCCCATGCCATACAGCCTGTGATTCGATAACCGCCATCAGGCGAACCGCGCTAAAGCCCTGCGGGTAAAGGGTGGTGGCCACAGCAGCCGCGCCCTTTGTCTGCGGCTTGAATATGCCGTCCGGGTCGTTGAGCAGCTGGCGGTCATCGCGCAGTGCGATCAGCAGCGCCTCCAAAGACACCTTGAGAAATCCGCTGAAACGCTGGTGGTCGCATTCAATGGAGGTATCCACAATCCAGCCATGCACAGTGACGTCCTGCGCGCGGCTCTCCACGCCCAGTTGCTCGGCCACCTCGGGTTGATCAACCAACGCCAATTGCACCGCAGCCACCTTGCGTTGCAATTGCCGCCCTGCCTTGCGCAGCGGGCCCGTTTCGTACCGCCATGCGTCTTGCTTCGACCGGCGCAGGTAGGTTGACTTTACTTCCAGCACGAGCACGACACCATCGCAGGTGCAGATGACGTCTACCTCACCAGCGGTACCGTCTTGCCCTGCAGGAGGATCCCAGTTCGTCAGAACGCGAAACCCGCGCGCCTTGAAAAGCGCACCCACTTGCGCCTCAATGCGTTGGGTCTCAGTGCCCACCTCGCCGCGTCGGGCACCCATACGCCGCAAATTGTTAATGGCGGCTGTGCTGTTGTTTTGCAGACCAACCAACCAAGGCAACTGCACAAGCGTCTTCCCCATTTTCAGGATGGGTCGCTCGAACAATTCAGGGAACAAGCCAGGCGAGCCCTCCCTCAATTGACGGGCCAGTTTGACCCAATCGCTGGTCCAGAAGTCAACAATCGCTTCCGTCTGGCGACGGTTACCTTGGGGGTGCTCTGCCGTCACCGTCCAGCCCACCATATTGGAAATCTTCGCTTCCCGGTCTGACCATGTCAGGGGAAAGCGATTTTGACTCCCTTCAATCAGGCCTTTCATGGCCAATAGCGTCAGTGCAGTGGACCAATGACCCTCCGTATGCAGGTGTTTGGCATAGTTTTCAAGAAAATCGCGTTGAAAGAACGCGTTCATCAGATCAAGCGACAACAGTGCCTGAAACAGCGGTACGGTGTCCCCCGCATCGGTGGTAACGGTAGTGCCCACGCCATACACCTCGGTCAGCTGCAGCTGCGTGCGAATGGCTTTGACATAGGCCGTGCGGTTGGCCTCGTGGTTTTCGGGTCGCCCCATTCGAAGGGTTGCCATGTCGGAGGCTGCAAACGCATCCATGGCACGGTAAAACCAGTAGTTGTGCAGCGCACCAAGTTTGCGCCCATCACGCTGCCAGGCGGCGCGCGCATGGGCATCTACCTCAACGATTTCCAACCGGTCGCCAACCCGCACAAACTCAATGCCAGGGTCGTAGCTGAAGGCGTCAGCCGACTGCGCCACAAAGCTGTTCAGCTCAATCTGCGCTTCCAGAAGTTTTTCAAACACCTCGCGCAGGTCATGTCTGGCGACTTGCCCATCGGGTGAGGGGAACAGGAAAGGAGACAGGTGCTTAGCGAGCGATGCGCCGATAACCGCGTCGGTCAGATTGAACGCTGTGTCTGCGCAGGTAGAGAGCTTCCAATGGAAGATGTCATTCATCGCATCCCACGCCACCTGCATTTCTGGCGACGATCGGGAAGACCGGGACACCACAGCA
>JANNXF010000211.1:0-4470 GCA_031409395.1 Polaromonas sp.
CCGGGCCGACGGCTTTGAACGCATGCTGGTGGCGGCCTCTGCGGGGACGACAGAAACCCGCGCCGGCCGCATTTCGCAGCGCCTGCTGGAGCTGGAAACCTACCGCCTGATGGCCTTGCGCGGACTGCCGGTGGCCAAGCAACTGGCACCCATGCTCGCCGAAGCCGAGAGCGCGCTGGCCGACATCACGGCGCGGCTGGAGCACAAGTCGGCGTCCGACCAGGAGCTGCTGGACACCCTGGTGTCGCTGGCGGCGCGGGTCGAGCGTGCCATGGCCGAGCATGTGTACCGGTTTTCGGCCACACGGGCCTACGACGCGCTGGTGGGCCAGCGCATCAAGGAGCTGCGTGAAATCCCGATTCCAGGCACCCAGACGCTGGGCGAGTTCATGCAGCGGCGGCTGTCACCGGCCATGGCCACGGTTGCGGCCACCGCGCAGCGCCTGGCGTCGTTGTCCGAGCGCATCACCCGCACCAGTGCGCTGCTGCGCACCCGCGTCGACATTGCGACCGAGGGGCAAAACCAGCAGCTGCTGGAAAAGCTGACGCGCGGCCAGGAGCTGCAGCTGCGCCTGCAGTCCACGGTCGAGGGCCTGTCGATTGCCGCCATCTCTTATTACGTGGTCAGTTTGCTGCTGTATGTGGCCAAGGCGTTCAAGGCGGCGGGCGCGCCCATCAACCCTGAAATCGCCGTGGGCGCGCTGATACCGCTGGTGCTCTTGACCACCTGGCGCACCACGCGGCGCATTCACGCCAAGCTTTACACCGTGCGCTGACGGTTGCCTGTCAGCGCGAAGACCAGCGCAAGCAGTGTCACCACCACGCCCGCAAACAGCCGCCAGATCCACAGGGCCTTGCCGAGTCACGGAAACTGAAAAAACTGAAAAAGAGTTTCCATGAGAATGTGTTTTCAGGGGACAACAAAGAATTCAGTCAGGGCAGATCGCTGGACATGGCGCTAGTCAAAAATCTCACTCATCCACGATTTCTTGCGTGGTCGGTAGCCGCCTGAATGAAGCGGTCGTGCGTTGTGGTGGTCCGAGTCTTCAAAATCCGGGCGCGCCACTGTGGCGGACGGGCGGGCGGGCTCTGGCGCTGCGGACCGTTCAATCAGCTTGTCCAGCTCCCCCCGGTCAAGCCAGACGCCCCGGCATTGGGGACAGTAGTCAATCTCTACGCCCTGGCGGTCGGACATCAGCAGGACCGTCGCTGGGCATTTTGGGCATTTCATGGCGTTTCCTTGCGAGAGGGTTAAAAAACTTTTCCAGTCTTCACGCGCACACAGCCCAAACAGGGCCAGCAGGCGGAAGAACAGCTTAAAAAACGGGACATCAAGGCCTACGGTATCCAGCCCGTGTGGGTTGACCACCGCGTGCAAGGCGGCTGTGCCATGCCCTACCTGGCCACCCCCGTCCGCTGGCAGCCGGGGGAGTGTTCAAAACCATAAACGGACAAGCATTGGACAAGCATTAACTGCCAGCGGCGATCAGGGTGCGCCGTGCGCGCTTCATGTCGCGTGAGCGTTGCCAGGTCTGCAGCAGCGCCCTTGTCGCGCGGGTCAGCGCGCTAGACAGCGCCGAGCGCCAGTCGCGTGCAATCGACGTAATCACCACCGTGGCGGCGCCGTCGGTGATCAGTTCGACCTGGCAGCGTTTGTCAATGCCGCCACGCGGCCCGTTGACGTCAGACAGACGCACCCGGGCGCGCGGTGACAGCCAACTCAAGCGGCGCAGCGCCAGGCGAATCCGGCGTTCTGCCAGCGGTCGCAGTTCAGCGGCTTGCGGATCACAGGTTTCAAAGATTACTTGCATCATTTGGCTCCTTGGAGGTTGATTCGGGATGGGAACCTGTGAACAATAAGCCGTGCTGAATTTCCAAAAAAGCAGATAATAAAGAACTTAATCTTCTGGAAAAACTGAACATGACCCCGCCCTTCAGCTACCGTCATCTTTACTATTTCTGGGTGGTCGCCAAAGAGGGCGGCATGGCCAGGGCGGCAGACCGCCTGGGCATGGCGGTGCAAACCGTCAGCACCCAGGTGCGCGAACTGGAGCGCTCGCTGGGGCACACCCTGCTCAAGCCGGCCGGGCGCGGCCTTCGCCTGACAGAAGCGGGTATGGCGGCGCTGCGGCAGGCCGAGCAGATCTTTCAGCTCGGCGAGCAACTGCCAGCGGTGATTCGCGGCGCTGTCGGCTCGCCCACCGTGCGCCTGACGGTCGGTATTTCAGACGGTTTGCCCAAGCTGGCCGTGCGCCGGCTGATGCAGCCCGTCATGCAGGCGCCCAACCTGCGCTTGCTGTGCCACGAAGACCGCTTTGAAGACCTGCTCGCTGAGCTGGCGCTGCACCGCCTGGATGTGGTGTTGGCCGACCGTGCCGCACCGGCCAACCCCAGCCTGAAGGTTTACAACCACGATATGGGCGTCTCAAAGCTGGCCTGGTATGCGCCCGCCAACCTGCTGGCGGCGGCCCGCGTCGATTTCCCGGCCTGCCTGGCCACGGTGCCCGTGCTCTTGCCCACCACCCAGGCCGCTGTGCGCGCCCGCATTGACCAATGGTTTGAACGCCTCGGCATTCAGCCCCACATCGTGGGTGAGTTTGAAGACAGTGCGCTGCTCAAGACCTTTGGTGCCGCGGGCATGGGGGTCTTTCCGGCCACCCGATGGGCGCATGACGAACTTCTGGCACGCTACCAGGTCACAGAAATTGGCCCCTGCGAAGGGGTGGAAGAGCACTTTTTTGCCATTGCAGCCCAGAAAAAGGTGTTGCATCCGCTGGTCCGCACCCTGCTGGATGCGCAGCGGGCGTAAGCAATATGCTATGTTTTTAATAGCTGTCAGCGCCCGTATTTATTGGGCAAAGCACCTTTTTTGCCACCTGCGTTCAGGTGGTTTGCACGGAAATGCCTGATGCCCGCTGCCCTGTTCCGACGATGTTTGCCAGGCCTTCTGCTGATGCCGGTGCTGCTGTGCGCCGCCCTTGTGGCGCAGGCGGCTGACCTGGTCGCGGTGCAGGCCTCGCGCCAGGGCGACGCGGTAGAGGTGCAGGCGCAGGCGCTGGTCACGGCGCCGCAAGCGCTGATCTGGAAAACCCTGACCGACTACGACAGGCTGGCCGAGTTTGTGCCCGGTATCAGCAAAAGCCATCTGCTCAGCCGCAGTGGCGGCGTCAGCACGGTAGAGCAGACCGGCACCGCCCGCCTGTGGTTTTTCACCTACCCGATTGATGTGGTGGTGGAATCCACCGAGCGGCCCCCGCATGCGATTGACATGCGCTTGCTCAGGGGCAACCTCAGGCGGCTCGACGGCGGCTACCGGATCGAGAAAGTCGACGCCAGAGAAGGCACGTACTGGCTCAAGTGGTCAGGCGTGATCGAGCCGTCAGCACCCATACCGCTGGCCATGGCCGTGCCCCTGATGCGCGCCAATATTGCCGAGCAGTTCACCGGCATGGTCAGGGAAATCGAGCGACGCGAGGCGCTGCGTGCCCAGGGCAAAGCCGGGCAGGCGCCGAGCATGGTCGAGTAGGCGCAGCCCATGATGAACCACGCCCCCCTGAAACGCCTGGCGGCGCTGCTGGCTGCCGCTTGGGTGGCAGGCTGCGCCACGCTGACCGGGCCCCTGCCGGCGCCGCCAGAATTGCAGACCGCCGACAATGAGGACTGCCGCCAGTGGTTCACCGCGCTCGACGCAGCGACCGACAGCGCGGGGGTTCGTGACGGCGGGGCTTACCGCCCTGCCGGCTCTGCGTGGTTGCGGACAGACCGTTTTCTGGCTTCGTTTGGCCAGGAAGTGGACGCTCACATGGAAGCTTTCAGCGTCTGGGTGGCGCACCTGCAGGCGCTGGACGCCAGCGCCCGCGAGGCCGAACTGCAAAATTTGCCGCTGCAGTTCTTGCCCCTGGCGGGTGTGGCGGACAAACACGAAGCCGCCCTGAAAACGCGGCAATGCGCCGACCTGCTGACCGGCACGCTGCTTGCCTCAGCGCCTTCCCGGGCGTTGCTGATACAGCGCGCCAGGGTGCCCGACGACTATGCCGACTGGCAACGCGCCCTGGGCCTCTACCCCGTGAGCCGCCTGCCGTTTTTCAAAGGGGTGGAGCGCTGGCAGCAGGAAACGGCGCGCGTGATGGAGCAGACCCAGGCGGCCGCCTCCACACCGCCCTACCCGCCTGTGACGGCCTACGCGTCCGCCGACCCCGCCCTGCCGGCCAGCCGCATCGCCGCGCAGTACAGCCGCCTGCCGAAAGACGCCCTGGGCATCCCCCGGCCTGACGGCCCGGCGCAGGCCCTGCTGCTGCGTGCCTACGCCCCGGTGTTTGAGGTGGAAACGGCGGGGCCGCATGACCGCTTTAGTTCGCTCTACTGGGGCACCGCCCCTGCGCCGCAAGTCAATACCGGCCAGCCCGTGGTGTACCAGCGGCTGGCGTACACGCGCTACCAGGGCCAGACGCTGCTGCAGCTGGTCTACAGC
>JANNXF010000212.1:0-4505 GCA_031409395.1 Polaromonas sp.
TCGTTCGGGGCGTAGCCAGCGTCCACGGCGGCGCGCGAGGCACCGAGCGCGGCACCGAGCTTGTCGGCCAGCGGCGTCATGATCTCGTTGAACTTCTCGCTGGAGCCCAGCGCGCGCCCGCCCGACACGATGATCTTGGCGGCGGTCAGCTCGGGCCGGTCGCTCTTGGCGATCTCGGAGCTGACAAACGTGGACTTGCCGCTGTCGGCAACGCCGGCCAGCACCTCCACAGCCGCCGTGCCGCCGCTGGCCGCAGCCGCGTCGAAGCCGGTGGTGCGAACCGTGATGACTTTGGTGGCGTCCAGGCTTTGCACGATGGCAATCGCGTTGCCTGCATAGATGGGGCGCTCGAAGGTATCTACCGCGTCTACTTTGGTGACGTCAGAGATCTGGCCGACGTCGAGCAGTGCTGCCACGCGCGGGGCAATATTCTTGCCCGACGCCGTGGCGGGAAACAGGATGTGCGAATAGCCGCTGGCGATTGACAGGACTTGCGCCGCCATGTTTTCAGCCAGGCCGTGGGCAAAGTGATCGCCCTCAACGTGAATGACTTTGGCCACGCCAGCGATCTGGCTGGCGGCCAGCGCTGCGGCGTCTGCGCCCGTGCCGGCGACCAGCACATGCACCTCACCGCCGCATTGGGCGGCAGCGGTGACGGTGTTGAGCGTCGCGGGCCTGATGGTTGCGTTGTCGTGTTCGGCGATGACTAAAGAGGTCATGGTGTTGCTCCGGGCGAATGGGGATTTCAGGAATTATTTCGTTTCCAGATCAAGCGTGAACGCGAAGGCGAAGCGCAGACAGTGCTGTAGCACGGCAAGCGAAGCCGACAAAGTGCACGTTTGATATGGAATTGAAATTAGATAACTTTGGCTTCGTTTTTGAGCTTGTCCACCAGGGCGGCGACGTCGGCCACCTTGATGCCGGCACTGCGCTTGGGCGGCTCGCTGACCTTGAGGGTCTTGATGCGCGGCTTGACATCTACACCGAGGTCTTCGGGCTTGAAGTTGTCGAGCTGCTTTTTCTTGGCCTTCATGATGTTGGGCAGCGTTACGTAGCGCGGCTCGTTCAGGCGCAGGTCGGTGGTGATGATGGCCGGCAGGCTCAAGGAAAGGGTTTCCATGCCGCCGTCGACCTCGCGCATGACGACCGCCTTGCCGCCCTCCACGTCCACCTTGGAGGCAAACGTCGCCTGCGGCCAGCCCAGCAGCGCCGCCAGCATCTGGCCGGTCTGGTTGCAGTCGTCGTCAATCGCCTGCTTGCCGAGAATCACGAGTTGCGGCTGCTCTTTGTCGACCAGCGCTTTCAGCAACTTGGCCACGGCCAGCGGCTGCAATTCTTCGGCGGTTTCGACCAGAATGGCGCGGTCTGCGCCAATCGCCATGGCGGTACGCAGGGTTTCCTGGCACTGCAGCACGCCGCAGCTGACGGCAATCACTTCCGTGACCACGCCTTTTTCCTTGAGCCGTGTCGCCTCTTCAACGGCAATTTCGTCAAAAGGATTCATGCTCATTTTGACGTTGGCGATATCAACCCCCGAACCGTCTGATTTGACGCGGACTTTCACGTTGTAGTCGACTACACGTTTGACGGGTACCAAGACCTTCATTGCAGGGCTCCAGAGTTTGTTAATTGACGTTGACGTAAACGTAAACAGAGCATTCTATGCTGCGCTGCTTACGGGGCAGGTTTTTTTAGCCGTGGCCAGTGGGCCGGATTGCGCACAAAAAAGAACGGTCGTTCTATTTTTTTGATTATATAGAGATACTGGGCTCTGCAGTACTAGAGCGCTGTCACTAAATCCTGAGCCCGGCGGCGAGCTTTACCCTGCTGCTGGCGTGGCTACAGCAGGCAGGTTCTCGCGGCTGTAGATCACCCGCTGCGGCGCCGGTATCTCGATACCGTGCGCGCGCAGAGAAGTGAGAATGGCAATATTGATCGCCGACAGCAGGTTTTGCTGCCCGTTTTCAGCGTCTTTCAGCCAGTAGTTCAGGGTGAATTCAATGCCGTTGGTCCCGAAGCTGGTCAGATTGACCGACGGATCGAGCTCGCGCAGCACGCGCGGCTGGTCCAGGGCAGCGGCCCGCAGCAAGCGCATCACCGTCTCAATGTTGCTGTCATAGCCAACCGTCACCACGGTGGACTGCAACACCCGCGTGTCGGTCAGTGACAGGTTCTCGATACGGTTGCTGATGAACATCTCGTTGGGAACAATCGACTCCCGGCCCGAAGTGGCACGCACCACGGTGTAGCGCGCATTGATGCCGGTGATGTAGCCCTCAAAATTGTCCACCTTCACGTTGTCGCCAATGCGCACGCTGCGCTCGGCCAGCATGACAAAGCCGCTGACATAGCTGGCGGCCAGTTTTTGCAGGCCAAAGCCCACGCCCACGCCAATCGCGCCACCCAGCACAGACAGCGCCGTCAGGTCAATGCCCACCGCAGACAGGGCCAGCAGGAGGCCCACGAAGGTCAGAATCACGCGCACCGCGTTGCTGATGGCTTTGCGGAAAGACCAGTCATTGCCGCTGGCCGACCGCAGCAGCCGCGATTCGATGGTTGAAGAAATCCAGAATGTGATCAGGAGCACCACACCGGCTGACAGTGCGCCGTCAATCATGGTGCGCAGGGAGAGAGTGGCCCCGCCTACGCGCCATTTGATGTCCTCCATCTCCTCAAGAATCACGGGTAAAAAACCGCTGACCCAGAGCACCATGAGCAGCCACGCCAGCCATGAAATCGTGCGCTCCAGCGCCCGGACCATGGGCGAGTCCTTGAAAGCCGCCTGCAGCACCTTGACCACCAGCCGAATCACCGCCAGGGACAGCAGCACGGGAATCGCCACCCGAAAAATCGCCAGGGGCATCTCGCGCACCAGCACTGCCTGGGCAGCATAGGCAAAGGCCAGCAGCAGCAGGGGAAACAGCACGCCATCGGCAATCCGCCGGCCAAAAACAATCGATGACCCGTCCGCCGGGTAGCTGGCATGGGTGGCCCGACTGGCCAAACGGGCCAGCATCAGGGCAAGCAACACGCAGGCACCGAGAACCGCCAGCTCAATCAGGGCAGAAGTTTGCGTCATGGCGGCGAACCACGCATCAAGCCCGTCAATGCGGTTGAGCGCGCGGCCAGCAGACCCGGAAGTCTGGGTCACGGTGCCGGGGCTGGCCATTGCGGTTTCCTTTTGTCGATGAAGGCCTGAACGCCCTCTTGCGCCACGGGATGGACCATGTTGCAGGCCATGGTCTGGCCGGCCAGCTGGTAGGCGGCCTCAACCCCGGTTTCACGCTGTTTGTAAAAAAGCGCCTTGCCCATGGCCACCGCTTCGCGCGGTTTCAGCAAAATGGTCTGCACCAGTTTTTCAGTCTCAACATCCAGCAAATCAGGCGGCACCACACGATTCACCAGCCCACGCAACCGCGCTTCATCAGCGGTGATGAATTCACCAGTCAGCAGCATCTCCATCGCCTGTTTGGCCGGTATGTTGCGGGTCAAAGGCACGCTGGGCGTGGCGCAAAACAGGCCCACGTCGATGCCATTCACGCCGAAAGTGGCATGGCTACCAGCGACTGCCAGGTCGCACTGCGCCACCAGCTGACAACCCGCTGCTGTGGCCAGCCCTTGCACCTTGGCGATCACAGGGACTGGCAGGTTTTGAATTGACAGCATCATGCGTGTGCATTGTGCAAAAAGTGCCTGGTAGCAGGCCAGCTCAGGGCGCGCCAGCATGTCTTTAAGGTTGTGGCCCGCGCAAAAAGCCTTGCCAACAGCCGCAATGACCACAATCCGGGCTGTAGCGTCCTGCGCCACAAAGTCAAGCGCTGCTTGCAGCGCGGCCAGCATCTCCTCGCTCAAAGCGTTGAAGGCCTTGGGGCGGTTCAGTGCCAGCGTGTGAACGCCGCGTTCGTCACGCGTGTGGAGAACCGGCGGCTGATCGGTGAATGCCGCCGGGCCGGGGCTTGCGTTACTCATACAGGTTCCTACAGATCGGCCAGCACGCGAATATGCGCTTCCACGCTGCGGGCCAGTGCATTGAGGTTGTAGCCGCCTTCCAGCGACGACACGATGCGGCCGCCCGCGTGGCGCTGGGCGACATCCTTGATGCGCTTTGTTATCCAGGTGTAGTCCTGCTCCGTCAGCCCCATCTGGCCAAGGTCGTCATCGCGGTGCGCGTCGAATCCGGCGCTGATAAAAATCATTTCCGGCTTGAACGCTTCCAGGCGCGGCATCCACACCGCGTCAATCATCTCGCGCACCTGCATGCCCTTGGTGTAGGCCGGCACCGGCAGGTTCAGCATGTTGTCGGCGTGCGCGCCGTCGCCGCTGTAAGGGTAAAACGGATGCTGGAAAAAACCCACCATCAGCACCCGGTCGTCGCCGGCAAGAATGTCTTCGGTGCCATTGCCGTGGTGTACGTCAAAATCAACAATCGCCACGCGCTTGAGGCCATGGCGCTCCAGTGCGTAACGCGCCGCAATCGCCACGTTGTTGAAAATGCAAAAGCCCAT
>JANNXF010000213.1:0-1850 GCA_031409395.1 Polaromonas sp.
GCCGACCGCACCGGCCACGCCATGCTGCACACGCTGTACCAGCAAAACGTCAAGGAAAAAACCAGCTTCTTCGTTGAGTGGCTGGCCATGGACCTGATCCGCGACGCCGACGGCGATGTGGTCGGCGTGACCGCGCTGGAAATGGAAACCGGCGATGTGCATATTTTTGAAGCCAAAACCACGCTGCTGGCCACCGGCGGTGCCGGCCGTATCTTTGCCGCATCGACCAACGCCTTCATCAACACCGGCGACGGCCTGGGCATGGCTGCACGCGCTGGCATTCCGCTCGAAGACATGGAGTTCTGGCAGTTCCATCCCACCGGTGTTGCCGGTGCCGGCGTGCTGCTGACCGAAGGCTGCCGCGGCGAAGGTGCGATTTTGCGCAACAGCAATGGTGAGCGCTTCATGGAGCGCTATGCACCGGCCTACAAGGACCTGGCCCCGCGTGACTATGTGTCGCGCTGCATGGACCAGGAAATCAAGGAAGGTCGCGGCTGCGGTCCCAACAAGGACTACATCAACCTGGACATGACCCACCTGGGCGCAGAGACCATCATGAAGCGCCTGCCTTCGGTGTTCGAAATTGGCCACAATTTTGCCAACGTTGACATCACCAAAGAGCCTATTCCGGTGGTGCCCACCATTCACTACCAGATGGGCGGCATCCCGACCAATATTCATGGCCAGGTGGTCACGCAAAACGCCGACAACAAGAGCGAAATCGTCAACGGCCTGTACGCCGTGGGCGAATGCTCCTGCGTGAGCGTGCACGGCGCCAACCGCCTGGGCACCAATTCACTGCTCGACCTGCTGGTATTTGGCCGCGCGGCCGGCAATCACATTGTTGAATTCAACAACAAGAACGTTGAACACAAGCCCCTGCCCGCCAACGCAGCAGACCAGACACTGGCACGCATTGCCCGGCTCGACAACGCCACCGACGGCGAATACGCCCAGGACGTGGCCAATGACATCCGTACCGCCATGCAGGCGCATGCGGGCGTGTTCCGCACGCAGGCCATGATGGACGAAGGCGTCATCAAAATCGCTGAGCTGCGCAAGCGGGTCAACAGCATTGGCCTGAAAGACAAATCAAAAATCTTCAATACCGCTCGTATCGAGGCGCTCGAAGTTGAAAACCTGATTGAAGCAGCGCAGGCCACCATCGTGTCTGCCGCCGCCCGCCACGAAAGCCGCGGCGCGCATTCAGTCGACGACTACAGCGACACGCCCGAGCACCCCAACGGCCGCAATGACAGCGAATGGCACAAACACACGCTCTGGCACAGCGAAGGCAACCGCCTGAGCTACAAGCCCGTGCAGATGAAACCCCTGACTGTCGAGTCCGTGCCCCTCAAGGTGCGCAGCTTCTAAAGCCCAAACGTCCGACAAAAAAGCCAAGCCCCTCAAAACAGCGAGCAAACCCCATGTCAAAACGCACTTTCAACATCTACCGCTACGACCCTGACACCGATGCCAAGCCTTACATGCAGACCATCGAAGTCGAGCTGGACGGCAGCGAGCGCATGTTGCTGGACGCCCTGATGAAGCTCAAGGCACAAGACCCCAGCATTACCTTTCGCCGCTCCTGCCGTGAAGGCGTTTGCGGCTCTGACGCCATGAACATCAACGGCAAGAACGGCCTGGCCTGCCTGACCAACATGCTCACGCTGCCGGGGACCATCACGCTCAAGCCACTGCCCGGCCTGCCGGTCGTACGCGACCTTATTGTCGACATGACGCAGTTCTTCAAGCAGTACAACTCGATCAAGCCGTATTTGATCAACGACAACGTGCCACCTGAAAAAGAACGCCTGCAAAGCCCCGAAGAGCGCGATGAACTCAATGGC
>JANNXF010000214.1:0-2333 GCA_031409395.1 Polaromonas sp.
GGGCTGGTAGCCGTTGATGAGGCAGGCGTTGGGCGTGAAGCCTTCAAAACCGGCCTCGGCTGCCGCGCGGATCGCCAACGTCAGAAACCCGGCGGGCATCGCAGGCCAGGGTTGATTCGACAGCGGGTCGTGGGCGGCGTATCGGTAACCGTGCCGGTCAGACACCCAGCCCAGCGGCCCGCAGTTGCTCATGGCCACCGACATGCTTTGCCCGCCCGGGGTGACCAGGTGGCGCAGCGGTGCGGCAGCCAGGACCGCGTTCACGCCCTGCATCAGTTCGTCTGCGGCCGGCAGGGCAAAGCCGCGCAGAATCGACGCGCCCGGGGCGATGGCTTGCGGTGCGCGGTAGGGCGCTGCCTGAACAGCCAACAGGTCGGAAAACAGGTCACCAGTCACATCGGTTCACCTTCTGCCTCTTGCCCCAGTTCACTCAAGATCGGGCAGTCTGGCCGCTGGTTGCCCTGGCAGCACTGCGCCAGGTGCGCCAGGGTTTGCCGCATCGCCTCCATCTCGGCAATGCGCCGCGCCAGGTCGGCCACATGGGCCAGGGCGATGCGCTTGACGTCGGCGCTGGCGCGGCGCTTGTTTTGCCAGAGCTTGAGCAGCTCGGCAATCTCGGTCATGCTGAACCCCAGGTCCCGCGCCCGGCGTATGAAACGCAGTGTGTGCACCTGCGGCTCGCCGTACTGGCGGTAGCCGGCGTCGGTGCGGTGCACGGTGGGCAACAGACCCAGCGCTTCGTAGTGGCGAATCATCTTGGCCGAAACGCTTGACAAGGCCGCAGCCTGGCCGATGTTGAAGAGGCGGTTGGCCGTGTGGTCTTCAGTCATGGGTGCTTCCCTTCCAGCGCCGCAGCAGCAGCGCATTCATCACCACGCTGACGCTGCTAAAGGCCATGGCGGCGCCGGCAATCACCGGGCTGAGCAGGCCAAAAGCCGCCAGTGGAATGCCGACCACGTTGTAGAAAAACGCCCAGAACAAATTCTGCCTAATCTTGGCGTAGGTTCTGCGCGAGATGGCGATGGCATCGGCCACCAGCGCCGGGTTGCCGCGCGTCAGCGTGATGCCGGCCGCATGCATGGCGACATCGGTGCCGGTGGCCATGGCAATGCCGACATCGGCCGCCGCCAGCGCCGGGGCGTCGTTGATGCCGTCGCCGACCATGGCGACGCGGCCGCCGTGTTCGCGTACCGAGTCCTTGAGCTGGCCCATGATGGCGGCCTTGTCCTCGGGCAAGACCTGGGCGTGCACGATGTCAATTCCCAGCTGCGCGGCCACGGCCTGGGCACTGCCGAGGTTGTCGCCGGTCACCAGCGCGGTTTTGATGCCCAGCGCGTGCAGGCTGGCCACCGCCGGCGCGGCGCTGGGCTTGAGCGTGTCGCCAAAGGCCAGCAGTGCCAGCAGCCGGGGCTGGTCGGTCTCGGTGATATCGGCCAGCCACGACACAGTGCGGCCCTGGCCTTCCAGGGCCTGGGCGCGTGCCGCAAAGACGCTGAGATCGACGCCCAGCTCCTGCATGAAGCGCGGGCTGCCCAGCCGCAGTTCGCGCCCCAGGGCCACGGCGGCCATGCCGCGTCCGGCCACAGCGCGCACTTCTGAGGCGGCGGGCACGCCGAGCTGCTCTTTCAGGGCGAGTGCAGTGACCGCCCTGGCCAGCGGGTGCTCGCTGCCGGCCTGTATCGCGGCCGCCAGGGCCAGCACGGCATCGCGCGAGGCTTCATGGGGCTCCAGCGCGACCAGCTCGGGCTTGCCTTCGGTCAGCGTGCCGGTCTTGTCGAAGGCCACGACCCTGACCCGGTGCGCCACTTCCAGCGCCTCGGCGTCCTTGATCAGAATGCCGTGCTTCGCCGCCACGCCGGTGCCGGCCATGATGGCCGTGGGCGTGGCCAGGCCCAGCGCGCAGGGGCAGGCAATCACCAGCACGGCGACGGCGTTGAGAATGGCGGCCTCCCAGTTTCCTTCTCCTGGGCCAACCAGGCCCCAGCCCAGCAGCGTGAGGAAGGCGATGCCTATGACCACGGGCACGAAGACGGCGCTGACCTGATCGACCAGGCGCTGGATGGGCGCTTTCTTGGCCTGCGCCGATTCGACCATGCGCACGATGCGCGCTAGCGTCGATTCGGCGCCCACCGCCGTGGTGCGCACCACGATCAGGCCTTCGCCATTGACCGCGCCGCCGGTGACCCGGTCACCCGGGTGCTTGTTGACCGGCAGGCTCTCGCCGGTGATCAGCGACTCGTCCACCTGGGTCGCGCCTTCGGTGATCTCGCCGACGGCGATGCGTTCGCCGGGCCGCACCACCACCAGATCGCCGACGCGCACCTCGGACATAG
>JANNXF010000215.1:0-6006 GCA_031409395.1 Polaromonas sp.
CTTTTGATGCCGAAGGCCGACTGGTCAGCGACGCGCATCGCAAAAACGTGCAGGCGGTGATTGACCAGGTCTTGTTTGCGGCGCAGCGGCTGGGGGCCTGACAAGCCCTTGCGCGCCTGATTTGCTATGGTATTCATAGCTATCTGCGCCCATAACGATTGGGCAAAACGCTGTTTTTCTCCTTCCCCCAGCGGGGGAAGGCAGGGATGGGGGATGCCCGCCTGGTGCGCGGTCTTCGAGTGTGCCCTGCATCGACCAGCCCCCACCCCGGCCCTCCCCCGCTGGGGGAGGGAGCTGAGCCAATTCGCTATGAATTCAATCGCTGGCTACGCCCGCAATGATTGGGCAAGGCGTCAACCGCCGCCGCGCTGCATATAAAGGTCAAAGCGCTTCATGAACCCATAGCGTTCCTGCTCGCTGAGCCCGGCAAACGCAAACTGCACCAGCAAACGCGGAATGCGGGCCAGGCCGCCGAGCACGCGGGTCGGGGCCACCTGCCACTGCAAGGTCAGGTGGCCCGGCGCTATCGCCACCTGCACCACAGCGCCGCTTCTTTGCCACGGATGGCTGCCGATGGCGGCAGGCAGCCAGCCCAGCCATTCGGTTTCGGTACAGCCCATGTCGCGCTCAAACTGCTCGGCGTAAAACGACTGCAAGCGCTAGCCCCCGGCAATCGGCGGCCAGATGGCCAGCACGTCGCCTTCGGCCAGCGTGTGCGTCAGGCGCTTTTCAGGCTGGATGTAATGGCCATTGACCAGCACCAGGTGCACCAGCTTGGGCGGCATGCCAAAGGGCTCGATGATCTGGCTGATCGACGCGTCGGGGGCGACCTCGAGCTCGATGATGTTGCTGCGCCTGGCCGCCACCGGCAGGTAGTCGGTCAGCGTGGCGAACAGCTTGAAGGTGATTTTCATCGGCGGCGCTCGTCGTGGGCGCCGCTCCAGCCGCTCTGGGCCTGGGCGCTGGCCAGGTAGGCTTGCATCAGCTGGGTCGGGTCTTTCTTCAGCACGTCTTTCCACGGCCCCAGAGGCACCGCGCCTTCCACCAGCCCGCGCATCACGCCCACATGCTCGGTCCAGCCGACGCTGTTGCAGCCGACCATCACGTCGCCGCTGAACTGCAGGCTCAGGTGCCGGCCGCCGCCGTTGGCGTTGCGGTCGGTCAGCTCGACCTGTTCGCCACCGGGCACGCCCTCCCAGTTGCCAAAGCTGGTCGAAATCAGCCCCAGCGTGTCCAGCACATTGATTTGCGTCACGCCCTTCAGGTCAGCACGCTGGCCCACCATATTGAGCGCCGCCACCCGCGCCTGCTCGGCTGCATTGGGCTGAATGGCGCTGACGATGGTTTTGCCGCTCACCTTGTCAAAGGCCTCGGCGCAGTCGCCGGCGGCATAAATGCCCGGCACACTGGTCTGCAGGGTTTCGTCGGTCAGCACGCCCTGCAGGCAGGTCACGCCCGAATTTTCAAGAAAGGCGATGTTCGGTTTGACACCAGTGGCGCTGATGACCAGATCGGCCTCGACCGACTGCCCGCCCGACAGGCGAACGGTGAGGGGGCCGCCCGGGGTTGCCGACGGCTCGATGGCCTCCACCCGGGTGCCGGTAAACACCTTCACGCCCTGCGCCTCGCACCAGTCGCGAATCATGCCGCCCGCCATCGGCCCCATCATGCGCGGCACCATGCGGTCGCCCATCTCCACCACGCTCAGCTGCACGCCGCGCTGCTTGAGCGACTCCATGATGATGCAGCCGATAAAGCCCGCGCCCATCTGCAGCACGCGCGCCCCGGGCTGGGCCAGCGCCATGATCTGGCGCGCATCGGCCAGTGTCCAGCAGGGGTGCACGCCCGCGCTGTCGATGCCGGGTATCGGCGGACGCGCCGGGTGCGAGCCGGTGGCAATCAGCAGCCGGTCAAAGGCCAGCGTCTGGCCGTTGTCGAGCGCAACCGTCTTGTCCGCAGCGTTGACCGACAGCGCCCGCGCCGTCAGCTGGTCTATCTTCAGGTCGGCAAAATGGCGGGGGGACTTGCGCAGGTAGGTGCCGCGCTCGTCCACGTTGCCCATCAGCAGGTAGGGAATCGCCATGCGCGAATACGGCGGCTCGGCTTCGTCGCCGACCAGCGTGATGGTGTCCAGCGGCGCGTGCTTGCGTATCGTCTCGGCGGCAATCACACCGGCGGGCCCTGCGCCCAGAATGACGTGGTGGGTCATGAAAATATCCTCCAGCAAAATGAAAACGGGTGGGCCTGCAAGCAGCGCCCACCCGGGTGTTCAAACCGGCACGACGGTCAAAGACCCAGGCGCTCCCGGGTGGCTTGGGTCGGCACGCCTTCGGTGTCCCAGCCGCGCGCGGCGTAGTACTTGGGCAGCATCTCGGCCAGCATATTGACCTTGCCCTTGGCCGGGCCGGTCTTGGCGGCCTCTGTCAGCAGGCGCTTGGGCAAGGAATCATCGGCCTTGGTAAAGCCGGCGGCGTTGTTGAACTCGCGCTCCATGTTCCAGATGCGCTCGCCGATTTTCTCCAGCTCTTCGGTGGTGAACTGCTCGCCAATGGCCGCCTGCAGCTGCGGTGCCAGATCGGCCAGGCCCCAGGCAAAGGTGGTGAACACGCACAGGCCGGAGGAGTCAAACGCCGCCGTCGCATCCTGAAAGGCCTTGACCAGCTCGGGCTTGCCTTCGTGCTCCAGCGGATCGGTCTTGACCGGAATGCCCAGCACTTCCGAGGCAATCGTGTAGCCGCGCAAATGGCAGCCGCCCCGGTTGGAGGTGGCATAGGCCAGGCCAATGCCCTGGATGGCGCGGCCGTCGTAGGCCGGAAACTCCTGGCCCTTGGACGACATCGACAAATCAGGGTGGCCGTATTTGGCCGTCAGGCGTTTCGAGCCCTGGCCGATTTCCTTGCCAAAGCCCCGGCTGTAAATGGTTTCCTCGACCAGAAAGGCCAGCGCCTGGGCCGAGCCAAACGGCGCCGCCATGCCAATCTGCTCTTTGCTCAGCACGCCCATTTCATACAGCTCCATCACCGCGCCTATGGTGGCGCCAAAGCTGATTGGGTCTATGCCTTCTTCGTTGCACAGCATGGTGCAGTACTGCAGCACTTCCAGGTCTTTCACGCCATTGGCGGCGCCCAGCGCCCAGGCCGCTTCGTATTCGAGCCCGCCCGACGCGCCCCAGTACTGCGGCTTGTTTTGCACCGTGAAGTGGGTTTCGTCCATCTTGCTGATGCGGCCGCAGGCAATGGTGCAGCCAAAGCAGGCCTGGTTGGTGATGAGCTGGGCCTTGCCGTCGCTCTCGCGCGGGGCCGCCATGGCCTCGGCCGAGATGTCCTTGGCGCTTTCAAACTGCACGTCCTGGTGGTTGCGCGTGGGCAGGCCACCGACCTCGTTGATCACATTCATCAGCACCTGGGTGCCAAAGGTCGGCAGGCCCTGGCCCGTCACGGCGTTGTCGGCCAGGATTTTCTTTTTCTCGAAGGTCACCTTCATGAAGGCCTTGGGGTCGCGGATATTGCCCACGCCTATCGTGCCGCGCACCGCAATCGCCTTGAGGTTTTTGCTGCCCATGACGGTGCCCACGCCCGAGCGGCCCGCCGCGCGGTGCAGGTCATTGACCACCGCCGCGTACAGCACGCCGTTTTCACCGGCCTTGCCAATGCTGGACACCCGCATCAAGGGGTCTTGCAGGCCTTTTTTGAGCAGGGCCTCGGTTTCCCAGACGCTCTTGCCCCACAGCCAGGCGGCGTCGCGCAGCTCGGCCACATCGTCATTGATGTAGAGGTAGACCGGCTTGGCCGACTTGCCCTCAAAAATCACCATGTCCCAGCCGGCCATTTTCAGCTCGGCGCCCCAGTAGCCGCCCGAGTTGGAGCAGGCAATCGCGCCCGTCAGCGGGCTTTTGGTGATGACGGTGTAGCGGCCACCGGTGGACGCCATGGTGCCGGTCAGCGGGCCGGTGGCCCAGATGATCTTGTTGGCCGGAGACAGCGGGTCGACCTTCGGATCGACCTCTTCCGTCAGGTATTTGCTGCCCAGCCCGCGCGAGCCCAGGTAGCCCAGCGCCCAGTTCATGTTGAGGGGTTCGGACTTGACAGTGCCCGCCGTCAGGTCAACCCGAAGAATTTTTTGTGCCCAGGACATGGTGGCTCCTTTAGATGGCCGAAGGCTGGTTGCCCAGCTTGTCGGCCCATTGCTGCATTTTGTCCAGGCCGGTCCAGTTGGCGTCGATGTAAGTGATCGCCTGCGTCGGGCAGGCCTCGGCACACGCCGGCTCACCGCCGCACAGGTCGCACTTTTGCACCTTGCCGGTTTCCTGAACATAGTTGATGGTGCCAAACGGGCAGGCAATGGTGCAGACCTTGCAGCCCACGCAGGTGCTGTCGTTCACCACCTTGGCGCCGGTCAGCTTGTCGAGCGTGATGGCTTCGACCGGGCAGGCATGCAGGCACCAGGCTTCGTCGCACTGGGTGCAGGTGTAGGGCACTTTCTTGCCGGTCTGGTGAAAGTCAAACACCTTGATGCGCGATTTGGCGGGCGCAAACACGCCATAGTTCTCGTAAGAACACGCCATCTCGCACTGCAGACAGCCCGTGCATTTCTCCGGGTTGATGTGCAACACCTTTTGCATGCCAGTCTCCTTGGGTAGTGGCCTTCAGCGTATGAAAAGCCTTGCCTATGAACAACGCAACCTGTCCATTGTTCAATTCAGCCCCCTCAAGCGCCCTAGGGCAAACCCTGAACAGCCGGCCTGATATTCTCAAATTGCGACACGCCCGCCCCAGCCCTGGCCAGCAGGCGCTTGGTGCAACTACGTAGGCATCTGGCCAATTTATAGGCCTACCATGATTGCTTCAACGACCACTGGACGCCCCCATGAACACCTCCCCTACCCGCCGCAGCGCGCTTCAGGCCGGCCTCAAAGCCGGTGGCGCCCTGGTGGCCAGCGCCGCCCTGCCCGGCCTCATCAGCCAGGCCCACGCGCAAAGCGCCTGGCCCAGCAAACCCATACGCCTGCTGGTGCCGTTTGCGCCCGGCGGCAGCTCGGAGATCGTGGCGCGCACGGCGGCCAGCGAGCTGAGCAAAAGCCTGGGCCAAAGCGTGTTTGTTGAAAACAAGCCCGGCGCCAGCGGCAACATCGCCATGCAGGAATGCGCCGCCAGCACCGACGGCCACACCATGATCCTGGGCCACATCGGCACCTTCGCCGTCAACCCCTTTATTTTTGACAAGCTGCCGTTCGACACCGAAAAAGACTTCAAGGCCATCTCGCTGCTGGCCAAGGTGCCCAGCCTGTATGTCGTCAACAGCGACTTGCCGGCCAAAAACCTCAAGGAGTTCATCGCGCTGGCCAAGGCCAGACCGGGCCAGCTCAACTACGGATCGGCCGGCAACGGCAGCGCCGGCCACCTGGCCTTTGAGTACCTGAAGATGGCCACCAATATTTTCATGCTGCATGTGCCCTACCGCGGCACCGGCCCGCAGCTCACCGACCTGCTGGCCGGCCGGCTGGACGCCGCCAGCGTTGGCGCGCCCGCCATCCTGGCGCACATCCGCTCGGGCAAGCTGCGCTGCATTGCCACCGGCACCAAAGAACGCCTGAGCCAGCTGCCCGACGTGCCCACCGTGGCCGAGAGCGGTTTCCCCGGCTTTGAAATGACCCAGTGGTATGGCCTGAACGCCCCCAGCAGCATGCCGCAGGTCGCCATCGACAGAATCGCCGAAGCCTGCGCCAAGGCCATGCAAAACCCGCAGGCCACCGAACGCCTGCGCGGCGACACCGCCCAGCCGATTGGCAGCACCCCGGCCGAGTACGCCGCCTTCATCAAATCCGAGCAGCTGCGCTGGAAGCCGGTGGTGGCGCGCGCGAAGATCAAGGCGGACTGAAAGCCTGTTGGGGCCGGTGCCTGGCAGCAAGCCATGCACAAAATCGGCTGTTGGCGCAATCAATACGGGCGCAAGCAGCTATTAAATTCATAGCGGATTGGCCATGTTCCCTCCCCCAGCGGGGGAGGG
>JANNXF010000216.1:0-13840 GCA_031409395.1 Polaromonas sp.
CGTGCCCAGGTAGTCAAGCGCGAAAGCCAGGTGTGGATCTGGTCGCGTGGCGAAGAACTGGTGACCGAGCGCTTCCCTGAAGTCGCTGCCGAGGCTGCGCGCTGGCCCGATGGCACGGTGGTGGACGGTGAACTATTGGCCTGGCTGCCCGACGCGCCCGACCCTGCACCGTTTGCACTGCTGCAAAAGCGCATTGGCCGTACCAGGCCCGGCAAAGCCATCCTGGCCGAGGCGCCTGTGCGCCTGCTGGCATACGACTTGCTGGAAATCGGTGGGCAAGATTTGCGCGCACAGGCTCTGCATGTGCGGCGTGCACAGCTGGATGCGCTGGGCATACCGGCTTCGCCGGTGCTGGCGGCATCGGACTGGGCAGGCTTGGCCGCTTTGCGCGCGCAGGCCCGGGCACGCCGGGTGGAGGGCCTGATGCTCAAGCACCGAAACAGCCACTACGGCCTGGGCCGCACCGGCAGCGGCGAGGCCGCATGGTGGAAGTGGAAGCTTGCGCCCTTGAGTGTCGACGCCGTGCTGGTCTACGCCCAGGCGGGGCACGGGCGGCGGGCCAACCTGTTTACCGATTACAGCTTTGCGGTGTGGAGCCGCCCGCCCGCCGATGCCGCCGAGGCTGCTGCCGCGCTGGATGCATCGCCCCCCGGCGAGTTAAAAAATGAGTTGCAACTCGTGTCTTTTGCCAAAGCCTACTCGGGTCTGAGCGACGAAGAGATTCGCCGGGTCGACAAGCTGGTGCGCCAGACCACGCTGGAAAAGTTTGGCCCGGTGCGGCGCGTGCGGCCCACGCTGGTGTTTGAGCTGGGCTTTGAGGGCCTGCAGGCCAGCACACGGCACAAGAGTGGCATGGCGGTGCGCTTCCCTCGCATGCTGCGCATCCGCGACGACAAGCCGGTGCATGAGGCCGATTCGCTGGCTACGCTGCGCGCATTGATGGAGGCCCCGGATGCAGGTGGATGACTGGCTGGCCGCCCGGGGCTGGCAGGCTTTTGATTTTCAGCGCACGGTTTGGGAGCATATCGGCGCGGGCCGCTCCGGGCTGCTGCATGCCAGCACGGGTGCGGGTAAAACGCTGGCAGTGTGGTTGGGGGCGTTAAAGCACCTGCCGGATGCCGGGCCGCTGACGGTGCTGTGGATCACGCCCATGCGTGCGTTGAGCCACGACACCCTGAAGGCGCTGCAAGACGCCGCGCGGGATATTGCGCCAGGCTGGACCTTGGCAGCGCGTACCGGAGACACGACGAGCAGTGAGCGCGCCGCACAGCAAAAACGCTGGCCCACGGGGCTGGTCACCACACCCGAATCTTTAAGCCTGCTGCTGGCCCGCGCAGATGCACCGGTGCTGCTCAAGCGTGTGCGCCTGGTTGTGGTGGACGAGTGGCATGAGCTGCTGGGCAGCAAGCGCGGTGTGCAGTTGCAACTGGCGTTGGCCCGGCTGCGGCACTGGAACCCGGCGTTGGTGACGTGGGGTCTGTCGGCCACGCTGGCCAACCTGCAGGAAGCCGCCGACACACTGGTGCCCCACGCCGAATGCGTGCGCGGTGCACAAGAAAAAACACTGGAAATTGACACCTTGCTGCCACCCCGTGTGGAGCGCTTTGCTTGGGCCGGCCACATGGGGCTGTCGATGTTGCCCGCCGTGGTGAAGCAGCTGGAAGGCGCTGCGAGCAGCCTGGTGTTTACCAACACCCGCTCGCAGTCAGAGCGCTGGTTTCAGGCTCTGCTGGAGGCGAGGCCCGACTGGGCGGGTTTGATTGCCCTGCACCACGGATCGCTGGACGCCGATGCGCGCCGCTGGGTGGAGGGCGCGATGAAAACGGGGGAACTGAAAGCCGTGGTCTGCACCGCGAGCCTGGACCTGGGTGTGGATTTTTTGCCGGTAGAGCAGGTGCTGCAGATTGGCTCGGCCAAGGGCGTGGCGCGGCTGATGCAGCGTGCCGGGCGTTCTGGCCATGCGCCGGGCCGCGCCTCGCGTGTCACGCTGGTGCCCACCAACAGCTGGGAGCTGGTGGAAGCCTCTGCGCTGCGCGCGGCCGTGCTGGCCGGGCGCATCGAGCCGCGCCGCACGCTCCAGGCGCCGCTGGATGTGCTGGTGCAGCACCTGGTGACAGTGGCGCTGGGCGGGGGCTTTCGTCCAGAAGATTTGCTGCCAGAGGTGCGTACCGCACCGGCCTACACGGCCTTAAGCGACGCCGCGTGGGCCTGGGCGCTGGCCTTTGTGCGCCATGGGGGCGAAAGCCTGCGCATCTACCCGGACTTTCAGCGCGTGGTGCCAGACGAAGCGGGCGTGTGGCGCGTGCCCGATGCGCGCCTGGCACGCGCCACCGCAGCAATATCGGCACCATCGTGTCCGATGCGTCGATGACAGTGCAGTTCATCACCGGTGGGCGCATTGCCACCGTGGAGGAAAGCTTTATTGCGCGGCTGCGCGCAGGCGATGTATTTTTGCTGGGTGGGCGGCAGCTGGAGCTGGTGCGTACCGAGGGGCTTACCGCCCATGTGCGTTTGGCCAAATCGGGTCGCGCGCTGCTGCCGCGCTGGGGTGGTGGGCAATTGCCCATTTCCGACACGCTGGCCCAGGCCCTGCTGGAGCGCCTGGCACAAGCGGCGCGCGGCGAGGCGGATGATGCAGAAATGCAGGCGGTGATGCCGCTGCTGCAATTGCAGGCGCAGTGGTCAGCCCTGCCAACACCCGGGCGCCTGGTGGCCGAAACATTAAAGACGTCCGACGGTTACCACTGTTTTTTGTATCCGTTTGCCGGCCGCACGGTGCATCTGGGTCTGGCCGCATTGCTGGCCTGGCGCCTGGCGCGTGACACACCGGCAACGCTGTCGATGGCGGTGAACGATTACGGCCTCGAACTGCTCAGCGCCACGCCGATGGATTGGGCGGCTGTGCTGCCCGCTGCGCTGGCCCCGGCGGACGCCGCCACGCTGCGCCAGGATGTGCTGGCCAGCCTGAATGCGGGAGAGTTGGCGCGCAGGCGTTTTCGCGAGATTGCACGCATCAGCGGGCTGATTTTTCAGAGCCACCCGGGCGAGGCACGCAGCCAGCGCCAGTTGCAGGCGTCCAGCGCCTTGTACTACGAAGTGTTTCGCCAGCACGATCCAGACAACCGCTTGCTGCGCCAAGCGGAAGAAGAATTATTGAGCCAGGAGCTCGCGGCGGACGACTTGGGCCGCACGCTACAAACGCTGGCAAATCGCGCGCTGGTGGTGCAGCCCCTGACGCGCCCCACACCACTGGCCCTACCGCTGATGGTGGAGCGGCTGCGCGAGCGCCTGAGTACCGAGACGCTGGAGAAGCGCCTGGGCCGCATGCTGGCCGAGCTGGAAGCCGCCGCTGTTGGTGATGCGCCCGTGCAGTTGGCAGAGCGTTTGCGTTTTGGCGCAGACGCCGAACAGCCGCCCCCGAAACGCACTTCGCGGAGGCGACGGTGAGCAAAGGGGCCTTGCTGCTGGAAGTGGCCAATACAAGGCTGTGGTTGCGCCCGGATGGCTCTGTGTGGTGGCCCGATCAGTCGACGCTGTTTGCCGCTGACTTGCATTTGGGCAAGGGTGCGGCCTTTCGCGCGCAAGGGCAGCCGGTGCCTGCGGGCCGTAGTGCCGAGACGCTGGCGCATCTGGAAGCTGCCGCGCAGGCCTGTAAAGCCGCGCAGCTGGTGCTGTTGGGCGACTTGTGGCACCACGCCAGTGGCCTGAGTGATGAACTGCACCAGCAGCTGGCAGCACTGGCTGCGCGCAGGCCCACCACGCTGGTGCTGGGCAACCACGACCTGCCGCTGGCCAGGCAGGCTCTGCGAGGCTTGCCTGTCACTGCCTGCAACGCACCTCTGGCCCTGGGGCCGCTGCTGGCGCAGCATGAGCCAGATTTTGCCCGGAACGCCGGGGCCGCAGCAGGCGCCAGTTTTGGGTTGGCCGGCCACTTGCACCCGGCCGTGCACCTGGGCGGACGCGGCGGCGACCGGCTGCGCAGGCCCTGCTTTTTGCATTTTTCGGGCGGGCTGGTGCTGCCAGCGTTTGGCCGTTGGACAGGCGCATGGGCGCAGTGGCCCAAAGACTATGCCGCAGCAGGTGCCCGTGTGGCGGTGCTGGGGGAAACCCAGGTGCTGTGGCTGCCCTCTGCGCTGCCTGCATGGCGCGACATTGCGCCATGACCATGGCATTTAGGAGTGACTTGAGCCTGGGCGCCTAGCCGGTTTGCCAGACATCCTGCGCGCCCAGACCGGGCGGATGGAGCAGCCTGGCCCGGGCACCCGCATCGCCCAGCAGGTGGGCGCGCCACCAGTCCGTCGTGATGGCGGCGATCAGCGCATGGTGTGCAGGCTGGAGGTCTTGCGAGACACTTTCACGGGGCAGCACCTCTGCGGCGCGGCCGGTTTGCCCACCCAAAGTCATGTGGTCTGCCTGGTGAAGCACCAGTTGCGCCTTGTGGCCCGGCGGCAGAGCGGCAAAAACACCACGGCGGCGTTCTGGCGTGGCGCCATTGCCCAGCACATCGCCGTCCAGCGTACCGGTCAGGCACAGCAGCGGCCGCCGGATGTTTGAGAACGCCTGCTCTGCATCCCCGGCAGCCGGCAGTGTCGGGGACAAGGCGATCAGCGCGGCGATGCGGGGCTCTTGGAAGCCCGCATGACCCAGGTAGGACTGCCCACCCACACCGAGTGTGGTGTGCGCCCCGAACGAATGCCCGCCAAGACCCAGCGCATCACTGCGCACGCCCGCCCAGCGGGGTTCATGGCCTTGCTGGCGCCGGGTGATCTCGTCCAGTGCAAACACCACGTCGCGAACCCGCGCCAGCAACTGCTGGGCGCTGCCCACGCTGCGCAGCGCAGCCTGGTCTGAAAAGCGGCTGGCCACCCGCCGCACCGCGTCAATGTCACTGCCCGCATGCTGCAAATGCAGCACCCCAAAACCGGCTGCCGCCCAGGCCTGCCCCCACACCTCACCCCCCGCGCGGCTGCCGCCCAGGCCATGCGAGAAGAGCACCAGGGGCACGCCCCCCGCCGGCACCGGCAGGGCCGCCGACGGCCAGCGTATGCGCACGGGCAGCTCGCGCTGGCGGCGCGCATCAAACCAGGTTTCGTCCACCACCGTCGGGGTCTGGGCAGGCACTGACGGCCAAGCCAGCGCACCCAGGGCCAGGCCCAGCACCTGGCGGCGGCCAGGGGCGCGAGCCGCATGACACAAAAGAGAAGTCTGATTGAAAAGCATGGGCCATTTTCCGGTGAATCCCTGATTTTGTCGGCTCTGAAAGTGCCGTCAGCGCCGCCAGCGCCGCCGGAACCACCGCGCCATTGGATGCACAAGGCCGCTGCAAGCCACACCCACCCTGCACGGGCGATGACTTTGTAGGAGATGGCGCACACCCTGACAAGGGCTTCACCGGGCTGCAATTCACCCCCGGCGCCTGAAAATTAAAACCATCCCAGCGCAGCAGACTGCAAGCCGACCATGGACAGACTTTTTCAGGGCACCATGCCGGCGGCTGCCAGCAGGCCCCCTGTGGCAGCGCTGACGAGCTGGGCTATTTCCTGAACACCCACACCACGAAAGCAATCCGATGACCGCCAAAAAAACTGTCGCCCGCACTGCCGTCAAAAAAACCTCCCGCTCTGGCGCCCATCCCGGCGACCCGATCGCCCAGCGCGACGCGGCGGTGCAGGCGCTGGTGTTGCAATTTCCGTACAACGCCAACAAGGCCCTGGAACACGGCCTTCAAAACGCCGTTGCGCCACCGGCCGGTCCCACGGCTGAATCACCGCTGCGCAGCGCCAGCGCCAGCACGCTTTCGGAAAAAAATGCATCGGACAAAACCGGTAGCGGGGCAGATCCGGGCGTCAACGCCACCATTGCCACGCTTGACCGCGTGCGCGTCGATTCTGGCGGCCAGGTGCTGACCACCAATCAGGGGGTGCCGATTGCCGACAACCAAAGTTCCCTGAAAGCCGGTTTGCGGGGGCCCAGCCTGCTCGAAGACTTTATTCTTCGCGAAAAAATCACCCACTTTGACCACGAGCGGATTCCCGAGCGGATTGTTCATGCACGCGGCTCTGGCGCGCATGGTTTTTTTGAAGCCTATGACGCCCTGACCGACCTGACCTGCGCCGCACCCTTTGCCGAAGCCGGCAAGACCACGCCGGTGTTTGTCAGGTTTTCCACCGTGGCGGGCGAGCGCGGCTCGGTGGACACCGCCCGCGATGTACGTGGCTTTGCGGTGAAGTTTTACACCGACCAGGGCAACTGGGACCTGGTGGGCAACAACATGCCGGTGTTCTTCATTCAGGACGCCATGAAGTTCCCTGACCTGGTGCATGCGGTCAAGCCAGAGCCGCACCACGGCATGCCCCAGGCCGCTTCTGCACACGACACGTTTTGGGACTTTGTCTCGCTGATGCCCGAGTCAACCCATATGCTGATGTGGGCCATGTCTGACCGCGGCATTCCGCGCAGCTACCGCATGATGCAGGGGTTTGGCGTGCACACTTTCCGGCTGGTCAATGACCAGGGCATGTCAACGTTTGTGAAGTTTCACTGGAAACCCAAACTTGGCACCCACAGTCTGGTTTGGGAAGAGGCCGCCAAAATCCAGGGGGCTGACAGCGACTTTCACCGCCGTGACCTGTGGGAAGCCATTGAAGCGGGCGATTACCCCGAATGGGAGCTGGGCCTGCAACTGTTCACCGAAGAAGAGGCACAAGCCTTCAGCTTTGATGTGCTGGATGCCACCAAGCTGATCCCCGAAGAGCTGGTACCAGTGCGGCTGGTGGGCCGAATGGTGCTGAACCGCAACCCTGACAATTTTTTTGCAGAAACCGAACAGGTGGCCTTTTGCACGGCGCATGTGGTGCCCGGTATTGATTTTTCCAACGACCCCTTGCTGGCGGGGCGGCTGCATTCCTACATCGACACCCAGATTTCACGCCTGGGTGGCGCCAACTTTCATGAAATCCCGATCAACTCGCCGATTGCCCCGGTGCACAACAACCAGCGCGACGGCCTGCATCGCCAGGCCATTCACAGGGGAAGGGTGTCTTATGAGCCCAACTCCCTCGGTGGTGGGTGCCCGTTTCAGGCCGGCAAGATGGGGTTTGTGACGTTTCCGGAGCCTGTCGACGGCAACAAGGTGCGCGGCAAGCCCGAAAAGTTTGCCGACCACTACACCCAGGCCACCCTGTTTTGGGAAAGCCAGACCGACTGGGAGCGTCAGCACATCGTGGGGGGCTTTCGCTTTGAGCTCTCCAAGCTGACGGTACCGGCGATTCGCGAACGCATGCTGGCCTCTCTGGTCAATGTGTCCGCTGACCTGGCTTCGGCGGTGGCCGAAGGGCTTGGCATGGCGGTGCCTGCTGCGCTTCCCAAAGCGCTTGAAACGCCGGCAGCCCCCGAACTGACTGCGGCGCCGTCGCTGTCACTCACGGCACTGCCGGGCGATGGCCTGATACGCACCCGGAAAATTGCGCTGCTGGTCGCCCCTGGCGTTGAAGGCAAGTCGATCATGGCGGTACACGCTGCGCTGGTCGATGCCGGCGCGGTGCCCACGCTGATTGGCCCACGGCTGGGCGCTGTCAAGACAGCCGACGGTGTGCCTCTGCAGGCAACAGCCAGCCTGGAGAATTCGCCCCCGGTGTTGTTTGATGCCCTGCTGCTGCCAGACGGCGAGGCCGGTGTGTCGGCGCTGCAGGCGCTGGGCCATGTCAATGAATTTATCGTCAACCAGTACCGCCACTGCAAAACCATACTGGCGCTGGGCGCCTCACAGCGCCTGCTGCTTGACGCAGGGATTTCTGTGGACACCGGGCGCAACAGCGACACCGGCTTGCTGCTGTCTGGCGGCAGGGACATCAAGGCCGTCACGCAACAGTTCATCAAGGCGGTGGGGCTGCACCGGCACCCGGCTCGCGAGCTTATGCCGCCTGCCGTCTAGGAGGGCCTTTATGCCGGAAGGCCGGCGTACGCCTTGGGGTATAAAACTGATTCAGGTGCAAGTCTTGAGCAAGGACTGCACTGCACCAGAATCACCAGGACAAATATGCCACTCGCCCCCGAATTCATTGCGCAAGCAGCTACAGAATTAATAGCAAGACGAAGCACCCGGGAACCCGGCCCGCGCCTGCCGGAAGCGTGTCGTCCGGCCGATCTGGAAGACGGCTGGCAGGTGCAGCTGGCGGTCAGCGGCCTCTTGGGCCAGCGCATTGGCGGCTGGAAAGCCTCTGTGCCCAGCCCGGGCAAGCTGGTCGTGGCACCGATTTACGCGCCCACCATCAGCCGCGCGCCGGTGTGCAACGTTCATGCCACGCACACAGTGAACCTGGAGCCCGAAGTCGCTTTTGTGATGGCCCGCGACTTGCCTGCGCGGCCCCACGCCTACACCGACGCCGAAGTCGATGCGGCGGTGGGTTCGGTGCACGCCGCGCTGGAAATTTGCGCCAGCCGCTACCTCAGCCGCGACGGCCTGCCCTTTGCAGAAGTGCTGGCCGACGGGCTGGTCAACAGCGGCCTGTGGCTGGGGCCAGAACTGGCTGCCCCGCCCGTTCCGGCCTTCGCGCTGACCTGGCAAATTGATGGCGAAGCGGCCACCCCGCTTGAGGCCCGCCACCCCGACGGCAACCCGCGCGCACCGCTCTACTGGCTGGCCAATTTTCTGCGCGAACGCGGCATGGGCCTGCAGGCCGGGCAAGCTGTCATCACCGGCTCTTACGCCGGTGTTCTGGTGGCCCCACTGCACAAGCGCCTGTCATTTGACTATGCGGGTCTGGCGACGTTTGAGGTGATGTTTGCAGGCTGAAGCGCCAGGCGTGCGCGGTGGCACCAGCCGATGCGTGCACTCCGTTTTAAGGTCATGCGAATGAAGGCTCACGCTCACCAAGAGTGAGACCTTACACATGTCGATGAAACAACTTCGCCCTGGCATGATGTCTGGGCAGTTGTCCAATTGACCCGTTTGCGAGCCATGCGCCAATACGACACACTCAGATGGCCCAATCTTCAGCTGCTTTCTCTTTATTTGGCTGGCTTCAAGCCCGCGCCACAGCCAAGTCATCCCAGCAAGTTGTGTAAGCCTGCGTCCGCCTCTCCTGCTTCATCACCCAGGCCCTGCGCTCACCCGCCAGGCCTGCGCTGGCCATCAGCACGGTTCCTCTCCCGAACTTGCGGTTCAGCCCATCCAGCGTTGTCATCAACTTGCTGCGGTCGGGCGTTTCATCACTTTGCAAATCCAGTTCACCCTGGCACACCGTGTCAGGCTGCAGGTCCATCAGCATCACGCCCGCTTTGGCGTAGTTGAAACCGGGTCGGTAAATCGCTGTCAAACCTTCGACTGCCGCTGAAACCAGGACGCTGGTGTCGGCTGTCGGCCGTCTCAGCGGCACACAGATCGAGCGGCTGTACTGGGAATCTTTTCTGAAAGGGCTGGTCCGGACAAAGCACATCAGCTGGTGGGCCGTACTGCCTTGTTTTCGGAGCTTTTCTGCTGCCCGGCTCGCAAAGTGCGTGACCGCCTCTTTGAGGTCACTCAGCGCCGTCACTGGCTGGCCAAAAGAACGCGTGCAGGCAATCTCTTTTTTGGCAGCGGGTGCATTTTCAAGGTCAATGCACGAGGTGCCTTGAAGCTCCCGCACGGTACGCTCCAGAACGACCGACCATTTGTTTCTCACCGCAGCAGGGTCCAGCCGCGCCAGGTCCAGCACCGTATTGATTCCATGGTCGCTGAGCTGGGCTGTGATGCGTCGGCCCACTCCCCACACTTCATGGGCTGGCGTGGCGGCCAGCACCGCGTCAAACTCATCCTGGGTCAACTCTGCGAAGTTACAGACTTGGGCCAGCCTGGCAGGGTAGATGCCCGGTTTGCGCTCGGCGGTCTTGGCCACATGGTTGGCCAGCTTGGCCAGGGTTTTGGTGGACCCAATGCCGATACAGCAGGGAATTCCCACCCACTGCAGGATACGGGCGCGGATCTTGAAGCTGCGCTCAACCAGGTTGCCTTTGACTCCCGTGAGTTCAATGAAGGACTCGTCAATGGAGTAAATCTCCTGCCGGGGTCCCAACCCAGCGGCCAGGCTCATCATCCGGTCGCTCAGATCGCCATACAGCGCGAAGTTGGCTGACAGGGCGACCAGCTCATCCGATTCCGCCAGATGCCTGATCTTGAACCAGGGGGCGCCCATGGCGATTCCCAGGGCTTTGGCTTCATTGCTTCGGGCGATAGCGCAGCCGTCATTGTTGGACAGCACCACCACAGGACGCCCGATCAGATCTGGGCGAAAGACACGCTCACAGCTGACAAAGAAGTTGTTTCCATCAACCAGGGCATACATGGTGGGTGCCTGGGGTCAAGCCGCAAACTGCTTGATGCTGCTGGTCACAACCCCCCAGACCTCAATGGTCTGGCCTTCTTTTGGCACGATGTCCGGGAAAGCAGGGTTGGCGGCCTTGAGCCAGGTGCGTCCGGCCCGCTGGTAAAAGTACTTCACGGTCAGGTCACCATCCACAATGGCGACCACCACATGGTTGTGCCTGGCCTTGATGGCCCTGTCCACCACCATGATGTCGTTGTCAAAAATACCGGCCTCCACCATGGAGTGGCCCCGGGCGCGCAGGAAGTAGGTGGCTTGGGGGTGGGTGACCAGCACCTGGGTGAGGTCGATGCGCTGAGCGCCCAGATCGTCAGCCGGCGAGGGGAAACCGGCGCAAACCCGGTTGCCGAGCAAGCTGGCAAGCAACGGCTGGCTTGAAACCAGCACCGGAACACCGGGAACGACTAAGCTGTACATAACCACAGTGTATTTCACTGGCGATCATTTGGGTTTTTGAGGCTTTCTTTTCAGGGGCAATCTGTATGTGTAGTCTTTGCCAAGCCCTTGACCCTTAACCCTTAACAATGCCGAGCGTGCAGCGTCAGTCACTCCACAGTGACTGACTTGGCCAGGTTTCTCGGCTTGTGTAGCCGCCTAACTTCGTTGCACGAAGTGAGCGTCCACCAAGCCGGAAACCTGGCGGCTGCGCCGCGCGGCACGCATGCCGCCCAGAGTCAGTCACTCCACAGTGACTGACTTGGCCAGGTTTCTCGGCTTGTCCACATCCGTGCCTTTGCCGAGGGCTGTGTGGTAGGCCAGCAATTGCAGGGGCACCACATGCAGCAGCGGGCTTAGCGCGCCGTAGTGCTCTGGCATGCGGATGACGTGAATGCCTTCGCTGTTGCCGATGTGGCTGTCGGCGTCGGCCAGCACATAGAGCACGCCGCCGCGCGCGCGGACTTCCTGCATATTGCTTTTGAGCTTTTCCAGCAGGGCGTCGTTGGGCGCCACCGTGACCACCGGCATGTCGCTGGTCACCAGGGCCAGCGGGCCGTGTTTCAGCTCGCCGGCGGGGTAGGCCTCGGCGTGGATGTAGCTGATTTCTTTCAGCTTGAGCGCGCCTTCCAGCGCAATCGGGTAGTGCAGGCCACGGCCCAGAAACAGGGCGTTGTCTTTTTTGGCAAAGTCTTCGGCCCAGCTGATGACTTGCGGCTCCAGCGCCAGCACGGCCGCAAGCGCGGCGGGCAGGTGGCGCATGGCCTTGAGGTGGGCGGCTTCCTGCGCGTCGCTCAGGCGGCCTTTTGACTGGGCCAGCGCCAGGGTGAGCAAAAACAGGCCGGCCAACTGGGTGGTGAAGGCCTTGGTCGATGCCACGCCAATCTCTACCCCGGCGCGGGTGATGTAGGCAAGTTTGCATTCGCGCACCATGGCGCTGGTGGCCACGTTGCAAATTGTCAGGGTCTGGCTCATGCCCAGACTTTGCGCGTGGCGCAGCGCCGCCAGGGTGTCGGCGGTTTCGCCGCTTTGCGTGATGGTCACCACCAGCGTTCTGGGGTTGGGCACCGAGGTGCGGTAACGGTATTCGCTGGCCACTTCCACCTGGGTCGGGATGCGGGCAATGTCTTCCAGCCAGTACTTGGCGGTGCAGCCGCTGTAGTAGCTGGTGCCGCAAGCCAGAATCAGCACCGAGTCGATGTCTTTGAACACGCCATAAGCCTGGTCACCAAAAAGCTCTGGCACGATGCGTTCAACGCCTTCCAGCGTGTCGGCAATGGCGCGCGGCTGCTCGAAGATTTCCTTTTGCATGTAGTGGCGGTAGGGGCCGAGTTCGGCTGCGCCGCTGTGCGCATGCACGGTCTTGACCTCACGCTCCACCCGTTGGTGGTGGCGGTCAAACACCCAGTACTTGCCAAGCTGAAGATCAATCAGGTCGCCCTCTTCGAGGTACACGATCTGGTTGGTCACACCGGCCAGGGCCATCGCGTCACTGGCCAGAAAGTTCTCTGAATGAGCCTGGCCAACGCCCAGAATCAGCGGCGAACCGGCCCGCGCGCCGACCACGCGGTGCGGCTCGTCCTTGCAAAAAGCAGCAATCGCATACGCGCCCTTGAGCTGGCTCACGGTCGCCTTCAGCGCCTCGAACAGGTCGCCGTCGTACAGGGAATCCATCAGGTGCACGATGACTTCGGTGTCGGTCTGGCTGGCAAAGACGTAGCCTTTGGCCTGCAGCGCGGCGCGCAGCTCGTCGTGGTTTTCAATGATGCCGTTGTGCACCAGCGCCATCCGGCCGGGCCGGGCGGCCGGATCCTGGCCGGGGCCGTGGCTGAAGTGCGGGTGGGCGTTGTGCAAAGACGGCACGCCGTGCGTGGCCCAGCGGGTGTGGGCGATGCCTGTGCCGCCTTCAACCTGGTCGGCCGTCACCTGTTCCTGCAGTTCGGCCACCCGCGCGGTGCTGCGCGTGCGCTGCAGTCCGCCGGCATACACCGCCACGCCGCAGGAGTCATAGCCCCGGTACTCCAGCCGCTGCAGGCCCTGCACCAGGATGGGAACAATATTTCGGTTGGAAACCGCTGCAACAATGCCGCACATGGAAAGCTCCTGAAAAACAATCTGCTGATGCTACGGCTTTGTTATTTTTTAATCTGATTTATTTATTTGCTTTTATGAAATTTAATTTCATTACTTATCGCAAATTAAATTTAATTTCATTAATAATTAAATAATGGAACAAATCGACAATCATGCACTGAGTCTGGATGCGACAGATCTGAAACTGCTGGAGGCCCTGCAAGACGACGCGTCGCTCAGCAACCAGGCGCTGGCAGAACGCGCACATGTCTCGCCACCCACCTGTTTGCGGCGGGTCAAGCGGCTGCGGGACGCCGGGCTGATTGAGCGCGAGGTGGCTTTGCTCAACCCCGACAAACTGGCCGCCGTGCTGGGCCACGGGCTGACGGCGCTGGTTGAAATCACCCTGGACCGCCAGGGCGCCGAGCACCTGGCGGCGTTTGAGGCCCGCGTGGTGGCCGACGACGCGGTGCAGCAGTGCTACCGCGTGTCACCGGGGCCAGACTTTATATTGCTGGTGCATGTGGCCAACATGCCGCAGTACGCGGCGCTGTCACAGCGGCTGTTCACCAGTGACGCCAATGTGCGCAATGTGAAGGCGTTTTTCAGCACCCAGCGTGCAAAGTTCAAGCCAAAAGTGCTTTTAGCCCAATAAACACGGGCGCAAGCAGCTATTGAATCGATAGCAAACAAGCCCGCCTAGCTCCCTCCCCCAGCGGGGTAGGGTTGGGGCGGGGGCTGGTCGATGCAAAGCAAGCTCGACGACCGAGCGCAGAACGGGCATCCCCCATCCCTGCCTTCCCCCGCTGGGGGAAGGGGTCAGACACCATCCGTCTCGGCTTTTATTTACGCAACTCGGGCGAGTCGCCCAGCGCCTGAACCAGTTTGGCCAGCGCGTCGTTCGAGGCGCGCACGGCGGCGAGCGAGAAATTGCTCTTGAACTCGTCAAAGCTGGCATTGCCGTTGCCGCT
>JANNXF010000217.1:0-30319 GCA_031409395.1 Polaromonas sp.
GCCGCTGCCGTGGTGTATGTGGCCACCGAAATGGCGGGCCCTGGCCCGGTCAGGCACCACGGCCGTGGGGAGCTGGTGATAGAGCCTTCAAGCTAGAGCGAAGCGCTGGCGCAGGCACTGATTGCCGCGGGTGTGCCGACAGAGGTTTCAGCCAACGTGCGCGGCGCGCTGTGGGCCAAGCTAATCCTCAATTGCGCCTACAACGCGGTGTCTGCCATCACCCAGCTGCCCTACGGCAAGACCGCAGCAGGCCCCGGCGTGCCAGACCTGATGAAAGACGTGGTGGCCGAATGCCTGGCCGTGGCCGAACGGGAAGGCGTGCAGGTGGCGGGTGACGTGCAGGCGGCGGTGGCCGGGTTGGCAGGCAGCATGCCCAGCCAGTTTTCGTCTACCGCGCAAGACCTGGCGCGCGGCAAGCGCACCGAGATCGACTACCTCAATGGCCTGATCGTGCGGCGCGGGGAAGCGCTGGGCGTTGCCACGCCGGCCAACCGGGTGTTGTGGGCGCTGGTGAAGTTGCTGGAAAGCAAGCTCGCTTAGGCCCCAAGAAGCTGTGAAATAAGCCGCCAGTGCGCCGCATCTACCGGGGTGATGGACAGACGGCTGCCTTTTTGCAGCACCAGCAATTGAGCCAGCGCAGGGTTTGCCCGCAACGCTGGTAGCGTCAGGTTGCGGGTTTTGCGCAGTGCCTGCACATCCACCAGCAGCCAGCGCGGCGCCTCGGGTTTTGATTTGGCGTCAAAGTAAGGCGAAGCCGCGTCAAACTGCGTCGGGTCAGGGTAGGCGCTTGAAGCCACCTGCGCCAGCCCCACAATGCCCGGCTCGGCGCAACTGGAGTGGTAGAACAGCACCCCATCGCCCACCCGCATCGCATCGCGCATGAAGTTGCGCGCCTGGTAATTGCGCACGCCAACCCACGGCACGGTGGCGTTGGGGGCGGCCAGCGTGTCGTCTATCGAGCATTCCGAGGGTTCGGATTTCATGAGCCAGTGCTTCATGGGTGGCCTTTGCAGCGGGGTGTTGACAGCGTTATTTTGTTGAAAATGCAGACCACACAGGGTGCGCTGCCGGTCTGGTTAAAAGCGGACAAGGCGGCGTTGCCAAACCTGAAACCCAGCGCCTAGGCACTTTTGCTCAGCTTACCCCAGCACTCGCTTTCAAAAAAACTTCAGGACGCCTCTCCGGCTTGCCATCCGCGTCACAGGCATGCCCGATTTCTTTTAACGAACCCGCCTTCTGGCAGCACGGGGTAGCTCTGCCGAAGTATTTCCCATGTCCAGCCAAACCGGGTCGGCTGGCGGCAGTTCTTTTGGGTCAACGCCCGCCGACAAAACAGCCTGCGGCCAGGTTTGCTGCGTGGCCTCTACGGCCTGTTTGATGAAGTCCAGGGCATCTGCCCTGGCGTACCCAAAGCTTTCGCAATCGGCCAGTAACAGCTCGGCGCGTGCTTCGCTCTGGCCGGCCTTGTTGACGGCCATGGACAGCGTTTTTGAGAAGGTGATGTAGGGGGCAATGTCAAAGGCGGGTGACAGGTGCCAGCCCTTGTCTGCATAGACCAGGCCGTGGTTGCGCGGGTGGTCGTCGCCGTTGCCGCAGACGGCGTTCAGCGCCATACGCCGAAACAGTTCGCGCTGCTGTTCCAGCACGGTTTCACCGGCGCGCCCGCACCAGCGGCGCAACTCAAGCGCCAGGGCGACGTAAGAGCGGCTGCGGTCGCTGCGTGTTTCGTTGCCGTTCAATGACAGCACGGTGTGCGCGCTGGCAAAGAGCTTGCGGCACAGCGTGCCCTCTGGCGTGATGTGGCGGTCAAAACGGCGCACCAAAAGCACTTGCCGCGTGCCCGCCGTCACAAACTGTGTGTCGGCAACGTCAAGGCCTGCCGCACGGGCTGACTGCATGGCGGCATATTCCCTGAGCGGCGCGTGGGGCGGGTCGCCGCGCAGTTGCAGTTTGGCGATCCAGAGTTGGCCCTGGTGCATGACCGTGAGCTTGGGCCTTTCGCCGCCCAGGCTGGTGCCATTGACTTTCATGACCTCACGCGCTGCGCTGGTGGCAGATTCTTCAGGTTTGAGGGCACCGAGCGCCTGAATCAGTGTGGTGCTGTTCGGCGCTTTCCATTGCAGCTTGCGCTCAATATCGTCACAGACTTCGATAGCGCCAACACCATCGCCCACCGAGGCTTCGAGTCGCTCCAGTGGGTCGGCCAGGTTGCGTCCAGAGGTGTGCTCAAGCAAGCCCAGGCCAAAGCCCTCGGGGCTGGCATCGCGAAGCACGCCAAACAAGCCTTCTTGCCGGGTCTCGCGCAGGGGTCGCTGGCTGCGGGTAAACGGAATGTTGTGCGGGTCCAGCACCAGCGCCTCGGCCCGCGCACGATAGGCTGAGTCGTAGCAGAAGCTGCCGACCTTGTCGGTGATTGAAAAGTCGCCCGCCCGCACTGGCGTTCCAGTGTCCGGCAGCCAGACCCAAACGGGTTTGCTGCTCATGTGCGTGTCCTTTTGGGCTGAACTTTTTTGGGCACTTCGTCTTCAATGAATACAGCGGTGCTGGACGTTCTGCCCAGTTGCTCGACGGCCAGCTGCAGCTCACGAAGTAGGTCCAGAGCCCACAGCGCATTGATATAGAAGCCTATCTGGACGGTAGGCGCGCCTTTTTCGATCTGGGTGATGGTCGATAGCCCGACGCCAGTCTTTGCGGCCAGGTCAGGCTGCGTCAACTGGCGCGCACGCCTGGCAAGGCTGATGCGCTGGCCAAGCTGACGCAGAAGCGCCTCGGCGTCTAGCGAAAGAAGATGGAGGCTGGCAGAAGTCTTCATTAGGCAACATTTTAACTAACTAAATGTTGCTTTAACAACTTTTTTGTTTTGGCAAAGATGACCAAAAAATCAATCCAACCCCACCCTGGATTCAGGCCTGCCGCTCCAGCCGATCCAGCACCTTGAAGCAGCCCCACACGCCGGCCACGCCAAACAGCACCACGCCCAGGCCGTAGCCGGCCAGCACGCCCTTGGCGCCGTAGTAATGGCCGCCCAGCCAGATAAATGGCACCACGCCCAGGGTGGCGCGGCCCCAGTTGAGGGCGGTGGAATACAGCACAAAGCCGAGGTTGTTGAAGGCTGCGTTGGCCACAAACACCGCACCGTTAAAGACGTAGCTGCCGGCGATGAAGACGCAAAAGAAAACAATCAGCTCGCGCCCCTGGCCTACCGCGCCAAACACGCTGGCAATCAGGCTGCTGCACAGCGCCAGCAGCAGCCACACCACCAGCACATAGACCACCACCACCTTCAGGCTGTCCTGCATGGTCGAGCGCAGCCGGTCGTGGCGGTTGGCGCCCAGGTTTTGCCCAAGGATGGGGCCGACCGAGGCCGACAACGCAAACAGCGCGGCAAACGCCACCGGAATGATCCGCCCGACCACGGCCCAGCCGCCCACCGCATCGTCACCAAACGGGGCGATGGCGGCGGTGACAAAGGCGTTGCCTACCGGCGTGGCCACTTGCGTCAGTACCGACGGGAAACCGATGGCAAAAAAGGGCCGAAACGTCTCGCGCAGCATGGCCTGGCCGGGCCACGCAAACAGCTTGTGGACGCGCACCAGGCCATGCACGCCAATGGCCAGCATGACAAAACGCGCCAAAACCGTTGCCACGGCCGCGCCGTCCAGCCCCCAGCCAAAACCAAAGATCAGCAGCGGGTCCAGCACCGCCGTGGCCGCGCCGGCCCCCAGCGTGACGTACATGGAGCGCCTGCCGTCACCCAGCGAGCGCAGCAGCGCGCCCAGGCACATGCCCGCGCCCAGCAGGGGCGCCGACGGCAGCACGATGCGGGTAAAACGCAGCGCCAGGTCGGCGGTGATGCCGGTGGCCCCCAGCACGCGCAGCAGCGACGCCACAAACGGGTACGTCAGCGCAGCGGCGAGGGCCATGCTGCTGACCATCAGCACCAGCGATGCGCCTGCCAGATGCCGGGCATGCTCGCGGTCGCCCCGGCCCAGTGCGCGTGACGTCAGCGCGCCCACGGCAATCGACAAGCCAATACCCAGCGACAGCACAAAAAACAGCAGGGTGCCGGCATAGCCCACCGCGGCGGCCAGCTCTTTTTGGCCCAGCAGCGAGATGTAAAACAAATTGAGCAGATCGACCGCAAAAATGGCGATCAGCCCGACAGAGCCTGCGGCCGTCATGTTCAACACATGCCGGAGGGTAGAGCCGGTGACGAATTTCCCGGCGATGGGCGCGGTTTGGGGCATCTTCAGATCGATTCAGTTGCTCATTAATTGATAGCTGCTTGCGCCCGTTCTTATTGGGCCAGAGGCCTTTTTGATGCCTTTAAACCGCCGGCGCAGCCGTTGCTACAGGTCAAACAGCCGCTGCACCAGCCACCACGCCGCCAGCAGCGCCACCAAGGCAGAGCCGCCCTTCAACACGCCCACCCGGTAAAAACCGGTGCCGCGCAACAAAAAAGCCAGCGGCAAGAACACCGCCACAATCGCCAGCTGGCCCAGCTCCACGCCGACGTTAAAGCCGACCAGCGCCAGCACCAGCGCGTTTTGCGGCAAGCCCAGGTCGGCCAGCACCGACGCAAAACCAAAGCCGTGAATCAGGCCAAAGGCAAAGGCCATGATCCAGCGCTTGGACTCGATGGTGCCGCGCAGGTTGTTCAGGGCAGCGAGCACCACCGACGCCGCAATCACCGATTCGACCAGGCGCGAGGGCAGGCTGATGACGCCCAGCGCGGCCAGGCTCAGCGTGATGGAATGCGCCAGCGTGAACGCAGTGACCACCTTCAGCACTTCCTTGACGGCGCTGCCCAGGCTGGCTGTACCCTGCCACTGGCCCTGATGGCGCACCAGCACGGCCGGCAGCAGCAGGGCGAGCAAAAAGAGGATGTGGTCGTAGCCAATCCAGATGTGCCAGACGCCATCGACGATGTACTGGCCCAGGGTCTGCCAGGGGCCGGGGGCTTGCAGCGCCAGCAACTGTTCGGCCGAGGCGGGTGCAAAAACCAGGGCCTGGGCGCTCTCGGGTGCGCCGTCTTTGCCCGGCGCAATCCACTGCACCAGGCCGCGGTGCGACGGATCAACGTCGAACAGCATCGAATAGCGCGCCTTCAAGCCATTGGCCAGGCTGGCGCACTGGGCCGTCAGGCTTAATACCGCGTAGGTGCCGTCGCTGTGCTTGTCCAGCATCAGGGGGCTGGCGGTGATGAGCGGGCAGGGTGTGTCTTGCGCGCTGAGGTCCAGGCGGCTGATGGCCAGCCGGGTGATGTCAGATTCGCGCTGGCGCACTTCACCCCAGGTGATCTCGCCGTTGCCGTCGCGGTCCAGCTCCAGCACGTAGTCCAGGTCGCGCAGGGCGATGTCCCAGCGCACCGCGACGTCGTTGCTGCCTGCGGTGGCGCGCAGCGTCAGGTAGCTGTCGCTGGGTTTGTGCGCCCAGGCGGGGGCGTGCAGTAGTGCCAGCAGCAGGGCCATGGGCACGAAAAACCAGTTTTTCAAACGAACTTTCAGGGCGGCACCCAGGTGGCGGGGCGTCATCGCGTGGCTCCCTGCGCTGCCAGCTGGTCGGCCAGCTGGCTCAAGGCCGGGTCTTCGTAGCGGCTGCTTTTGAGCCAGTCAAGCGCGGGTTGTGCGGTTTTGGGCTGGCGGGCGGCCAGCGCTGTCCGCATCAGGATTTCAGCATCGCGCGGCTCTTTTTGCACGGTGTAGTTGCGGCTGGCCAGCGCCAGGGCTTTGGCGGGGTTGCGTTCCAGGTCGAGTTCAAAGCGTGCGGCTTCCTGTTCGTGCAGGCGGTCGCCGCGCTGCGATGCATCGGTAAAACGCTCACGCAGCTGGGCGGCCCAGTCGCTGGTTTTTGCGCTGGCCTGGCCTGCCAGCGCCAGTCGCAGCAGCAAAATATCTGAGCGCTCCCAGCCTGCCAGCAGGGTCAAAACCTCGGCAGGGCGCTGCTGCGCCAGCAGAAAATCGGCATAGGCGCCCAGCAAAAACTGGTCGGTCAGCCCGAGCTTGAGCGCGCTTTTAAAGTAGCCCTCGGCAACCTCGTTGCGTTGCAGGCGCAGCGCCATTTCTGCCAGCCGGGTGTATTGCCACAGCAGCAATTCGGGCGACGCTTTGGGGCTGGCCTTGACGGCACTGGCCAGCGCGTCAAACGCGGCGGCGAGCTGGCCGGTGGTGGCGCGCACATAGGCGCTGCAACCAATGCCCAGCAGGGGTTCGGCCAGCGGCGCCAGCCGCTCGCATTCGGCCAGCGCTTCAGCGTAGCGCGCCTGCACCATGAAAATCGCGGCTTTCCACAGCAGCGGGGCGGCTGAGGTGGGCGCCCGTTGCGCGGCCTGGCTCAGGCTGGCCAGCGCAGCTTCAAACTCATGGCTGAACTGCTGGATTTGCCCGCGCACCAGCCAGTAGTCTGCATTTTGAGGGGCGCTGTCGGCCAGCGGCGCCAGTGCGGCCGACGCGTAGCCCACAAAGCGCGGGTCGCCCTGGGCCATGGCCAGCTCAAAATAACGCTGCGCGACTTCAATGCGCAGGGCGGCGTCTTGCGGGCGCGCCGCCAGTTGCCGGCGTAGCGATTCAACGCGCCGTGCCGACGGGTCGCTGGCCAGCGGCAGGCGCTCCACCACCTCGCTGTCAAGTTTCGGGGTGTAGGGCGCGGCCCGGGCTGCCGTGGCAGCCCCAGTAAGCGCCAGCAGCGCGGCCATGGCGACAGCGAGCGGTGAGCGAAGAGGCATGTTGATTCAGGTTCCAGAAGGTCTGCTACCACCGCGCACGCAAGGGCGGCACCGCAGGGGGTCGGGGGCAGGGTGATGGGCGGGGAAGTGACAGTAAAAGTGAAAGAGGGCGTGAACACCGGTGCAGGATCAGCAAGGTTGCTATGTTATTTATAGCTATTGGCACTGGTGTTTATTGGGCAATAGGCCTATTTCGTTCCAAAGATCCGGTCACCTGCATCGCCCAGGCCGGGCAGTATGTAGCCGTGCTCATTGAGCTGCCGGTCAATTGCTGCGGTGTAAATCGGCACGTCGGGGTGGGCTTTTTGCAGGGCGGCAATGCCTTCGGGGCAGGTCAGCAGGCAGACAAACTTGATCGATTTGGGCTTGAGCTGCTTCAGCCGGTCCACCGCGGCAATCGCCGAGTTGCCAGTGGCCAGCATCGGGTCCACGATGACGATGTCGCGCTCTTCCATTTCCTGCGGCATCTTGAAGTAATACTCCACCGGCGCCAGCGTTTCGGGGTCCCGGTACAGGCCCACATGGCCGACCCTGGCGCCCGGCACCACATTGAGCATGCCTTCCAGAATGCCGTTACCGGCCCTGAGAATCGACACAAACACCAGTTTTTTGCCGTCAATCATCTTGCCGGTCATGGTTTCAAGCGGAGTTTCAACCTCAACGTCTTGCAAGGGCATGTCGCGCGTGACCTCATAGGCCATCAGGCTGCTCAGCTCGTTGAGCAGGGTGCGAAAGGTGTTGGTGGAAGCGTCCTTGCGGCGCATCAGCGTGAGCTTGTGCTGCACCAGCGGGTGGTCAATCAGGTGAACGTTTGTCATCAGGGTCTCCAGTCAATCAGCGTTTGCCGCCAAACAGGCTGCCCAGCACACCGCGAATAATCTCGCGCCCCACGGTAGAGCCCATGGTGCGCACCGCCGACTTGGCCATGCTCTGCGCCAGACCGTCGTGTTTGCCGCCGCGCGGGCCAGTCGTGCCAAACAACACGTCATTGAGGCCACCCAAAATACCGCCCGAGTCGCTTTGGCCCGCCGCACCGCCGTTGGGTGCCGATTGCGCACTTGACGCGCCTGCGCTGGCGCGGCTTTGCAGTTTCTCGTAGGCTGATTCGCGGTCCACGGTTTTTTCATAGACCCCGGCCACCAGTGAGTTTTGCAACAAGGACTGGCGTTGCTGCGGCGTGATTGGGCCAATCTGGCTGCCAGGCGGCAGCACGTAGACCCGTTCGGTCACGCTGGGCCGGCCTTTGGCGTCGAGCAGGCTGACCAGCGCCTCGCCCACGGCCAGTTCGGTAATCGCCGTTTCGATGTCCAGGCCGGGCTTTTGCCGCATGGTCTGGGCGGTGGCCTTGACGGCTTTCTGGTCACGCGGGGTGAAGGCGCGCAAGGCGTGCTGCACCCGGTTGCCAAGCTGGGCCAGCACCGAGTCGGGAATGTCCAGCGGGTTTTGTGTCACAAAATAAACGCCCACGCCCTTGGAACGCACCAGCCGCACCACCAGTTCAATGCGCTCCACCAGCACCTTGGGCGCTTCGTTAAAGAGCAGATGGGCCTCGTCAAAGAAAAACACCAGCTTGGGTTTGTCAGGGTCGCCAATCTCGGGCAGCTGCTCGAACAGTTCGGACAGCATCCACAGCAAAAAGGTGGCGTACAGGCGCGGTGCGTTCATCAGCTTGTCGGCGGCCAGGATGTTGATGACACCGTGCCCTGCGCTGTCGGTCTGCATGAAGTCGCTGATGTTGAGCATGGGCTCGCCAAAGAACTGGTCACCGCCCTGGCTTTCAATCTGTAGCAGCCCGCGCTGGATGGCGCCCACGCTGGCGGCGCTGACGTTGCCGTAGCGGGTGGTGAACTCGCTGGCGTTGTCGCCCACGTACTGCAGCATGGCGCGCAGGTCTTTCAGGTCCAGCAGCAGCATGCCGTTGTCGTCGGCGATCTTGAAGACCAGGTTGAGCACGCCCGCCTGGGTTTCGTTCAGGTTGAGCATGCGGCCCAGCAGCAGCGGGCCCATGTCAGACACGGTGGCCCGCACCGGGTGGCCCTGTTCGCCAAACACGTCCCAGAGCGTGCTGGGGCAGGCCAGCGGCTCGGGCGTGTCAATGCCGCGTTCTTTCAGGATGGCGGCCATCTTCTGGCCAATGCTGCCGGCCTGGCTGATACCGGTCAGGTCGCCCTTGACGTCGGCCATGAAGACCGGAACGCCGATTTTCGAGAAGTTTTCGGCCAGGGTTTGCAGGGTGACGGTCTTGCCGGTGCCGGTCGCGCCAGTGATCAGGCCATGGCGATTGGCCAGGCCGGGCAGCAACTCGCACAGGGTGGCGGCGTTCCTGGCAATCAGCAGGGGAGGTGTCGATGAGTCGGCCATGGGGTTTGTCTTTGGGGTTCAGCAGGTGAAAAAGTAAAATGCAGTCAAGTAGATTAAATCAATTAATCACCGAAACATTGAAGCAACCTAGGATTTGTCGTGGCTGGTCATAGTAAATGGGCGAATATTCAACACCGCAAGGGCCGGCAGGACGAAAAACGCCAGCGGGTCTGGACCCGTGTGATGCGCGAAATCATGGTGGCGGCCCGGCTGGGGGGCGGCGACATCGCCACCAATCCGCGCCTGCGCCTGGCGGTAGAAAAGGGCAAAGCGGCCAATATGCCCGGTGAAAACGTCAAGTACGGCATTGCCAAGGCCACCGGCAGCCTGGAAGGCGTGCAGTACGAAGAAGTTCGCTACGAAGGCTATGGCATTGGCGGCGCGGCCATTATTGTGGACTGCATGACCGACAACAAGGTGCGTACCGTGGCCGAAGTGCGCCATGCGTTCAGCAAGCACGGCGGCAACATGGGCACCGAAGGTTCGGTGGCTTTCCAGTTCAAGCATTGCGGACAATTGATTTTTGCCCCTGGCACCAGCGAAGACCGCGTCATGGAAGTCGCGCTGGAGGCCGGTGCTGACGACGTGATTTCACATGACGACGGTGCCATTGAGGTGCTGACGCCCTACACCGGGTTTGAAAAGGTGAAAAATGCGCTGGAAGCGGCCGGGCTGAAGGCCGAACTGGCTGAAGTCACCATGCGCGCCGACAACACGATTGACATGGCCGGCAGCGAGGCCGCCAGAATGCAAAAGCTGCTGGATGTGCTGGAAGACCTGGACGATACGCAGGAAGTCTTTCACAACGCCGCGCTGTCGGACTGAAACCGCTGCAAATACCCGAACTGAACCATTCCATAACAAATACAAAGCCGCCGCGCGACGCGGGTGGTATGAAAGCTGAAAAATGAAAGTTCTTGTTGTAGGCGGCGGTGGCCGTGAACACGCTTTGGCGTGGAAACTGGCCCAATCCCCCAAAGTACAGGCCGTGTACGTGGCGCCCGGCAATGGCGGCACCGCGCTGGACGCCCGCTTGGAGAACATCAATATCACCGATGTCGAGGCTTTGCGTGAGTGGGCTGCTGCAGAAAAAATAGCTTTGACCGTGGTCGGCCCCGAGCAACCGCTGGCCGCCGGCATCGTCGACGAGTTTCGCAAGCATGGCCTGCGGGTGTTTGGCCCGACCAAGGCGGCTGCCCAGCTCGAAAGCTCCAAGGCCTTTTCCAAGGCCTTCATGAAACGCCACGGCATTCCCACGGCCGAGTACGAAACCTTCACCGATGCGGTGGCCGCGCACGCCTATGTAGACGAAAAAGGCGCGCCCATTGTCGTCAAGGCCGACGGCCTGGCGGCGGGCAAGGGCGTGGTGGTGGCGATGACGCTGCACGAGGCGCATGAGGCCATTGAATTCATGTTGGCTGCCGGTCCGGACCAGAACGTGCTGGGGGTGACCCATAACGAGGGTGGCGCGCGCGTGGTGATCGAGGAGTTTTTGCAGGGCGAAGAGGCCAGCTTTATTGTGATGTGCGACGGCAAAAATGTCACCGCTATGGCCACCAGCCAGGACCACAAGCGCCTGCTGGACGGCGACGAAGGCCCCAACACCGGCGGCATGGGGGCGTATTCGCCTGCGCCTGTGGTGACCCCCGAAGTGCACGGGCGCGCCATGCGCGAAATCATTTTGCCCACCATCAAGGGCATGGAAAAAGACGGAATCCCGTTCACCGGCTTCCTCTACGCGGGTCTGATGATCGACGCCCACGGCAAGCCCAAAACGCTGGAATTCAACTGCCGCATGGGCGACCCGGAAACCCAGCCCATCATGATGCGGCTGAAAACCGATTTGTACGATGTGATGATGGCCGCCACCTCGGGCGGGCTGGATCAGATCGAGCTGGAGTGGGACCGTAGACCGGCGCTGGGCGTGGTGATGGCCGCGCACGGCTACCCGCTCAATCCGCGCAAGGGCGATGTGGTGCAGGGTGTGCACAAGGCCTCTGAGGCGGCTGAAGACGCGATGGTGTTTCATGCCGGTACGCGTGCGCAGGACGGTGCCACGGTCACGGCGGGTGGCCGGGTGCTGTGTGTCACGGCGCTGGGCAGCACCGTGAAAGCCGCCCAGCAGCGCGCCTACGAGGTCGCGCAGACCATCGAGTTTGAGGGTGCGCAGTACCGCCGGGACATCGGCTACCGGGCCATTGAGCCCAGAAGCCGCAGTTGACCGCCGGTGCGCCCCAACAGCCAGGCGCTGCGTTGGCTCACCGCATGGCATCGCCTTCGGACGCAGCCCTCGGCCGTTTGCGGGTGTCACCCTGATGGCCATGGATTTCCCGTCTCCAGCCGGTGGCTATGCGCTGCAGTTCCAGGGCAGCCCGCTGGCCCGTGCGATAGTGAAGTTTCTGGGTTGGCGGACTGACTTTGAAGGCCTGCCGGCGCTGCAGGGCGTGTTGGTGGTGTATCCGCACACCTCCAACTGGGATTTCGTGATCGCCTTGCTGCTGAAATGGTCGATTGGTATCCCGGTTCAGTTCTGGGGCAAAGACACCCTGTTTCGCATTCCGCTGTTTGGCGCCTGGGTGCGCTGGCTGGGCGGCGTGCCCGTCAGCCGCACCTCAGCCAGCGGCGTGGTGGAGCAGATGGTGGCCCTGCTGAACGCCAAAAAGGCCAGCGGTCATTACTTCTGGCTGGCCTTGTCCCCCGAAGGCACACGCAAGTACACCCCGGGTTGGCGCAGCGGGTTTTACCGGGTGGCCCTGGCCGCCGATGTGCCGCTGGGGCTGGCGGCGCTCGACTACGCCCGAAAACGCCTGGTCATCCGGGATTTTGTGCGCCTCACGGGCAACGAACCCGCCGACATGGCCCGTATTGCGGCTGCCCTGAGCAACTGCAGGGGGCTCAGGCACGACAGCGCGGCACCTGTGACCTTGCTCGATGTGAATGTGCCCAGGGCCGATACCGTTGTGAAATGAAATGACTCCGCATGACTGATCTTTTAACGGTTCGCCGTTTTTTACTGGCGCTGCAGGCGCGCATTACCAGCGCTGTCGCTGATCTTGACGGTACGCCGTTTGTCGCCGACCACTGGCACAAGGCGCCGGGTGAGGTCTTGCAGGGCAATGGTGTCACCATGATTCTGGAGGGCGGCAAGGTGTTTGAGCGGGCGGGTTGCGGGTTTTCGCATGTGCGCGGCCCCAGGCTGCCGCCGTCGGCGACCCAGCACCGGCCCGAGCTGGCAGGTGCGCCCTTTGAGGCCATGGGTGTATCGCTGGTGTTCCACCCGCGCAACCCCTATGTGCCCACCGTGCACATGAATGTACGCATGCTGGCGGCCACGCCGAACGACGGTATTGGCGAGCCCGTTTGCTGGTTTGGTGGCGGCATGGACCTGACGCCTTACTACGGTTTTGAGGAAGATGCCGTGCATTTTCACCAGACCTGCAAGGACGCGCTGACGCCTTTTGGCGACGACAAATACCCGCGTTTCAAGACCTGGTGCGACGACTACTTCTACCTCAAGCATCGCCAGGAGCAGCGCGGCATAGGCGGCGTGTTTTTCGACGATTTCCAGGAGCTGGGCATGGCGCAAAGTTTTGCCATGACGCAAAGCGTGGCCGATTCGTTTTTACAGGCCTATCTGCCGATTGTTGAAAAGCGCCAGGGCACGCCTTACGGCGAGCGCGAGCGCCAATTCCAGCTCTACCGGCGTGGCCGTTATGTGGAGTTCAACCTGGTGTGGGACCGCGGCACCCACTTTGGCCTGCAGTCGGGGGGGCGCACCGAGTCAATTTTGATGTCAATGCCGCCGCTGGCCAGCTGGTCCTACCAGGCCGGGGTGGAAGCCGGCTCGCCCGAAGAGCGCCTGTACCAGGATTTTCTGGTCCGGCGCGAATGGCTTTGAGCGCCGTGCCAGCACACCGCATTGGCGTCTTTGGCGGCGCGTTTGATCCGCCGCACAACGCCCATATTGCGCTGGCCAGGGCGGCGCTGGAGCAGTTTGACCTGGACGCCCTGCACATTGTTCCTACGGGGCAAGCCTGGCACAAGGCGAGGGCGCTGAGTGCCGCTGCAGACCGCCTGGCCATGGCGCGGCTTGCCTTTGAAAACATGCCGCGCATTGTGGTCGATGAGCGAGAACTGCAGCGCACCGGGCCGACTTTCACCATCGACACCCTGGAGGCCTTGCAGGCCGAGCATCCGCAGGCGCAGCTCTACCTGTTTATCGGGGCAGACCAGCTGGCCGCGTTCAGCGAATGGCGCCGGTGGCAGGCGATTGTTGAACTTGCTATAATTTGTATAGCTGACCGCGCACAATCTACGCTGGCTGGAGGCCAATTTGAGGCTTACCCAGGCCTTGTTGGCCGCTTTTTCGTGCTCAATTTGCCCCTGATGCCTGTCAGCGCCACCCAAATCCGCCAGTTGGCGGCGTCGGGTGCAAGCGCAGACAGGGAAATCGCCAGGCTGGTTCCGGAGCCCGTTGCGCGTTATATTTCACTCCACCAGCTTTACAGTCCCCATTAATTTCCACCTCTTTGAAGCAAAGCACTGCATGAAGCCCACCACCGCCAAACCCACCAGCACCTTTGAGAAAAAAGATGTCCAGAAACTGCAGCGCGCCATTGTTGATGGCCTGGAGGACGTCAAGGCGCAGGATATTCAGGTGTTTGACACAGAGCACATCACCTCGCTGTTTGAGCGCGTGATCATCGCTTCGGGAACCTCCAACCGCCAGACCAAGGCTCTGGCGGCCAGCGTGCGTGATGCCGTGCGCGATGCCGGTTTTGCCAAGCCCCGCATTGAGGGCGAAGCCAACGGAGAGTGGATTATTGTGGACTGCGGTGCGGCGGTGGCGCACATCATGCAGCCGACCATTCGCCAGTACTACCATCTGGAAGAACTGTGGGGCGACAAGCCCATCAAGCTCAAGCTGGGCGCGCCTGCGCCTTTGGTGAAAGCCGCCAAACCTGAGCCCAGGGAAGAGGCGAAACCCGTTGCCAAGCCGCGCGCTGGCGTGAAGTCAGGCGCCAAGGCGGCGCCAAAATCCCGTGCCAAGCCCGCCGCCAGGCCAGCGGTGAATCCGTCTGACCTCGCGCCTGCCCAAATGGCGGACACCAGCTATGTGGGCCGGGTCGGTAAAACCAACGACTGGACGGCCAAGCGCAATGCGTCGGCATCGGCGACCGAGCCTGCAGTGAAGTTGGCCGCCAAATCGGTGCGTGCAAAGGCTGCTCCGGCGAAATCGCCGGCCCGGCCTGCGGCCAAAACACCGTTGGTAAAAATACCGGTCGCCAAAAAAGTGGCTGCGAAGAAAGTGGCGGCAAAAACGGCGCTCAAGACCGCCGCAAAAACAGGCGCCAAAACAGGCGCTAAACCCGCTGCCAAGAAGCCGGCTGCCAAAAAGACCACGCCTAAAGGCCAATGAGGCTGACGATCGTCGCAGTCGGCCAGAAAGTGCCCGACTGGGCGCAAACAGCCTACGACGACTACGCCAAACGTTTTCCGCCCGAACTGAAGGTCGAGCTCAAGGCCGTTAAAACCGAGCCGCGCGCCTCAAAAACCCTTGAAAATCTGCTTGCGGCAGAACGCACCCGCATCGAAGCCAGCATCACGCGGGGCACACGTGTGGTCGCCCTGGATGAGCGTGGAACCGCTGTGACCACTATGGCGCTGGCTGAAAAACTCAAGGCCTGGCAGTTGTCGGGGGATGATGTTGCCATCGTCATTGGCGGACCGGACGGGCTGGACACCGGCTTCAAGCAGGCCGCGCATGAACGCCTGCGCCTGTCTGATCTGACCTTGCCGCACGCCATGGTGCGCGTGCTGCTCATTGAGCAGCTTTACCGCGCCTGGAGCATCACGATCAATCACCCTTACCATCGTGAATAGTTTTTTCAGGAAACATGGTGCGTATGGCTGATTTTGTTTACCTGGCCTCCCAAAGCCCCAGACGCAGGCAACTGCTGGAGCAACTCGGTGTGAGGTACGAGTTGCTGCTTCCGGAGGCCGAAGAAGATGCCGAGGCGCTGGAGGCCGTGCTGACCAACGAAGCCCCTGCAAGGTATGTGAAACGGGTCACGGGCCTCAAGCTCGACGCTGCCGTGGCACGCCTGAAACAGCGAAAGCTCCCTTTGGCGCCGATTCTTTGCTCCGACACCACCGTGGCGCTGGGGCGCACCATTTATGGCAAACCCGAAGATGCCCGGGAGGCCTCACGGATGCTGGGTGAACTTGCGGGTCAGACGCACCGCGTGCTGACGGCTGTTGCTGTACAGGGTGATCAAAAAACCCCGCAGCGCTTTGAAGCGCTCAGCATCTCCCGGGTGAGCTTTGACGCCATGAGTGCGGAACAAATCCGGGCCTATGTGGCCACCGGCGAGCCTTTGGGCAAGGCCGGCGCCTATGCGGTGCAGGGCAGGGTCGCCATGCACATCCATCGCATCAACGGCAGTTACAGTGGCATCATGGGCTTGCCGCTGCGGGAAACAGCCCAGCTTCTGCTTGCGGCTGGCCTCAAAATTTAGCGCCTAACTTTCCTGGACACCATGCAACAAGATATTTTGATCAACTGGTCCCCGCAAGAGACCCGGGTGGCCGTGGTTGAAAACGGCGCCGTGCAGGAACTGCAGGTGGAACGCACGCTGGAGCGCGGGTTGGTGGGCAATGTCTATCTCGGCAAGGTGGCCCGGGTGCTGCCGGGCATGCAGTCGGCTTTTATCGATATTGGCCTGGACCGCGCCGCTTTTCTGCACGTTGCCGACCTGATGAGCAGCATCAACAGCCGCCACTCGGAAAGCGATGCGCAAGCGTCTGGCGGGTCTGCGCCTGGAACTCCGGCCTCGCTTCAGCCGATTGAAAAGCAGCTGTTTGAAGGGCAGACCCTGATGGTGCAGGTGCTCAAGGACCCGATTGGCACCAAGGGTGCGCGGCTCACCGCACAAATCAGTATTGCGGGCCGTTTGCTGGTTTTTTTGCCACAAGACAACCACATTGGGGTGTCACAAAAAATCCCGCCCAGGCAGCGTGAAGAGTTGCGTCTGCGCGTGCAGGCCCTGGGCGGTGCCCAGGGTGGTGGCTTTATTTTGCGCACCAACGGCGAAGACGCCACCGACGCGGAACTGGCCGAAGACATTGCCTATTTGCGCAAAACCTGGGCCCGCATCAAGGACGCTGCCCTGCGCCTGCCCCCGGCGTCTGTGCTGCACCAGGACCTGAGCCTGCTGCAACGCGTGCTGCGCGATGTGGCGGTGGAAGACACGCAAACCATACGGATTGATTCGCGTGAGCAGTATGAAAAACTGAAAGCCTTCGCGCTTGAATTCATGCCTGCCACTGTGCAAAAACTGCAACTTTACGGCGGTGAGCGGCCGATTTTTGATCTCTTCAATATCGACGAGGAAATCACCAAGGCGCTGGGCCGGCGGGTTGACCTCAAATCAGGCGGCTACCTGATCATTGACCAGGCCGAAGCCCTGACCGTCATCGATGTGAATACCGGCGGATTTGTCGGTGCCCGCAATTTTGATGAAACCATTTTCAAAACCAACCTGGAGGCGTCTCAGGCCATTGCCCGGCAACTGCGGCTGCGCAATCTGGGGGGCATTGTGATTGTTGATTTCATTGACATGCTCAAGGAAAACCACCGCGATACGGTACTGGCGGAGTTCCAGAAACAGCTGGCGAGGGACCGCATTAAAACCTCCGTCAACGGGTTTTCAGCACTGGGCTTGCTGGAGATGACACGCAAGCGAACCCGTGAGTCGCTGGCGCACCAACTGTGCGAGCCTTGCAGTGCGTGCACGGGCAAGGGCGTGGTCAAGATGGCGCGAAGCGTGGGCTATGACATCTTGCGTGAGATATTGCGCGAGGCGCGGCAGTTCAATCCGCGAGAGTTCCGGGTGGTGGCGTCCCCCAAGGTCATTGAGCTTTTTCTGGACGAGGAGGCCCAGCACCTGGCCGGGCTGAGTGCGTTCATTGGCAAGCCGATTTCCCTGCAGGCCGAAGCGGCCATGGCGCAGGAGCAGTACGACATCGTTTTGCTATGAGCGCTAGACACACCGCCAATCCCAGGCCCATCCCGATTCTGGTGTACCACCAGATTGCCGCAGCACCGCCCACAGGCAGCCCGTTTCGCAGCCTGTACGTCGCGCCCGACGCCTTTGCGCGGCAAATGGCCTGGCTTGGACGGCTGGGCTACCAGGGCCTGTCGATGGGTGATCTGATGCCGTATCTCCAGGGCGAAAAAACCGGCAAAGTGGTGGGCATTACCTTCGATGACGGCTATCAGAACAACCTTGTCCATGCCTTGCCGGCACTGGTGAAACAGGGGTTCACATCGACCTGCTACGCCGTGAGCGGCTTGCTCGGTAAAACCAATGTCTGGGACGCCGCCATCGGGATTGCGCAGACCCCCCTGATGAACGCTGCCGAAATTCGCCAATGGGTGGCTGCGAAGCAGGAAATTGGCTCGCACACGCGCCAGCATGTGAAGTTGCTGGAAACTGACGCCGCCGCGTGCCGTGAGGAAATCAGCTTGGGAAAAACGGAACTGGAGGCGGTCATTGGGCAGGACGTGCATCATTTCTGCTACCCCTACGGTCAGTATCAGCCTGCACATGTGACGATGGCTGACGAGGCGGGTTTCACCACGGCCACCACGACCGTGCGCAGTCGTTGCCATCCGGGGGCCGATATGCTGCAACTGCCGCGGGTGCCGGTCGTGCGCTCTACCACCTTGCCGGTCTTTTGGCTCAAGCTCGCAACCGCGTATGAGGACAGGCGAAAACCATGAGCGCGCCACCCGCCAGCACGGCCGCGCAGCCAGGCGCTGCCCGCCAAAGACTGCGCATCGCCGTTTTTAACCGGACTTTTTCCCCCACGGGTGGCGGCGCCGAGCGTTATTCGATGGCTCTGGTCGAACAGCTGTCTGCACTGCATGAGATGCATGTCTTTGCGCAGGAAATAGACCACCAGTGGCCGGGCGTGACCTACCACCGGGTCTCAATGCCGCTGCGCAAACCCCGCTGGGTAAACCAGCTGTGGTTTGCCACCGCCACCTGGTGGGCCACGCGGCACGGCTTTGATGTGGTGCACTCCCACGAAAACAGCTGGCATGGCGACGTTCAGACGGTGCACGTTTTACCGGTCAGGTACAACCTGTTCCACGGCCGCGCGGGCTGGCGTGGCGTGGCACGCTGGTTCAAAGTGCTCACCAGTCCACGGCTGCTGGCCTATCTTGGCATCGAGAAGTTCCGGTTTTCGCTGCGTGGCCGGCGGCGTGTGGTCGCCACATCGCCGGCCTTGAGGGAGATATTGGCGCAGACCTATCCTGATTGCGCCCCGGGGCTGGCAGTGATTCCGCCAGGCGTCACATTGCCAGGCTTGGGGCCTGACCAGTTGGAGGCGCGCCGCAGTTTGGGACTGCCAGAGCAGGGTCGCCTGATTGCTTTTGTGGGCAACGATTATCAAAAAAAAGGACTGGGCACGCTGCTCGAAGCCTTGAAGGTTGTACCGGCCGATGTGAGGGTGGCGGTGGTGGGCGATCCGTCTTACATTGCCCGATTCCGTCAAAAAGCGCTGGAGCTTGAACTGGGCCAGAGGGTGCACTTTCTGGGCTACCTTAAAGACGTGTCGCTGCTGTACCGGGCGGCCGATGTTCTGGCGCACCCCACACTCGAAGATACATTCGCCATGGTGGTTCTGGAGGCCATGGCTTACGGATTGCCCGTGGTGGTGAGCGATGCGCGTTACTGCGGCATTGCCGGGCTGCTCACCGATGGTGTGAACGCGCAGATTCTGCGTTCACCGACTGATGCCGCAGAACTCGCCGGTCACCTTGGACGCATCTTCCAGTCGCCGGCCTTGTATGAGTCGCTGGCAAAGGGCGCCCGTTTTTTTGCCACCCAGTGGTCTTGGGCAACAATAGCGGAGCAGCAAGACAAAATGTACCGCGACATTGCTGCCGGGGTACCCCACAGCGCCTCGCCAACACTGCCAGAAACCTGATCGATTGATATGCATCTCAGCCCACAACCCATTTCATCACTGAGCCTGTTTTCGATTGTGATTCCCAGCTGGAACAACCTGGCGCTGCTCAAGTTGTGTGTGGAAAGCGTGGAGGCCAACAGCGCTTTCCCGCACCAGATCATTGTTCATGTCAATGATGGCAGTGACGGCTCGCTGGAATGGGTGCGCTCAAAAGGCCTTGCCTACACCCACTCTGCCCAAAATACAGGCATCTGCCTGACGGTCAACCAGGCCGCCGCACTGGCGCAGCACGACCTCATTCTTTACCTGAACGACGACATGTACTGTTGCCCGCAGTGGGACACCCGGTTGCTGGCCAAAGTGCAGCAAATTGGCCATGACGCGTTTGTGCTGTCGGGCACCATGATTGAACCGGTCGGTTCTGGCAATCCGTGTGTCAGCGTGTCTGATTTTGGGCGTGACGCCGATACCTTCAGGGCGCACGAACTGCTTGAAAAATACCAGACCCTGGCCAAGCCCGACTGGTATGGTTCTACCTGGCCACCGACGCTGGTGCACAAGCGCTGGTGGCATGCTGTTGGTGGCTACAGTTCGGAATTCAGTCCGGGCATGAGCAGTGACAATGACTTTTCCATGAAAATGTGGGCGGCCGGTTGCCGGGTTTTCCTGGGTGTTGGCGACAGTCTGGTCTATCACTTCATGTGCAAAAGCACCGGGCGCATTGTCAAGAACAACGGCCGCAAGCAGTTCATGCGCAAATGGGGCATCACCTCGTCGCTGTTTGACCGCTATTACCTGCGCCGGGGTGAGGTCGCCCTTCAGATGGCGCTGACCGAGCCCGACGACACGCCCGAGTTCCGGAGAAAACACCGCATCAGCAAGCTCAAGGCCTGGCTGGCGTAGCGCCGCGAAGGTCTTGCCAAAACGACTGGCTGCGCTTCAGGCCACCAGCTTGAAGTGCTTGCGGCTGAAGTCCAGCCCCGTCAGCGTTTCAACCTGCCGCATGAAGTGGTATTTGTTCTCTTTGGGCGTGCTTTTGTAGTTGGGGTCGATGTTCAGCACTGGTTCGGCCTCATGAGCCAGCCACTCGTGCACCGCGTGTGGGTGCGTGCCTGTAAAAGGCGCCAGGGCGCGGCGGTCAAACTGGCTGTACTGAACCTTCACCGCGGGCGTCGCCCAGTATTTGCTCACCTGGTCGGCCTTTTTCTGCATGTCTTCGTTGCGGCGAATCCAGCCGTAGTGGTAGATGTGTGCGTTGGCCAGCGCTGCCTGCGGGTTGCGTCCCCGCTTGTGGTCGGTCGTGACCAGCCAGTACTGGCCGTCAGGCGCATAACTGCGGATGGTGTTGCGGATCAGGCGGCATTCACGGCGGTACCAGCCCGGACTGATGGAAACCCACTGCGGTGAGCCATAAAAGTGATGGTAGTCAAACACCAGCGCCTCCACAGCCGGGTTGGCGTGATGGCGCTCCACGCTGGCGCGTATGGCGGCCAGATCAGCTTCATGCACGACCTCATCGCCTTCAAGGTAAAAGGCCCAGTCGCCTGTGCAGGAATACTGGGCAATCATTTTTTGCTGCGCGTAGACAAAGCCGCGGTCGGCCATGCGCTCGTTCCAGAGGGTTTCGATGATTCTTATTTTGGGGTCTCCAATGGCCCGCACGCGCTCAAGCGTATCGTCGGAGCCCTTGCCGACCGCCACCACAAACTCGTCAACCAGCGGTAGCAGGGAACGGATGGAGGCCTCAAATGGAAAGCCAAGCTCGACCCCATTGCGGATGAAGGTGAAGCCGCTGATTGATACGGTCATCGGTATGGGGCCTTGGGAGGGTGGGGTGTCAAGAGGCCTGAAAACCAAGCCGGTAAAGGTGGGCATACGCGCCATTTTTGGCCAGCAGTTCGGTGTGCGTGCCGGACTCGATAATACGGCCAGCCTCCATCATGATGATGCGGTTGGCGTGCTGAACGGTCGATAGACGGTGCGCAATCACGAGCGAGGTCCGGTTGGCGGTGAGCCGCTTGATGGCCTCCTGCACCGCCAGCTCCGATTCGGTGTCAAGCGCCGAGGTGGCTTCGTCCAGAACAAGAATCGGGGCGTCCTTGTACAGCGCACGCGCAATGGCGAGACGCTGGCGCTGCCCGCCGGACAGCTGCATGGCGTTATGGCCAAGAACGGTGTCCATGCCTTCGGGCAGTTCCTGGAGCAGGGCACTCAGGTTGGCGGCCGCCAGACAGTCTCTGACCCGTGCGCGGTCGACCGGCTGGCCCAGCGCTACATTGACGGCAATGGAACTGTTGAGCATCACGACATGCTGGCTGACAAAGGCGAATTGGGCGCGCAATGACCGCAGATCCCAGTCGGCAATTGGATGCCCGTCCAGTGTGGCCTGTCCGGACGTCATTTCAACGAACCGGGGCAGCAGGTTCACCAAAGTTGTTTTTCCAGACCCCGACGCACCGACCACTGCCAGGGTTTCTCCGGCCTTGATGGAGAGGTTGAGCTGGTTGACTGCGGGCGTGCCATCGGTTTTGTAGACCACACTGACATTGGAAAATTCAATATCGCCGTGTGCTCTGGCCTTCACAAACACACCGCCAGCTTCGTCGGGCGTCAAACCCATCAGGTCAATGCCCCGCTCCAGCGCGGCCAGCCCGCGGGTCACGGGGGTTGCCGCGTCTGACAGGCTTTTGATGGGCGCGATCAGCAGCAGCATGGCCGTGACAAACGCAGCGAAACCGCCCACCGTGGTGGTGTTTTCTGCGCTTTGCAGCAAAGCAATGGAGATCACTGCCGACAACGCCATGGCCGCCAGCACCTGGGTGATGGCACTCATGCCGGCATAAGCAGCGGTGGATTTCATCGACAAACGGCGCAGGGAATGGCTCAGGATTTCAAAGCGCTGGGCCTGACTGGCCTGCGCGCCGTGCAGGCGAACGTCGCGGTGGGCCATGACGTTTTCTTCCACCACATAGGCCAACTCGTCCGTGGCCGTCTGGCTTTCCTTGGTCAGCCGGTACAGGCGTTTGGACAGGGTCTGAATGACGAAAGCCACCGCAGGAAACAGCAGCGCAACAATCAGCGTCAGGCGCCAGTTCAGATACACCAGGTAGCTGACCAGGGCCAGCAGCGTGAGTATGTCGCGCGCTAGCTTGATGATGGCGTTCATCAGCAGGGATGAGCCATTGAAGACCTCATACACCACAGTGTTGGCAATGGCACTCGACGTTTCGTCCCGGAACAGGGTGAGCCGCACACTCAACAGCTTGTCAAACATGGCCTTGCGCAGTTGTACCAGGCCATCGTTGGTCACTTTGGCCAATGCAAATTGCGCCAAAAATCCGGACAGGCCCCGCACGGTAAACAGCAGCATCAGCGCCAGGGGAACCAGCCAGATATTGAAGGAGTCCGCCTGGAAACCCCGGTCAAGCAGGGGCTTGAGCAAGGCGGGCAGAAAGGGTTCGGTGGCCGACGCGACGACGGTGGCGCCTATGGCGGTCGCCCAACCGGCCCTGGAGCCGCTGAAATAAGGCCAGATGCGTGCGATTCGGCGCAGCAAGGTCGGCCTGGTGCCCGCGCTGGGGGCTTGCGCAAGCCCGGTCATGCGGCTTGCCCGGTGTTGCCGTTGTCCGCCGGGTGTTCAGCCGTTTGGCGCAGGCCCAGTGACAGCATCAGGCCTATTGCGACACAGAAAAAATCGCCTATCAGTGCGTCGTAAATGCTGGCATTGAACAGACAGGCCACGGCCAGCGCCAGCAGCACCGATTGCGTGGCCCGGGCGTGGGCCGTCTGCATTTTCAGGGAGTCGCGGAACACGCAATACATCAGGCCACAAAAAAGAAGAATGCCGGGAATGCCCAGTTGCACGCCCCAAAGCAGGTATTCCTGATGCGGATTACCGTTACCGGCAATGTCTTTGTGCGCCGGATTTTGTGCGCGTTGCAGCCGGTTGTACTCGGTGCTCCAGCTGCCGACGCCGGACCCAACCAGCGGGTGCAGTGAAATGCTTTGAACAGCCCGTCGCCACAAGCCCAGCCGGATCCCCGATGAGGTGCTGGACTCCACTTGGCTTGAATACGACTGCACTTCATTGGCCACCCGTGACAAACGCTCATGGACCTTGGCGGAACTGAAAAACAGGACCAGGGCCATGGCGAACGGCAGAACCACGACCACAGCCCGGTATTTTCGGGGGAGTTCCCACATCACCGCGACCGACAGCAGGGCAATGGCAACCACATGGCCGCTGCGTCCGCTCATGACAAAAAGCGTGATGCCCAAAGACGCCAGGGCCACGAAAACCGCAAGGGGCTGACCAAACCGCCCCGGCGCCAACGCACGTAAATGCCAGCAAATTGCCGCAAACACAGCGCTGATGATGCTCTGGTCAAGGTAACTGGAAAACACCGCGTATTCAGTCAGCGCCATGTTGGAGGTTGCCCACGGAACCGGCAGGCGCGCGAAAAGCAGCCATGAACTGAGCATCAGAAAAACTTGGGCAATGCTAAAGGCCCCAAGGGCATAGAGTGCTTCGCGGCGGTCACGAATGAGGCTCATCAAAAGCACAATGACCAGCAGTTTGCCGTATTTGGCCAGCGACCCGAAGGCATCAGCCGGCGGCGCTGTTGTCCAGAACAGGCTGAGTGCAAATAACGAAATCACCACCAGCACGGCAGGCGGCGTGTACAGCCCGGCCAATAGGCTTCCCCGCTTGGGGTCACGCCTGGAAAAGAGCAGGGTGCTTGCTGCACAAAGCAGCAGCAAGAATTTGGAAAGACTGACGATGACCATCGACAGGCCCACGGAGGCCGCTGCCAGGCAGATGAGGGTGAGCCGGATATTGATCGTCTTTTTGAGCAAAATAGTTGCAGTCATCGCCTGTTGGGTTGCCCGCATTATCGGCGATTCCGTTTCGCCGCCAAACCGTTGAATTCACAGGGCACTCTGCTATGCTTTATGACGCGCAGACGGAGAAAATCCAGGCGAAAAGTCTGCATCAAAAATATTTGCAAAGGTCTTCGTTGGCAAGTCTGTCCGTCATAGTCATCACCCAAAATGAGGCGCACAACATCGAGGCCTGCCTGCGTTCAGTTGCCTTTGCAGACCAGGTCGTGGTGCTGGACTCAGGCAGCACAGACGCGACCGTCCGCCTGGCCCGAGGCATGGGCGCTGAGGTCAGTACCAGCCCTGACTGGCAGGGCTTTGGCGTCCAGAAAAACCGGGCGCTGGCACTGGCAAAGTGTGACTGGGTGCTGTCTCTCGATGCCGACGAACAGGTTTCACCCGAATCGAAGGCCGAGATTCAGGCCACGCTGATGGCGGCGACTTCAGACGTTTATTCATTTCCCCGGCTGTCGAGTTATTGTGGCCAGTTCATGCGCCATTCCGGCTGGTACCCGGATCGCGTCACACGCCTGTTCCGCAGGCAGTCAGCGCAGTTTTCAGACGACCTGGTTCACGAAAGAGTCATCACCTCCCGACCGGTCGGAAAGTTGCAGCACCACCTGCTGCACGAGAGCTACCAGAACTTCGAGGAAGTGCTTGACAAGGTCAATCGTTATTCAAGCGCCGGTGCCAGGGCCCTGCACAATCAGGGCAAGAGCTCGTCGGTGGGCAAGGCTTTCGGGCGCGGCTTATGGGCTTTTATTCGCACCTATTTTTTGCGGCTGGGATTTCTGGATGGCACGATGGGCCTGCTGCTGGCCATTTCCAACGCCGAAGGCACCTACTACCGGTATTTGAAGTTATGGCTGCTAGAGCGCGATGCCGGTCAGCGCCCGCCGGCACCATGATCCGCACCATCCACCTGATTGTCCGGAAGAGCGCGAAAACCCCAAAGGCCACTGCAACAAACTGTTGCACCTCCTGAACTGGCGAGGGCATTTATTCAGGGTAAAAGAGAGTTTCAACTGCAATGAGATTCAACGAAGACCAAAATATCCTTGCGAAACCAGCCCTGAGTTGCCCCTCCAGATAACCCTATTCCGTTGATCAAAAATTCACTTATGCGCATCACACCCCCGTCGGCATCGCACCTCAATCGTCGTTCCCTGGTCAGTTGGCTGTCCGCTGGTTCATTTTTCACCATGCCGGCATGGGCCCAGTTCCGTGTCGAGGTTTCCGGTGTGGGCCTGACCCAATTGCCGATTGCCATTGCCGCCTTTCGAGGAGAGGCACAGGCACCCCAGAAAATCGGCAGCATTGTCAGGGCCGACCTGGAGCGCAGTGGCCTGTTTCGCGCCGTTGACGCCTCTGGCCTGGTGGCCGACGAAACGACCCGCCCCGACCTGGCAAGCTGGCGGCAAAAGGGCGCCGATGCGCTTGTGACGGGTAGCGTTTCGCCGCTGGCCGACGGACGCTTTGAGGTCCGGCTGCGCTTGTGGGACAGCGTGCGTGGCCAGGACTTGGGAACCCAGAACTACACGGTCACTTCGGCCGACCTGCGTTTGTCGGCGCACCGTATCTCGGACTTTGTGTATGAAAAACTCACGGGTGAAAAAGGCGTTTTTTCAACCCGGATTGCCTACGTCACCAAGTCCGCCCAGCGTTTCAACCTGTGGGTGGCCAATGCAGACGGCGAGGGCGCCCAGTCGGCGCTCACCAGCCCGGAGCCGATTATTTCCCCGGCCTGGTCGCCCAACGGGGCCCAACTGGCGTATGTTTCCTTTGAAGCCCGCAAGCCGGTCATTTATTCGCACGATGTGCTCACCGGAAAACGCCGGGTGCTGGCCAACTTCAAGGGTTCCAACAGTGCACCTGCCTGGTCACCCGATGGCAAACAACTGGTGGCCACCCTGAGCCGGGACGGCGGTTCACAGCTCTACGCCATCGGCGTTAACGGGGGGGAGCCCCGGCGCCTGACCCAGTCTTCGAGCATAGATACCGAACCGGCGTTTTCGCCCGATGGCCGATTCATCTATTTTGTCAGTGACCGCGGCGGCGCGCCGCAGATTTACCGCATGAGCCCAAATGGCGGCAGTGCCGAAAGGGTGACGTTTGCCGGGGGGTACAACATATCGCCTGCGCTCAGTCCTGATGGACGCTGGCTGGCCTATGTTTCCCGGGTGGGCGGCGCCTTCAAGCTGCACGTCATGGAACTTGCCAGTGGCAACACCACACCAATCACTGACACCAGCGCAGACGAAAGCCCCAGTTTTGCACCCAACAGCCGTTTGATCGTGTACGCCACCCAGCAGCAGGGCCGCGAAGCCCTGATGACCACCACGCTTGACGGCAAGATCAAGGCCAGGCTGACAGGGGCCGGTGGCGATATCCGGGAACCCGATTGGGGTCCGTTTCAGCGCTAGTGCTGGCCGTGTGCCCCTTTTTTTTGTTTTTTAGCAGAGGTATTTCATGAATCGTTTTCTTTTCTCCATGGTCTCGTCCCTTGTCCTTGCCGCCACGCTGGCAGGTTGCGGCTCCAACGTCAAACTCAATGATGTGCCCGTGGAAGACCGGACGGCCAGCAGCAGCTCGGCGGGCGCGGGTGCTGGCGCGTCCAGCAGTGGCGTGGCACCGGTGCAGATCGGCAGCAGCGACAGCGCGGGCGCTGGTCCGGCCAATACCGCCAAAATTGTTTACTTTGATTTCGACAGCTACGTCATCAAGCCGCAATTTCAGGGGGTGATTGAAGCCCATGCGCGATACCTGACTGCCAACAAGTCCCGCAAAATGGCTGTTGAAGGCCACACCGACGAGCGCGGTGGCCGTGAATACAACCTGGCGCTGGGCCAGCGCCGTGCCGAAGCCGTCAGCAAGGCCCTGGGCCTGCTGGGTGTTGCCGAAACGCAGGTTGAAGCCGTGAGTTTTGGCAAGGAAAAGCCAGCTGCTACGGGCTCCGATGAAGAGGCTATGGCCAGGAATCGCCGCGCTGAAATCAATTACCGCTAAACCGGACCAACCACTGTGAACACGCTCAAAGGTGTATTGGCGGGATGTGTCTGCGCGGTCGCGTTTCATGCAAGCGCGGGTCTGCTCGATGACGACGAGGCGCGCCGCGCCATACTTGACTTGCGGCAAAAAGTTGACGCCTCGCAACTGCGCATGGCCGATGACCTGCGCAAAGCCAACGAAGACAACGCCCAGTTGCGCCGCAGCATACTGGACTTGTCCAACCAGATCGAGGTGCTGCGCAGCGATGTCGCTGGCATGCGCGGGCAAAACGAGCAGCTCGCCAGAAGCGTGGCCGACATGCAGCGCAACCAGAAAGACCTGACGCAGGGCGTCGACGAGCGTTTGCGCAAATTTGAACCTGGCAAGGTCTCGGTCGATGGCAAGGAGTTTGTGGCGGAGCCCGCTGAAAAGCAGGAATTTGACGCTGCGCTTGCGGTTTTGCGCAAAGGCGACTTCGCGGCAGCGCAAACCAGTTTTATGGCTTTTCTGAAGCGCTACCCGCAAACCGGCTATCGCTCGTCATCGCTGTTCTGGCTGGGCAATGCCCAATATGCTTTGCGTAACTACAAGGATGCGGTGTCGAATTTCCGCACCCTGGTCACCACCGAACCTGACCACCTGCGCGCGCCGGAAGCGCTTTTGTCGATGGCCAACAGCCAGATCGAGCTCAAGGATACCAAGGCGGCGCGCAAGGCCCTTGAAGACCTGGTAAAGACCTATCCACAGTCTGAGGCGGCGGCCGTGGGCAAAGAGCGTCTGAGCAAGCTCAAGTAGCCTGTTCGTCTCCCTTTTTTCCCAATGATCTCTATCGATGAAGTGATTCCTGCCGATCTCGACCGGCGCTTTGGCGGTCTTGCTCGGCTGTATGGCGCTGCCGGTGCCCGGCGTATTCGTGCGGCGCATCTGGTGGTGGTCGGTGTGGGCGGTGTTGGCTCCTGGGCTGCAGAGGCGGCCGCACGCAGCGGCGTTGCCCGCCTGACGCTGGTAGACCTCGACCACATCGCCGAATCCAACATTAACCGCCAGGTGCATGCGCTGGACAACACGCTGGGCCAGGCCAAAGTACAGGCCATGCGCGAGCGCATTGCCCGGATCAATCCCGATTGCAGAGTGGACTGCATTGAAGAGTTTGTAGAGGCTGACAACTGGCCTGGCGTGCTGGGGCTTGGCAGTCATTTTGACTTTCAATCACTGGCCGTCATCGACGCCTGTGATCAGGTCAAGGCCAAGACGGCCATGGCGGCCTGGGCCATCAGGAACAAAGCCAGCCTGATCAGCGTAGGCGCTGCCGGCGGCAAGCGAATGGCGCACCTTGTAGACATTGACGATGTCGCGCTGGTCACCCATGACCCCTTGCTCGCCCAAATGCGTTATCGCCTTCGCAAAGAGCATGACGCGGCCCGCAAAGGCAAAATCGGCGTCGCCTGCGTTTTTAGCCGTGAGGCAGTGCTTCAACCTGCGGCAGTGAATGCAGTGGACAAGCGGGACGGCGGTACTGACGCAAGCGTGGATGCGCAGGGTGATGCGGGTGTGCAGACCGACGGCAGCCTGAACTGCCATGGCTACGGATCGGTTGTCACCGTCACTTCCACCTTTGGCGTCTGTGCGGTTGGTTGGGTGCTCAGCAAAATTGCGGGTTAGTTTTGCAAAGACCCTAAAAATGACGCTATAATTCGAGGCTGTGCTGCAGACGATGCAGTGCAACTGAAGAGAAATCTTTGGGACCTTAGCTCAGTTGGTAGAGCAGCGGACTTTTAATCCGTTTGTCGTGGGTTCGACCCCCGCAGGTCCCACCAGTATTTAAAGGGCCTGACTGCAAAGTCAGGCCCTTTTCTGTTTGTGGCTTGTCATGAATCACTGCCGGGCGCGCTAGCACCACAGGCCGGCAATCAGCCCATTCAGGGGCGGCCCGAATAGTCTAGCAAGGGCACTTTCAGGCCGGCCTGCCTGACCACGCGAATACAGTCTTTCATGTGCTGTTCGCCGAGGTAGCGGATGGCCGCGTAGCCTACCGCTGCGGCAATGATCTGGCCGGCAATGGGAACAAACCGGGCAACCTGCCGGGTCGTTAACCGAAGCCCTATTTTGGCCGTGGCCTTCAGCACCAGTTCACGGCTGATGAGCTTGCCTATCAGCACCGAACCCACCATGGTCACGGCTTTTTGCACCTGCTCGCGCTTGTTGGGCTCCAGGCGATCGAGTTGCTCGGGCGTCAGACCGAACTGCTTGTTGATTTCTGGAATGAGCTTTGACAGCAGGGCGGCGTCTACCGCCCAGTCAAACCCCGGCACAGGCACGGAACTGGCCACCGCAGCCACCATGGCGCGCTTGTTGAGCAGCTTGCGGCTGCGCCTTGAGGCCGCTTCGATGGCGGCATCGTCAGAAATCGTTTGATGGGTCGTGGGCACTTGGTGGGGGTATCCCGGTTTGTTGAACGACACCGCCGGGTGGGCCCGGTCGGATCTAGGCCGACTTTTTAGCCACCAGGCTGTAGACAAACAATAAGACAACCGCACCGGCAATCGATGCAATCCAGCCCGCGGCATCACCGTCTTTGTACAAGCCGGTGGCAACACCGGCATATTTGGCGAGAAATGAGCCCGCAATGCCCAGCAGCGCGGTCATGATCAGGCCAAGCCCGTCTTTGCCGGGGTGCAGCGCGCGCGCAATCAGGCCAACGACCAATCCGACAATGATGGTTCCGAGAATGGACAGCATGCTTTGGGACTCCCAGGGTGTGAGGTGTTGAAAACCCTATCCTCTCACGAATGAAGAGATGGGCCTGCGGACAGTTGCCCCCGCAGTTTCGGGTTATACCGTGGCCGTGTCAATCTGCTCGTTGAGCGTCAGCCAGCGCTCTTCAAGCGTCTCAAGCTCGCTCTCAATGGCTTTGAGGCGTTTGCCGGTCTGGGCAATCTCTGCCGGGGCCTTGGCGGTGGTCAGCAGGGTCTGCAGACTTTCCTTTTCGCTGTTGAGCGCCTGCATTTTGCTGTCGATTTTCTCCAGCTCCTTGCGCAACGGCCTGGCGGCGTCCACTTTGACTGTTTTCGAGTTTTTGTGGGTATTGGAAATGCCTGCAGTCGCCGTTTCATGGGCGCTGGCAGCTACTTTTTTGATAGCAACCGTCTCGGCAGGCGCAGCGGCGTTGCCAGACTTCTTGGCCTCTTCACGCTGGCGCTTGGCATGGTCGAGCAGATACTTCTGGTAGTCGTCCAGGTCGCCGTCAAATGGCGCGACACCGCCCTGCGAGACCATCCAGAACTCGTCGCAGACAGCGCGCAGCAGGGCGCGGTCATGGCTGACCAGCATCACGGTACCTTCAAACTCATTGAGCGCCATGCTGAGCGCTTCGCGCGTGGCCAG
>JANNXF010000218.1:0-6991 GCA_031409395.1 Polaromonas sp.
GCCCGCCCGGGCCGCGAAACGGAATCAGTGTCGCCACGCGGTCGTCGACCGGAATCACCCTGGCCGCGCCACCGCCCTTGAGCACAACGCTGCGCACCGCCGCGCCGTCTGCCGAAAAGCCGGGCACCACATCGGCCAGACTGGTCACCGCGTGAAACATGGCCAGCGACAGCGAAGCGTAGTACTGGTCTTTGTACGCTGCCAGCAGGGGCAGGGAGCGCACCACCCCATCGCCATCGGTGAGTGAGTTGAAAAATCCGCCTGTGGGCGCTGCTTTCGCCAGCCGGTCCAGGTTGGCCCCGTAGCCAGTCCAGCGCGTGATAGGGGCGGCTGCGCCGGGATGCGCCTGAAACGCATCGCTTGACAGGGCGGGCGGTGGCAGCGTGCCACTGACGCGCTCACCGCCGTCGCGGGTGAAGTAATAGCCCATGACCACGGGGCGGTTTTCAAGCGCCCGGGCAAAGGCGGCGTCGTGGTCAAGGCTGGGCCGCAAGATCTTGAGCTGTTGCAGAAAGCCGGGCTGGTCTTTCAGTTCCGCATCGGCCAGTTGCTGGAGCCGCTTCAGCCCGGAGCTGTCATCGGGCTCGGCAAACACGATATCAAACCCCAGCAAGGCGACGCTTTGGCGGCCGTGCAGCTCATCGACCAGCGCGGCCAGCTTGTTGCGGCTCCAGGGCCAACGGCCCACTTCGGCCAGACTTTTCTCGTCGATGTCGACAATGACAATGCGCTCGTCCAGGGTCTGCGGCATGGTGGCCCGCAAGCGGGCGTCATAAATGACGTGGTCCAGCCGTTGCAACAAACCCAGGGGCACCAGCCCGCTGGCGTGCAGCAGGGCAAACACCAGGGGAATCAGGGTGACGGCGATGCGCAGCCCGTGCCGGGAAAGCAGTCTCATTCGGCTTCAGCGCAAGCGCAGGCGGGGGCCCCGGACGCGGCCCCGCAGGGCATTCAAAGTTGCACGAACTGCATCTGCGTGCCGGCCAGTTCGAGCCGGTCGCCGTTTTTCAACATGACCGATTCCGTGCCTACGGGCGTGCCATTGAGCAGGGGCGCACTGCCGCCCTCGACATGGGCAACCATAAAACCCTGGGGCCTGCGGGTAATGGCGGCCACGGCCACCCCCGGCTTGCCGATGGTGGTGACCACCTTGACCAGGGCCACCTCACGGCCGGCAGCCGCCCCCGACATGACCCTGATGGTGGCGGGCGGGCCGGCCAGCGCATCGCCAGCCAGCGGCACGGGATCCATGGCACTGGCAGGCGATGCCATGGCGGCACTGCCCGCTGCGGCAGCCGATTCAGCCAGCGAGGCTTCGTTCACGTATTTGATCTTGTACTTGCCGATTTCAACGGTGTCGCTGTTTTGCAGCAGCTGCTTTTTGACCGCCTTGCCGTTGACATAGGTGCCGTTGGTGCTATTGAGGTCTTCAAGATAGACCTCCTGACCCGACATCTGTAAAACAGCGTGCTCACCACTGACAGCGAGGTTGTCGATCACGACGTCGTTGTAAGGCCTGCGGCCCAGGGAAGTCCGGTCTTTGGTCAACTGGACTTCCTTGATCACAACACCGTCAATAGAGACGATCATTTTCGGCATGGCCGACTCCTGTCTGTTTTTTGTAGTTCACACATGCGCTATTTTCCCAGCATTCTGGACAGGAGACCGCGCTTGCCAGAGTCTCCTTTCGCGTGCACGAGCAATACCGAAATATTGTCGCGCCCCCCTGCTCCGTTGGCGGCTGCCACCAATTGGGTGGCCTTGTGCTCGAGTGCGCCGCTGCCCTTGAGCACTGCGGCGATCTCTTCGTCGCCCACCATGTCCGACAGGCCGTCAGAGCACATCAGAAAAATATCGCCCGCATCGACCCGGTGTTCATTGACCTCCACCAGCGTCGTGTCTTCAACCCCCAGCGCGCGTGTCACCAGGTTCTTGTTCAGGGAGGTCAGGGCCTGCTCGGGGGTGATCATGCCGGCGTCAATCTGTTCCTGCAGCAGCGAATGGTCCTTGGTGATTTGCACAAACTCTTCACCGCGCAACCGGTAGCAGCGCGAATCCCCGATGTGCCCCAGTATCAGCCGGTCGTCCTGAAAAACGCCTACCACCAGCGTAGTGCCCATGCCGGCGTACTGGGGGTTGGAGCTGGCCGCATTGAAGATGGAGTGGTTGGCATTTTCCACGCAGATTTCCATGGCCCGACGGACTTCCTTGGCGTTCGCGTCCCGCCCGGCCTGGGCCAGCCAGCGGCCCATTTCCGAATTGATGAAGGCCGCCGCCATGCCGCTGGCAATTTCGCCCGCGTTATAGCCGCCCATTCCATCGGCCAGGATACAAAGTCGTGTTGCCGGGTCAAAAGCAACCGCATCTTCATTGTTGTCCCGCGTCAGACCCACGTCTGTTTGAGTACAAATCTCGTAAATCATCTTGTCTGCTGGTCAATAGTGGCGTTGTCGGTAAAAGGGGGCCTGGCGACAACGGCTGGCTCGAATACCGGGGTGCGTACCCACGTCTGCAAGCATTTGGCAGTACGGGCACGCAACGAGCACCCCGAATGTATCAAACGGGTTACAAACCCCTGATTTGAACATTAACAGACACTTTCCAGCATAACAAGGAACTTTTTCATGCTACGGGTGCCCCTGACGGGCAAAACGGACCGAAACAACTGAAAGAGCGCGTCACACCGGACAAGACCAGCAGGCAGCTGGGGCTCAGGCTGTCCCCGCAGACTTTTGCCGATGCCCCATCATTTTTCCGAGCACGAGGACCAACAAGGCACCTCCAGCGGCAGCGGCATAGCCCCAGTACGCCGACGCGGGCAGGTATGGCTTGAGTGCGGGATCGGTGAAAGCCATCTGGCCGGCAATCCAGCCCAGCAGCATGGCGCCCAAGGTGATGATGATTGGGAAGCGGCCCATTAATTTGAGCACGATCTGGCTGCCCCAAACGATGATGGGAATGCTGACCAACAGTCCAAAAATAACCAGTGGCAACTGGTGTTGCTGGCCCGCGCCCTGCGCAGCACCTGCAATCGCAAGAACATTGTCGACACTCATCACCAGGTCGGCAATGATCACGGTTTTGACGGCACCCCACAGCTTGTCGCTGGAACTGATGTGGTGGTCGCCCTCGTCTTCCGGCTGGAGTAGCTTGACGCCAATCCAGAGCAGCAAGATAGCGCCCACAATCTTGAGGTAGGGAATGGCCAGCAAGGCCAGCGCAAAGGCAATAAGGATTACGCGCAGGACAATGGCACCCAAAGTGCCGTAAATAATGCCTTGGGTTCGCTGCTTGGGCGGCAAGTTACGACAAGCCAGTGCAATCACCACCGCGTTATCGCCACCCAGCAAGATGTCGATCATGATGATTTGGCCAACCGCCAGCCAGAAACTGGCTGTCATGAACTCTTCCATTGCAAACCCCTCAAGAAAATCAAAAAAGCCGATTGTCAGTGATGACAACCGGTCTGTCTGTTGTGGCTAACCGCAATGTGTTGAAATTTACAACAGGGCCTTGAGCAACCTGGCCATTTCGGACGGATTGCGCGTGACGGTGAAACCGCACGCTTCCATGATTTCCAATTTGGCATCGGCGGTGTCGGCACCGCCAGAAATCAGCGCACCGGCGTGGCCCATGCGTTTGCCGGCAGGCGCCGTGACGCCTGCGATGAAGCCGACAATCGGTTTTTTCATGTTGGCTTTACACCACATGGCGGCTTCTGCTTCGTCCGGGCCGCCGATTTCACCAATCATGATGACGGCATCGGTGTCCGGGTCGTCGTTGAAGGCGCGCATCACGTCGATGTGCTTCAGACCATTGATCGGGTCGCCACCAATGCCTACCGCGCTGGACTGGCCCAGACCGATTTCGGTCAGTTGCGCCACGGCTTCGTACGTCAAGGTGCCGGAGCGGCTGACCACGCCAATGCGGCCCTTGCGGTGAATGTGGCCGGGCATGATGCCGATCTTGATTTCTTCAGGTGTGATCAAACCAGGGCAGTTGGGGCCGAGCAGCAGGGTGCGCTTGCCGCCCGCCGCTTCCTTGGCCTTCATGCGGTTGCGCACTTCCAGCATGTCGCGCACGGGAATGCCTTCGGTGATGCAGATCGCCAGGTCGAGGTTGGCTTCAACCGCTTCCCAGATGGCGGCCGCCGCGCCCGCAGGGGGCACGTAAATCACCGACACCGTGGCGCCGGTGGCCTGGGCGGCCTCGGTCACGTTGGCGTAAATCGGGATGCCTTCGAAGTCTTCGCCGGCCTTCTTGGGGTTCACGCCCGCCACAAAGGCTTCTTTGCCATTGGCGTAGTCGCGGCACATGCGGGTGTGGAATTGACCGGTTTTGCCGGTAATGCCTTGCGTGATGACTTTGGTGTTTTTGTTGATGTAGATCGACATGATGATTCCTGGTCAGTGAAGGACAGCGCGGGCCTGCTCGGCAGCCAGCGGCCTGTCCCGCAAAATTATTTGGACACAGCGGCGACGATTTTCGTCGCAGCGTCAGCCATGGTGTCTGCGGCAATGATGGGCAAACCGGAGTCGGCCAGCATTTTCTTGCCGAGGTCTTCGTTGGTGCCCTTCATGCGCACGACCAGCGGAACCGACAAATTGACCGCCTTGCAGGCCGCAATCACGCCATCGGCAATGGTGTCGCATTTCATGATGCCGCCGAAAATGTTGACCAAAATGCCCTTGACCTCGGGGTTTTTCAGCATGATCTTGAAGGCTTCCGTCACCTTCTCAGCGGTAGCGCCGCCGCCCACGTCCAGGAAGTTGGCCGGCTCGCCGCCAAACAGCTTGATGGTGTCCATGGTGGCCATTGCCAGACCGGCGCCGTTCACCAGGCAGCCGATGTTGCCGTCCAGGCTGATGTAGGCCAGGTCGAACTTGCTGGCTTCGACTTCGGCGGCGTCTTCTTCGTCCAGATCGCGGTAGGCCACGATTTCGGGCTGACGAAACAGCGCGTTGGGGTCAAAGTTGAACTTGGCGTCGAGCGCCTTGATGTTGCCGTTGCCTTCCAGCACCAGCGGATTGATCTCGACGAGCGACGCGTCGGTGTCCATGTACACCTTGTAGAGCTTTTTCAGCACATCAACGCACTGTGCGGTAGAGCCCGGCGGCACCGTCATGCCGTCAGCCAGCTCTTTGGCTTGCGCATCGGTCAGGCCCACAGCGGGGTCGACAAACACCTTGATGATTTTTTCGGGGGTGGCGTGCGCCACTTCCTCAATGTCCATGCCGCCTTCGGAAGACGCCATGAAAGCCACTTTCTGGCTGGCGCGGTCGGTCACGGCAGACACGTAGTATTCTTTTTTGATGTCTGCGCCTTCCTCAATCAGGAGGCGGCGGACTTTTTGGCCGGCAGCGTCAGTCTGGTGGGTAATGAGCTGCATGCCCAGAATTTCACTGGCCAGTTTTTTCACTTCTTCGATGCTGCGCGCCAGCTTGACGCCGCCGCCCTTGCCGCGACCACCGGCATGAATCTGCGCCTTGACCACCCACACCGGGCCGCCCAGTTTTTGCGCGGCTTCCACCGCCTCCTGCACCGTGAACGCCGGAATACCGCGCGGAACAGGCACACCAAAATTGCGCAAGATTTCCTTGCCTTGGTACTCGTGGATTTTCATGGAAGACCTTCAGAATTCAGTAAAAAAAGGTACAACAAGGCGCTGGGCAAACCCCAAAAGTAGCCCAAAACAGGCCCTATTGGTCCAAAAACACCCCGTTAACGGTCACTGCAGGCAGCAAAGCGGAACTGTATCATGTTGCGACGCACAATCTTTTCACGCTGCTTACACACGCCCGCCTGCCTCTTTGCAGGTCAGTGCGCGGCCATCATTTATCTCTGGAGAGTTATTCATGCCTAAAGTCTTTATCGATGGCGAAGCTGGCACCACGGGCCTGCAAATCCGCGAACGGCTGCAAGCCATGCCGCAGATCGAGCTGGTCAGTATTGCGCCCGAACTGCGCAAAGACCCGGCCGCCAAACGCGACCTGATGGCGCAGGTGGACCTGGTGATTCTGTGCCTGCATGACGACGCCGCCCGCGAATCGGTGGCCATGGTGGATTCACTGCCTGGCAAAAAGCCCAAGATCATTGATGCCTCAACGGCGCACCGCGTCGCCCCCGGCTGGGTGTTTGGCTTTCCCGAACTGAGCGCCAGCCAGCGCGACGCCGTGGCCCAGGCCGACCGCGTGGCCAACCCCGGCTGCTACGCCACCGGCGCCATCGCCCTGCTGCGCCCGCTGATTGATGCCGGCCTGGTGCCGCACGACCACCCGGTCAGTTTGCCCGCAGTGAGTGGCTACTCCGGCGGTGGCCGCCCCATGATAGAGGCCTATGAAGCGGGCGACACGGCCAGCGCCCCGGCTTACGAGTTGTATGCGCTGGGCCTGGCGCACAAGCACATTGCCGAAATCATGGCGCACACCGGCCTGACACGGCGGCCGATTTTCATGCCGGCCGTCGGCAACTTTGCCCAGGGCATGCTGGTCGAACTGCCGCTGCACCTGGACCTGCTGCCCGGCCAGCCCAAAGCCGCCGACCTGCGCGCCGCCTATGCTGCGCACTACGCCGGCAGCCAGTGGGTCAGCCTGCAGGCCGCCACCGACAACGGCAAGCTCGACCCGCTGGGCCTGAATGGCAGCAACCGGCTCGAAATCAGGGTGTACGGCAATGAGGACTTTGGCCACGCGGTGGCGATTGCCAGGCTGGACAACCTGGGCAAAGGCGCATCTGGCGCGGCGGTGCAGAACCTGCAGCTCATGCTGGGGGTATAAAAAAGCCCCCACGTTCGCTCGCTTCGCGTAGCTCTCTGCCCCCCGAGGGGGCTGGCCTTGCTTGGGGCGGCCCTGCGCTGGCGGCCGTTGCCCCCACGTTCGCTCGCTTCGCGTAGCTCTCTGCGCCCCGAGGGGCGCTGCGGCTGCGGTCTGGCAGAGCCAGTCCCGCGGCCCCTGCTGGAGGAGCGAGCGAGGTGGCCATAGGTGCTATAAAT
>JANNXF010000219.1:0-15349 GCA_031409395.1 Polaromonas sp.
GTTTGGTGTGAAAGGGTATTGAGACCTCTCAGCCGCAGCGCGACCCTCAGGGTTGCTTTATCCAACTTTCCGAGGTGTCTATGCAAACAATTGCCCCCCTGTGGCTATGGGCCACTTTTCTGGCCATCGTGCTGGTTTCCCTGTTCATTGACTTCGTCGTCCTGAAAAAGCAGGGTTCGCACGAGATTGGCGTCAAAGAGGCCTTGAACTGGTCGCTGGTCTGGATTGCCCTGAGCTTTTTGTTCAACGGCCTGTTCTGGTGGGCGGTCAAAGACAGCACCGGCTCCACGGAAATCGCCAACACCAAGTCGCTGGAATTTTTGACCGGCTACCTGATTGAGAAATCACTCGCGGTCGACAACATCTTTGTCTTCCTGATGATCTTCACCTACTTCGCCGTGCCTGTGCACTACCAGAAACGGGTCTTGATGATAGGCATCATCGGCGCCATCGTGCTGCGCACCGTCATGATTCTGGTCGGTGGCTGGCTGCTGGCCGAGTTCCACTGGATTTTGTACGTCTTTGGCGCCTTTTTAATCCTGACCGGCGTGAAGATGTGGTGGGCCGCAGGCAAGGAACCCAGCCTGGACGACAACCCGGCCCTGAAGCTGCTGCGCAAGCTGCTGCCCGTCAGCAAAAACTACGACGGTGAAAACTTCTGGACCATTGAAAACGGCCAAAAGATTGCCACACCCCTGTTCATGGTGATTTGCCTGATTGCACTGACCGACGTGATTTTTGCGGTTGACTCCATCCCCGCGATTTTTGCCATCACCAACGACCCCTTCATTGTGCTGACCAGCAATGTGTTTGCCATCTTGGGGCTGCGCGCCATGTACTTTTTGCTGGCGGCAGTGGCCAGCAAATTTCACCTGCTCAACTACGGTCTGGCCGTGATTCTGGTGTTCATCGGTACCAAGATGTGCCTGATTGACATCTACAAAATCCCCGTGGCTGTCTCGCTGGGTGTCGTGGTCGGCATATTGGCACTGACCATGCTACTGAGCATACGCACCGCCAGGCCAGAGGACAAACCGGAGGCAAAGTCGTAAAACTCAGGCCCGGCAGTCCTGCCTCAGCGGCCGGCGTGAAGAAAACGCGCCAGGCCACACAGCCAAGACGCTATTAATTCGATAGCTGACTTCGCTCGTTCTGATTGGGCTGACGGCTTGTTTTGCTTATCTGGCTTGTTTATCCTGGCAAACAAATGGATCTGGCCCCTTCCCCCGGCGGGGGAAGGCAGGGACGGGGCAGCCCGCCCTGAGCGCCGCATCAAAGGCGGCCATTTTGGGGCACTGGTGGCTGGCGTCCAGAGGCAGTTGGCGCACTGCTCGGCGTGGCACAGGCTGCAGCCGCCTTGCGCAGGGCCAGCACCTGCAGGGTGGCACCGATCAGAAACAGCACCAGCAGCAGCCCGGCGGCCATTTGCAATTCTGGCGCTTCGGCGCTGGCCAGCAGGGGCGCGCCCAGGGGCAGGCGCGTGCTGGTTTCGGTGATGGCGGGTATCCAGTGGAACAAGAAGGTGGCCGAGTAGCTGACCGTGCGGAGATAGGGCGACGCCCTTCCAAACACCTGGGTCCGCTCTGCCAGCAGGGCCACGCCCAGCGCCATCAGCGTGATGATGCCCAGCACATGCGGCTTGCCAAAGCCGCCATGCTGAAAGATGCCAAAACCCGTGACGCAGGTGACAAGCGTGGAGAACACATAAACCTGGCCCACCAGGTTCTGCGACGTGATTTGCCGGTAACGCAGCAGGGCAATGATGCCCGCCACCACGGCGATCAGGCTGATGGCGGTGTGAACGACGCCCAGTAGAGTGAGTCCGAACATGTCATTGCTCCGAGAATGCGGCCAGCACTTCGTCGGTGCTGAGGATGGCGTGCGCGTAGGTGGGGCCGTTCAGCGCATGGGCAGCGTGCATGGCCTCAGGGGAAAACGCCGCCGTGGCATCGCGCACCAGTGTGACGTGGTAACCAAGCTCCACGCCGAACTTGCCCGTGGTTTCCAGGCAGGTGTTGGCCAGCATGCCGATCAGGATGAGCTTGTGCACGCCATGCTGCTTGAGCTGCAGGTCCAGGTCGGTATTGGCAAAGCCACTGGACGACATGTGTTCCTTGATGATGACGTCACCCGGCTGCGGCACAAAGTCCGGATGCCATTCACCACCCCAGCTGCCCTCGGCAAACACCTGCATCTTGTGGCTTCCCAGCTGGTAGGGTGTCGGATGCTTCCAGCCACTGAAGTCGGAAGGCGTGGCGCGGTGGTGTGGCACATAAAAAATGGGGATACCAGCGCTGCGCGCGGCGGCCACCACACGGCGCATATGGGCCAGCGTGTCGGTGGCGTCAACCACCGCTTTTGCCAGGCCATTGAGCTTGCCGCCTTCGCTGAGAAAGTCGTTGTACGGGTCAATCAGCAGCAAGCCGGTGTGCTCGCTGGGGTAAAGAGGTGGGGTCATGGGGATGCTCCTTTTGGGGGTGAATAAGGATTTTCAGGTGGCTTCGCCAAGGTAAATGCCGTGCTCGGCCGACAGGCCTTGCTTGACCTGGCGGGTCAGTTCGTCGGCCAGCACTTCTTCGTGTCCGGCTTCCAGCGCTTCAAGGGTCTGGCGCGCCACATCGGCGGGGCTGGCTTTGGTGCCAGGCACGTCCCGGGTCATCTCGGTGTCCATAAACCCCACATGAACGCCCACCACCTGCGTGCCCTGGCTGCGCAGCTCGTTGCGCAAGCCGTTGGCCAGAGACCAGGCCGCTGACTTGGACGCGCTGTAGGTGGCAGCGCCACTCAGGTTGATCCAGCTCAGCACCGACAGCATGTTGACGATGGCGCCACCCCCGTTTGCCGCCAGCACGGGCGCGAAGGCCTGGCTCATGGCCAGGGGGCCAAAGAAGTTGGTCTCCAGCTCGGCGCGGGCGGCATCGGCGCTGTGGGCGGCCATGAAGGGCGAACCACGCGCAATGCCAGCGTTGTTGATCAGCAAGGTCACGTCGGCGCAGCTTGCGGCAGCGGCGGCCACATCGGCGGGGTTGGTGACGTCAAGCCTGAGGGGTGTGACCCCCGTCAGGGTGATGCTGGCCGGGTCGCGCGCAGCGGCGTAGACCTTGGCCGCCCCCGCTGCCAGCAGCGCATGGACAAAGGCCTGTCCCAGGCCGCGGTTGGCCCCGGTGACGAGGACGACAGAATTTTTGATGTGCATGGTGTTTTACTTTCCGGTAGGTGGGGTGGTGGGGTTCTGAGGAGGGTCAGGGCCGTTCAGGAATGCGGAAAAAGCGGAACGCTAAAAGGGTGGCGCCGGCCATCACAGCTTTCACCATATGCCTTACTTAAATGACGATCGCAATCATTAAATAATATTACGATCGTAATTTATAATGTCAAGGCCTTTCGTCAAAAAAATTGGAGACTGACAGCATGAAAGTAACGCGTGAACAGGCGGCGCAGAACCGCGACCGGGTGCTGGATGTGGCGGCGCGCCTGTTTCGTGAACGGGGCTTTGACGGCATTGGTGTAGCGGACCTGATGAAGAGCGCCGGCCTGACGCATGGCGGTTTTTACGGGCAGTTCGCCTCGAAAGAAGACCTGATGGCGCAAGCCTGTGTCCGTGCAGGTTCGCACTCCCTGAAGAAATTCGAGGCAGCTGCAGAACGCACACCGGACAGCCCGCTGACTGGCGTGGCGCACATGTACCTGTCAGCGGCGCACCGCGACCAACCGGGTATCGGCTGCCTGGTTGCTGCCCTAGGGGCCGACGCGGCACGCGAAGGACCACCCCTGCGAAGGGCTATCAGCGAAAACATCGGTTCAGTCGTCAACCTCCTGGCCGGGTTGGTGCGGGGGCGCACCAAGGCAGTCAAGCGGGCGCGGGCGCTGAACACCTATGCCAGCATGGTGGGCGCGCTGGTGCTGGCGCGCGCGGTGGATGACGAGGCCCTGTCCGACGAGATTTTGCAGTCGGTGACGGCCTGCCTGCTGGACTCCGCTGCGCGCTGACCGGTTCCGGGGACGCGCCCAGGAAGGCCATCGGCCAACAGCCCTTACATCAAACCGTCACCCCGGCATGCAAGGATGCAGGCATGCCGCTTGCTTCCCCCAGCCTTCCCGCCACCGACCCCTTCACCCTTGCCGGCACGCAAGACACCACCGCCACCTTTGGCGAGCATGAGGAACTCAAGTCGATTTTGCGGGCAGGCAGCGTGCAGTTCGAGATTCAGACAGTGTGTGAGGTGCAGACCCGGCGTGCGCCTTTTCCGGTGTTCCCGGTGTTCACCGCCAGCATTGGCTCGCGCGACCCGCTCGCCCCGGCAGTCGGTTTTTTTGGCGGCATACACGGGCTGGAACGCATTGGTACGCAGGTCGTCCTGCACTACATGCGGGCGCTGCTTTTCCGGCTGGAATGGGACGAACTGCTGCACCAGCAGCTGGAAAAGGTGCGTCTGGTTTTCATGCCCATCGTCAACCCGGGCGGCATGTGGGCGCACAAGCGGGCCAACCCGAATGGCGTTGACCTGATGCGCAACGCACCGCAGCGGGCTGAAAGCCGTGTGCCGTTTCTGGCAGGTGGCCAAACGTTCAGCCCGCTGCTGCCGTGGTACTGCGGCAGGCCGGGCGCGCCCATGGAGTCAGAAAGCACGGCCCTGCTGAAGGTGGTGAGCGAGCAATTGGCCAGCCGCCCTTTCAGCCTGGCACTTGACTGCCATTCGGGTTACGGGTTTGATGACAGCATCTGGTTTCCGTATGCCAAAACGCGGCGCATGATGCGCCACCTGCCTGAAATGTTTGCGCTGAAAACCATGCTGGAGCAATCGCACCCGCACCATGCCTACAGCTTTGAACCGCAAAGCAACCAGTACCTGCTGCATGGCGATTTGTGGGACCACGCTTATGACCTTGCGCCTGCCGGCCAGGTGTTTTTGCCCATGACGCTGGAGCTGGGCTCGTGGTTGTGGATTCGCAAAAACCCGCGCCAGCTGTTCTCCAGGCACGGCATCTTCAACCCGATCAAGGCGCACCGCATCAAGCGGGTGCTGCGCCGTCATGCCGACTTGCTGGATTTTTTGACCCGCGCCGCCTTTGCCGCGCCGCGCTGGCTGCCGCCCGAAGAACGCCGCGCCCAGTTGCAGCAACTGGCCATGGCCTACTGGCGGCCAAGGCGGGTGCCATGAGATGGATTCTTTTACGCGGCTTGACGCGTGAGGCACGGCACTGGGGTGCTTTTACCCGCCGTTTTTCAGACCAGGCAGACGCCGTGACCGCACTGGACTTGCCCGGTAGCGGAGAGTTTGCGGCCAGCACATCGCCCGTCAGCGTTCACGCCATGGTGGAATTTGCGCGCCAGCAATTGCAGCGCGGGGGATTCAAGCCGCCCTACGCGCTGCTGGGCATGTCGCTGGGCGGCATGGTGGCCACGGATTGGGCGCAGCGCTACCCGCAAGAGCTCAGCGCCCTGGTGCTGATGAACACCAGCATGCGGCCCTACAGCCGCCTGACCCAACGGCTGCGCCCCGGCAACTGGATGGCACTGGGCCTGCTGGCGGCCCGCTGGCGCGATGCGGAGCATGCCGAACGCGTGATTCATCGGCTGACCTGTAACCAGACTGCGTCCAGAGAGGCTGACATTGCGGCCTGGCTGAAGATTCGCAACAGCGCGCCCGTCACGCAAGCCAACGCCAGGCGCCAGCTTTGGGCGGCCGCCAGTTTTGCCTGTGCCCCTGAAGCGCCCGCTTGCCGGGTCCTGGTGCTTTCGTCCGCCGCTGACCGCCTGGTGCATCCCTTGTGTTCAAGCCAGCTGGCCACGGCCTGGCAGGCCGTGCATGTGCAGCACCCCTGGGCTGGCCACGACCTGCCGCATGACGATGCCAACTGGGTTTGCGGGCAGATTGCACGCTGGCTGGCCACGGCGGAGTCGGCCTGAAGCCGCTACTCTATTGATAGCTGCTTGCGCCCGTCAATATTGGGCTACAGATCGATTTACCCTGAATTTATGGCTTGAAATGCACCGGCAGGCCACACCGCCACACCGCCACAGCCCGGGGCTCTGGCGTCTGGTGCATGATGGGGTGATGTTGACGATTTCAGCTTTTTTACGCGCCGTGGCGCTCTGCCTGCCCGGTTTTTGGGCCATCGCCAGCGCCCAGACCGCGCCGTTTGAAGACACCATGGCCCAGCGCACCCAGGCCTGCACGGCCTGCCACGGCCCACAGGGCCGCGCAGCGCCTGACGGCTACTACCCGCGCCTGGCCGGCAAACCGGCGGGCTACCTTTACAACCAGTTGCTGAATTTCCGCGACGGGCGGCGTCACTACGGCCTGATGTCGCAGCTGATCGAGCCCCTGAGCGATGGCTACCTGATGGAAATCGCCCGGTATTTTTCACAGCTTGAAGTGCCCTACCCCGCACCCCTGCCCGCCGCTGCGCCCGCAGAGGTCTTGCGCCACGGGCAGCGCCTGGTGATGCAGGGCGACCCGGCCCGGCAGCTGCCCGCCTGCGTGCAATGCCACGGCCAGGCCATGACGGGCGTGGCGCCGGCGGTGCCCGGCCTGCTGGGCCTGCCGCGCGACTACCTCAACGCACAACTCGGCGCCTGGAAGGCCGGCCAGCGCCGCGCCCATGCCCCCGACTGCATGAAAGACGTGGTGTCGCGCCTGAGCCTGGACGACATCAATGCCGTGGCCAGCTGGATTGCCGCGCAACCCCTGCCAGCCGACACCCGGCCACTGCGGGCCCCGCCCGTGCTGGCCCCCGGCGCCAGCGCCATCGCCTGTGGCAGCACGCCCGCTACGGCCACCCTGAAAGCGTCGCTGAACACCCCGCTGAAAGCCCCAAAATGAAGTCCACACACTTCGCCTTAAAGCTTTCGCTGGGCATCACAGCGGCGCTGCTTGCCGTGGCCGCGCTGGTCTGGGCCCTGAATGTGCAGGGCGAGGTGAATGTCACCGCGCCCGTTGCCACCCCCGCGCCCAGCGCTGCGGTGGTAGCGCGCGGTGCCTACCTGGCGCTGGCCGGCAACTGCATGGGCTGCCACACCGTGCCGGGCGGTGAGCGCTACGCCGGCGGGCGCGGTATTGCCACGCCGTTTGGCACCGTCTTCACGTCCAACCTCACACCCGACAAAAACACCGGCATCGGCAACTGGTCAGCCGCGCACTTCTGGCGCGCCCTGCACAACGGGCGCTCCAAAAGCGGCCGCCTGCTGTACCCGGCCTTTCCCTACACCAGCTACACCCAGGTGACGCGCGAGGACTCTGACGCGCTGTTTGCCTATTTGAGTGGCCTGCCCGCCGTCGAACAAAGCAACAAGCCGCACGCGCTGCGTTTTCCGTACCAGTCGCAGGCGGCGCTGGCGGTCTGGCGCGCCCTGTATTTCAGCCCCACCGCGTTCGAGGCCGACACCCAACGCAGCGCCGAATGGAACCGCGGCGCCTACCTGGTCAGGGGCCTGGGCCACTGCGGCGCCTGCCACACCGCACGCAACGCGCTGGGGGCCAGCCGGGAGGGCCTGGACCTGGCGGGCGGCCTGATTCCGATGCAGAACTGGTACGCGCCCTCGCTGGCGTCCGCGCAGGAAGCCGGTGTGGCCGACTGGGACCGCGAGCACATCGTGCGCCTGCTCCAGACCGGCGTGTCGCCACGCGGCTCGGTGAACGGGCCCATGGCCGAAGTGGTGCTGGGCAGCACCCGGCACCTGACACCACAAGACCTGGGCGCCATGGCGCAGTACCTGAAAGAACTGCCCCCTGCTCCGCCTAGGCCGCCAGGCCCGGTGGCACGCCGTCAGGCCGCTCCGCTGGTTTCGGCCGCCATCCAGGAAAAGGGCGCCAGACTGTACGAAAAAAATTGCGCGCAGTGCCACGGCGACACCGGCCGCGGCCAATCGGTCGGGGATATCAAGGTCTACCCGGCGCTGGCGGGCAACCGGGCCGTCACCCTGCCGCAAACCGCCAACCTGGTGCAAATGGTGCTCAACGGTGGCTATGCGCCAGCCACAGAAGGCAATCCGCGCCCGTTTGGCATGCCGCCTTTCGTGCTGGTACTGGACGACAGCGATGTCGCCGCCGTGCTGACGCATATCCGCAGCGCCTGGGGCAACCAGGCCAGCGCGGTGACGCCACTCGAAGTCAACCGCATTCGCGCCAACCAGGCCCCTTGAACCCGCGCACAAAGCTGTCAGAAGCGAGGCGGTGAAGCGGCCAATTGCTACTAATTTAATAGCTGCTTGCGCCCGTGTTTATTGGGCCAAAGGCCTATTTCTCTTGAGCCCAGCCCTGAGCAAGCGACTTCACTGCGTCATCCGGTCGCGGTGTGCCAGCGCCGGAAACCACTTCAGCCACAGGCCGGCCACCAGCAGCGTACCGATACCGCCCGCCACCACCGACCCCACCGGCCCCAGCAAGGCCGCCGTGGCACCCGACTCAAACTCGCCGAGCTGGTTGGATGCGCCGATGAACACGGAATTGACCGCACTCACCCGGCCACGCATGGCGTTGGGCGTTTCAATCTGGACCAGCGTCTGCCGCACCACCACGCTCACCATGTCGGCACCGCCCGACACCGCCAGTACGAGCAGCGACAGCACAAAGCTGGTCGACAGGCCAAACAGCACCATGCACACGCCATAGACCGCCACCGCAGCCAGCATGGTGTGGCCGACACGCCGCGCCAGCGGCCAGCGCGTCAGCACCACAGACACCAGCAAGGCCCCTGCCGCCGGGGCAGCGCGCAGCAGGCCCAGGCCCCACGGCCCGACATGCAGGATGTCTTTGGCAAACATGGGCAGCAGCGCGGTCGCGCCGCCCAGCAGCACCGCAAAAAGGTCCAGAGACACCGCGCCCAGCAAGGCCTTGCGCTGCCAGACAAACTCGGCGCCCGCCAGCAGCGTGCGCAGCGACACCGGTTCGCGCGGTGGTGGCACATGGTCGTAGCGCAAGACCGAAATCAGCAGGCAGCCCATGCCGAATAAAAAGGCACAGGTGGCGTACACCGCCGTGGCACCCGCCACAAAAATCACGCCGCCCAGCGCGGGCCCGCCAATCACGGCCGCCTGCATGCCGGCCGAACTGAAGGCCATGGCGCGCGGCAGCATGACCGGTGGCACCAACATGGGCGTCAGCGCCTGCTGCGCCGGCATCTGGAAAGCCCGGGCCACGCCCAGCATGACCGACACGCCCAGCAGCAATTCGCGCGAGGCCCAGCTGGCCACGCCGCCCCAGCCTTGCGTAGCGGCCACCAGCAGCAGCGCCACGCTGGCCTGGCTGACCAGGCAGGCGGCAATGATGCGGCCGCGGTGCAACCGGTCGGCCACATGGCCGGCCACCAGGGTGAGCAACAGCGCAGGCACAAACTGGTACAGGCCCACCAGGCCCAGGTCCCAGGCGCTGCCGGTCAGCTCGTACATCTGCCAGCCCACCGCCACCATCAGCATCTGGTTGCCCGTGGTGGCGAACAGCCGGGCAAACCACATGCGCATGAAAGCGCGCTGCTGCGTGAGTTCTTTGAAAGTGGGGGTCAGCATGTGCCGTTCAGCTTAACAGCGGCCCCAGGCCCATGCAGGTCTGGCAGTTAACATGCCGGCATGGCCAGCAGGCCAAGGCAACAACCAACAACTACGGCATTGGGGCCAGGGAGAACACGCATGCAACGCATCGTCATCGTCGGGGGAGGCGCCGGTGGGCTGGCACTGGCCACCCAGCTCGGCAAGCGTCTGGGCAAAAAGAAACTGGCCCAGATCACGCTGGTAGACGCCGCCCGTACCCATGTCTGGAAACCGCTGCTGCATCAACTGGCTGCCGGCAGTTTTGACACGCATGCCGAAGAAATCGAATACCTGGCGCAGGCGCGCTGGAACCACTTCAAGTTCCGGCTTGGCAACCTGGTGGGCATTGACCGGCAAAGCAAGACCGTGCAACTGGCGGCCAGCCACGACGAGGCCGGCCGCGAGATCACGCCCGCCCAGCAACTGGGCTACGACACGCTGGTGCTGGCGGTCGGCAGCCAGACCAACGACTTCGGCACGCCCGGGGCGGCAGAGCATTCCATCAAGCTCGACAGCCCGCAGGCGGCCAAGCGCTTCAATGACCGGCTGATCAATGCCTGCATACGCGCGCAAACCGTGCCGCGCAGCGCAGGCAGTGGCCGTCTGACGGTGGCCATTGTGGGGGGCGGCGCCACGGGGGTGGAACTGGCGGCCGAACTGCACGCGGCGGCGCGCGTGCTGGGCAACTACGGCTTTGACCACATTGATCCCGAAAAGGACTTGCAAATTGTGCTGGTAGAGGCCGCACCGCGCCTGCTGGCCCAGTTGCCCGAGCGCCTGAGCGAGTCGGCCCTGCGCGAGTTGCGCAAGCTGGCCATTGAGGTGCATACCAACGAAAAAGTGATTGAGGTCACCGCTGACAGCCTGAAAATGGCCAGCGGCAAAGTGGTGCCGTCCAGCATCACGGTGTGGGCGGCGGGCGTCAAGGCGGCAGATTTCCTGAAAACCATGGGCGGCGACACCCCGCTGGAAACCACCCGGCTCAACCAGCTGCTCGTCAACGGCAACCTGCAAACCACGCGCGACGCCAGCATCTACGCCTTTGGCGACTGCGCCGCCTGCCAGCAGCCCGATGGCACCTGGGTGCCGCCCCGCGCCCAGGCCGCCTACCAGCAGGCGATGTACCTGACGCGCGCCTTGCCGCAGTTGCTGGCGGGCCAGCCAGTCACACCGTTTGTGTTCAAGGACCAGGGTTCGCTGGTCTCGCTGTCCGAGTACTCGTCGGTCGGCAGCCTGATGGGCAGCCTGACCAAAGGCAGCTTCTTTATTGAAGGCCAGCTCGCCAGGCTGATGTACTGGGCGCTGCACAAACAGCACCAGCTGGCGCTGGGTGGTTTCAGAAAAACCGCGCTGATCACGCTTTCCGAAATGCTTGACCGCACCCACCGGCCACGCATAAAGTTGCATTGATAATATTGCAGTAACCCAACCGGAGAAAATCATGGCAAAAGGTCAGCAGAACAACAACAAGATGGTCAAAAAACCCAAGAAGGACACGTCGCCACCCAAGCTGCTGTCGCCTGATGCGGTGCGCCCGACCGTGGTGACGCAGGTACCCATTCGGGGCAAGCTGAAGAACAAATAAGCGGGCCATGGTTGCGCCGTCTGGCCCCTCGCCTGCATCGGCTGTGCCTGCAGCCACCCCTGCGGTTGCAGAGCAGCCGGGGAATCCATTGCACGGCATCAAGCTCGAAACCATCGTGACCGCGCTGGCAGACCACTACGGCTGGGACGAGTTGGGCCAGCGCATCGCCATACGCTGCTTCGTCAGTGAGCCGAGCGTGGCCTCCAGCCTGAAGTTTTTGCGCAAGACACCGTGGGCGCGCGAAAAAGTTGAAAGCCTCTACCTCTTCATGCTGCGCGAAATAAAACGCGCCAGCCCGCCGGTGCACAACTTTCCGCCACCGCGGGCCTGAAGGCTGGACGACACCCGGCACTTGACGCACACTTCACTGTAAATCGCTGTAAACCGCTGAAATTCCCTTGAAATCCCTTTTAAAAGGACTTGTCCATGCTTAAACCTCTGCCTTTGATCAAAACGGCGGCATTCACGGCCAGCCTACTCCTTGCCGCTCCGGCCGCATTTGCCCAGTCTTTTGACGCGGTGCGGCTGTCTGGCGCAGCCAGCGGTGCTGACACGGGCTCGATCGGTCTTGCGGTTGTCTCTGGCCGTGAATACAAAGGCTCGGACGAGCGCCGCACACTGGTACTGCCGATCATTGACTTCCAGTGGAAGAACGGCTGGTTTGCCGGCACCGCCAACGGTGTGGGATATGACTTTTCCAACACCCCAGGCACGCATTACGGCGTGCGCCTGACCGCTGATCTGGGTCGCAAAGAGAGCCGGTCGTCGGCCCTGAAAGGCATGGGCGACGTCGATGTCAAGCCTGAGGTCGGCGGCTTTTTCAACTACGCCGTGACCCCGGCCTTCGTGCTGACGTCTTCCCTGCGCTATGGCTCGGGCAATGACAGCGACGGCCTGGTGGTGGACCTGGGCGCTGCTTACGGCATTGCGCTGGCGCCCAAGTGGAATCTGGGCCTTGGCGTGGGGGCTTCCTATGTCAATTCCAACCACATGCAGTCCTACTTTGGCGTCACGGCCGCGCAGGCTGTTACCAGCGGCTACGCACCCTATACCGCAGGGTCCGGGCTGCGTGACGTGCGGGCCAATGTGGCACTGAATTATTACTTCAGCCCGCAGATTTCGATCACCGGCGGGCTTTCTGCCAGCAGCCTGCAAGGCGATGCCAAAGACAGCCCCCTGACCCGCAAGCGCTCGACCACCGCTGCGCTGGTGGGCGTTACCTACAGCTTTTGACGCAAGCCTGCGGCCAGGCCACCGCAGCCATTGATCTGGTGTTTGCCGACGACAGCCTGCTGGTGTTCAACAAGCCGGCCGGCCTGCTGTCTGTGCCGGGGCGCGGTGAAGACAAGTTCGATTGCCTGAGCCGTCGCGCCCAGGCGCATTACCCCGATGCGCTGGTCGTGCACCGGCTCGACATGGCCACGTCCGGCCTGATGCTGCTGGCCCGCGGCCCTGTGATGCAGCGCGCACTCAGCCAGTTGTTTGAAACCCGTGAAGTCCACAAGCGTTATGTCGCCGTGGTCGACGGCGATCTGCGCAGGCCTGCCGGTAAGGAGAGTGCAGACCCCTGGGGCCTGATTGACCTGCCGATTGCCGTCGACTGGCCGCGCCGCCCGCTGCGCATCATTGACGCCGCAAGCGGAAAATCCAGCCAGACACGCTGGCAGGTACTGGCGTTTGACGAGTCCACCCGCACCACACGCGTGGCGCTGGAACCGGTCACCGGCCGTTCGCACCAGCTGCGCGTACACCTGCAGGCCTTGGGGCACCCCATTCTGGGCGACCAACTGTACGCCCCGCCAGCGGTGCAGCTCAAGGCATCCCGCCTGCTGCTGCATGCCTGTGGCCTGAAGTTTGCGCACCCCCTGAGCGGTGCGCCGCTGTCATTTGAAAGCGCACCGGGGTTTTAGCGGGGCATGGTATGCCGGGCGCTACGCGCGGCCTGATTTCGGCATGCAGCCGGTGGCCAACATCAGGGACTGACCCCCCGAGCCCCCAAGCCGATCGTCAATAGATTTCAGGCACCACGATGTCTTGCGGCACGGGGTTACGCACATAGTCGTCGTGGCGAACCCGTTCGGGCAGGACAATCGGCGGGTGCTCGGTTTCCTGGTAAGGCATTTGCTGCAGCAGGTGGTGAATGCAGTTGAGCCTGGCCTTCTTTTTGTCATCGGCCTGCACCACCCACCAGGGCGCTTCGGCAATGTGGGTGCGCCCCAGCATGATTTCCTTGGCCTTGGTGTATTCCTCCCACCGACGCCGCGATTCGAGGTCCATGGGGCTGAGCTTCCACTGCTTGAGCGGATCGTGAATGCGGCCCAGAAAGCGCAGGTGCTGCTCTTCGTCTGAAATTGAAAACCAGTACTTGATGAGCTGGATGCCCGAACTCACCAGCATTTTTTCAAACTCGGGCACGGTGCGGAAAAACTCTTCGTACTGCGCGTCAGTGCAAAAGCCCATCACACGCTCGACCCCGGCGCGGTTGTACCAGCTGCGGTCAAACAGCACAATTTCCCCGGCTGCGGGCAAGTGCGAGACATAACGCTGAAAGTACCACTGGGTCCGCTCGCGGTCGTTGGGGGCAGGCAGCGCCGCCACACGGCACACCCGCGGGTTGAGGCGCTGGGTGATGCGCTTGATGACGCCCCCCTTGCCGGCGGCATCGCGCCCTTCAAACAAAATCACGACCTTGTGGCCGGTGCTGATCACCCAGTCCTGCAGCTTGACGAGTTCGCCCTGCAGACGAAACAGCTCGCGGAAATACTGGCGGCGGCTCTCCCGCTCCTGGGCCTTGTCATCAGCGCTTTGGCCGGGGAACTCTTCGCCGGTCAGCTGCGCGACGGTTCGGTCTTCCAGCTCCATTTCCAGCTCTTCGTCATAGCTGTCAATCAGGTCGTGGCGGATACGCCGCATCAATTCTTCGTCGCTTGAAGTCACCTGGCTCTCCTGCAAAAACAATCATTGTCTGAATTGCCAGCTTACAGCGGGCATATTTCAATTTGATGAAAAGCCTGGCGCGACAGACCGGTAACACCCGCAGCAGGATGGTTTTCAGGTGACCACCTTGCTATTATTTTAATAGCTATTAGCGCCCGTTTTTATTGGGCAAAAAAGAGATTTGTCTCAATATTTTGAGATCCGGCAAGCTAGCTCGTTTTAAGAATCTGATAGATCTCGTCCTTGACTTTCAGGCGTCTTTTCTTCAGGTCTTCGAGCGCCTCGTCACTGATCACGCCAAGCCCCTGCTCGTAGTTCCGGATGCTGTGGTTGTCGGTATCGTACTGGGTGAAAAGACTTGAAAAATAAGGGTCTGACGTCTTGAGGCTGCGCATTTTTGGCAGATATTCGGGAAACTCGTGCGCCAGATCGTGGTTCAGCAAATCCATGAAAACTCCTTGGGGTGGACGAAGACAATGCCGGGGTACCGTGCCAGCGCGCGCCGGCTATTCGCGAACAACCAGTACGGGCAAATGGGCGTGTGACAGCACCTGCGCGGTGACGCTGCCCAGCACCAGTTTTTCGAGCCCCCGCCGACCGTGCGAGCCCATGACCACCAGATCGGCCCCCACCGATTCGGCCGTCTCCAGAATGCCGCGGTAAATCGCGTGCCCTTCAACGACAGAGGCCGTGACGGCAACGCTGTGGTCCTGGAAGGTCTGCTTGGCGGTTCTGATGGCCTCATGCGCTTCGGCGGTGGCGGCGCCCAGGTATTCGGCCTGCCCATAGGAAAAATCAGTCCCCATGCCGGTAAAGGCGTAGGGATCAATCACATAGATGAGGGTGACGGCACTGTCGAAAGCCTTGGCAATGGCAATGGCTTTTCCGATGGCCTGGCTGGAATTGGACGACCCGTCCACCGGCACCAGAATGTGTTCGAACATGATGGAATCTCCTTGGAAACCACACAAAAATTCTCAGGCATAGCCCTCGCGCACGTCAATTCGCGTCGTTTTTGCCAGGTACATCGCCCGCCAGTGGCGCGTCGGCCATGCCGCACACCATGCCGCGTTTATAGACCTTTATGCTGCAAAACGCCATCAAACAAAGCGCTGCAGGCAGCCTTCCCGGGCCAAAGACAGGCCTGAAATGGCCTTGCATCAGCCTGTCCAGGCTTATTCCGCCTTGATATTGGCCGACTTGCCCAACTGGGCGTAGCGCGCCAGATCGGAGATCCTGTGCCAGGCCAGGTCAGCCCCATTGCCGGCAAAAAGGCTCAACACCCGCATTCGACAGAT
>JANNXF010000220.1:0-5985 GCA_031409395.1 Polaromonas sp.
GGCGGCCAGACGGCGGCTTAACATGCGGGCTCGGGCTGCTTTGACGGCCACTCATCTCTGTACGGAGAAGCTTCATGCTCACACTTTATATCGGCAACAAAAACTACTCGTCCTGGTCCATGCGGCCCTGGGTGCTGCTCAGGCAGGCGGACATTGACTTCAAGGAAGTCATGCTGCGCTTTGATTCGTTTGACGACAGCTCCGAGTTCCGCAAAGGCGTGAGCCAGATCAACCCGGTGGGCAAGGTGCCGGTGCTGGACGACGATGGTTTCAGAGTCTGGGACACCCTGGCCATTGCCGAATACCTGGCCGAGCGCTTTCCCGAGAAAAAGCTCTGGCCGCAGGACGTACAGGCCAGGGCCAGGGCGCGCAGCCTCTGCGCTGAAATGCACAGCGGCTTTGGCGCGCTGCGTTCGGCCTGCCCCATGAACATCGAGGCCGACCTGAGCACCATCGGCCAGCTGGTCTGGCGTGACAAACCCGCCGTGCGGGCCGATGTGGCGCGGCTTGTGGCCATGTGGGGTGAACTGCTGGCGGCGCACAAGGGGCCGATGCTGTTTGGGCCCTTCAGCATTGCCGACGCCTACTTTGCACCGGTCTGCATGCGCCTGAAGACCTACGCACTGCCGGTGCCCGCCGACATCAGCGCCTACATTGAGCGCCTGTGCGCCCTGCCGGGCGTGAAAGCCTGGATGGACGGCGCGCTGGCCGAAAACGATTTTCGTGATTTTGAAGAGCCGTACCGCATCAAACCCTGACCTGCAGAAAGCCACCCGCCCCATGGTCACCATTTACCTGCGCTACGTACTCGATGCCAGCAAGCTCAAGGAGTTTGAGCATTACGGCAAACTGTGGATTCCCCTGGTCGAAAAATTCGGCGGCCAGCACCATGGCTACTTCATGCCCAGCGAAGGGGCCAACAACATCGCGCTGGCGCTGTTTACCTTTGACAGCCTGGCGAGCTACGAAAGCTATCGCCAGCGCTCCTTCCAGGACCCGGACTGCCAGGCGGCCTTCAAGTATGCGGAAGACACGCGCTGCATCATCAGCTACGAACGCAGTTTTTTCAGACCGGTTTTCTCCTGACTTGCAAGGCAGGCGCTGGCCCTGTGACTAGCCGCTAAACTGCCCGGATGCAGATTTACATGGTGGGGGGTGCGGTGCGCGATGCCTTGCTGGGCTTGCCGGTGCAAGACCGCGACTGGGTGGTGGTGGGTGCCACGCCCGAGCAACTGGCAGCCCAGGGGTTTTTGCCGGTGGGCAAGGACTTCCCGGTGTTTTTGCACCCGCAGACCCGCGAAGAGTACGCACTGGCCCGCACGGAACGCAAAACAGCCCCCGGCTACCGCGGCTTTGTGGTGCATGCAGACCCCGGCGTGACGCTGGAACAAGACCTGGCACGGCGCGACCTTACTATCAATTCAATAGCTGCTCCCGCCCGTGAAACGGGGGCAAAAGCCATTTTTGATCCGGATTTTGAGGCACTGATAGACCCCTGGGGTGGCCGCCGTGACATCAGCGCCAAAGTCTTGCGGCATGTCACCGACGCCTTCCGTGAAGACCCGGTGCGTATTTTGCGGCTGGCCCGCTTTGCCGCGCGTTTTCCTGACTTTTCGGTCGCACCCGAAACGCAGGCGCTGATGCAGGCCATGGTGGCCGAAGGCGAAGTGGACGCGCTGGTGCCCGAGCGCATCTGGCAAGAACTTTCGCGCGGGCTGATGGCGCCCAAACCCTCACGCCTGCTGGAGGTGCTGCGCGGCTGTGGCGCGCTGCAAAAGCTGCTGCCCGAGGTGGCCAGGCTCTGGGGCGTGCCCCAGCGCGCCGACTACCACCCTGAAATCGACACCGGCATTCACCTGCTGATGGTGCTGGACATGGCGGCGCAGCTGGGGGCGAGCCTGCCGGTTCGCTTTGCCTGCCTGTGCCACGATCTGGGCAAAGGCACGACGCCGCCCGAGATCTTGCCCCGGCACATTGGCCACGAGGAACGCAGCGCGCGCCTGCTCAAGGGACTGTGCGAACGCCTGCGGGTGCCGGTGGACTGCCGGGAACTGGCCGATGTGGTGGCACGCGAACACGGCAACATTCACCGCAGCGCCGATTTTTCGGCCGCTGCCCTGGTACGCCTGCTGGAGCGTTGCGATGCCTTTCGCAAGCCGCAGCGCTTTGCCGATGTGCTGCTGGCCTGCGAATGCGATGCACGGGGCCGGCTGGGGCTTGACAATTCAGCCTACCCGCAGCGCCCGAAACTTCTGCAAGTCCTGGCGCTGGCCCAGTCGGTGGCAACGCAGCCCGTGGCGGAACAGGCGCAAGCCGACGGCAAAGACGGCAAGCAGATCGGCGAGATGATTCACCAGGCGCGGGTGGCGGCGGTCAGTGCCGGCTTGCCGGCCTAGGAGCCTAGGAAACAATGTAAGCGGCCGCTGCGGTAGACAGCAGCTTGCCGTCTGCACCCAAAAATTCCATGCGCGTGCTGGCCACCCGTGAGCCCAGGCGCATGACCTCGGCGCGCAGCTGAAAGTGCTCGCCAATGCCCGGCCGCAGGTAGTCCACCCGCAGGTCAATCGTGCCCAGCTTGGCAAAGCGCTGCAGGCGCTGGGCCACCGGCTCGTTCATGTGACGCGCGCCAATCGCCGCCATGACGGCCAGCCCGCCCATGGCGTCGAGCGAGGCGCTGATCACGCCGCCATGGATGCGGTTGTGGGCGTAGTGGCCGACCAGTTCGTGCCGCATGTCGATGCGCGCCGTCACATGGTCGGCGTTGACGGCGGTGATCTTCAGGCCCAGCAGCTTGTTGAACACGATCTTTTCTTCAAAGATGTCTTTCAGCCCAGCAACAAACTCGTCTTCAAAATCAGGTGCGGGGGGCGCAGCAGATGCGACAGGGGTCAGGGCTTTGGTCATGCCGACCATTGTCGTGCAGCGCCCGGCTTTACACGGCGCTGACCTTTTGGCCGATTTCAAAATTCGCCAGCTTTTCAAGGGCCCGTACCATGGCTGAGTGGTCCCAGGCCTTGCCGCCGTGGGCGACACACGAATTGAACAGCTCTTGCGCCGTGGCGGTGTTGGGCAAGGACAGGCCCAGCGCACGCGCACTGCTGAGGGCCAGGTTCAGGTCTTTCTGGTGCAGCTCAATGCGAAAGCCGGGGTCAAACGTGCGCTTGACCATGCGCTCGCCGTGCACCTCCAGGATTTTGGACGATGCAAAGCCGCCCATCAGCGCCTGGCGCACCCGCGCCGGGTCGGCACCGGCCCTGGCGGCAAACAACAGGGCTTCTGCCACCGCCTCGATGTTCAGCGCCACGATGATCTGGTTGGCCACCTTGGCGGTCTGGCCGTCGCCGTTGCCGCCGACCAGCGTGATGTTTTTGCCCATCAGTTCAAACAGCGGCCTGATGCGCTCAAACACCGCATCGGGGCCGCCCACCATGATGGAGAGCGTGGCGTTTTTGGCGCCCACCTCGCCGCCTGACACCGGGGCGTCCAGGTAGTCGCAGCCGAGGGCGTTGATTTTCTGGGCAAAGGTCTTGGTGGCAATCGGCGAGATGGAGCTCATGTCCACCACCACCTTGCCCTGGCTTTTGGCCAGGCCTGCCGCAATGCCGGTTTCACTGAAAAGCGCCGCTTCCACATCGGGGGTGTCGGGCACCATGATGAAGATGATGTCGGCACGCTCGGCCACGCCGCGCGCACTGGTGCACTGGGTGGCGCTGCTGTGGGCAATCGCCTCGGGCATCTTGCCCAGCGTGAACACAAAAAGCTGATGGCCGGCGCTGACCAGGTGAGCCGCCATGGGCGCACCCATGGTGCCAAGGCCTATAAAACCGATTTTGAGGGGGGTGGTGGTCATGGTGTGGTGGGGGTCGTGTGGTGTGTTTGCAAGGTAGGCGGGCTCAGTGCGCCAGGCGCTGACGCCAGCCCAGGCCGGCTTCGGTGCTGGTTGCGGGCTTGTACTCGCAGCCAATCCAGCCGTCGTAGCCAATGCGGTCAATGTGCGCAAACAGAAAGGCGTAGTTGATCTCGCCGCTGCCGGGCTCGTTGCGCCCGGGGTTGTCGGCCAGCTGGACATGGCCAATGCGCGGCAGGTGTTTTTGCAGCGTGGCCGCCAGCTCGCCCTCCATGCGCTGGGCATGGTAGATGTCGTACTGCACAAAGGCGTTGTCGGCCCCCACCTCGTCAAGCAGCGCAATCGCCTGGGCCGTGCCACTGAGGTAAAAACCCGGAATATCAAAGGTGTTGATGGGTTCGATCAGCAGCCGCAGGCCCGCACGCTTGAGTTCGCCCGCCGCATAGCGCAGGTTGGCCACAAAAACTTCGCGCAGCAAAGCCCCTGATACCCCCACCGGGGTCTTGCCTGCCAGGCAGTTGAGCTGGCCCACACCGAGCGCCTGGGCATAGGCAATTCCTTGGGCCACACCGGCGCGGAACTCATCGACACGGTCGGGGTGGCAGGCAATGCCGCGCTCCCCCGCGTCCCAGTTGCCGGCGGGCAGGTTGTGCAGCACCAGCTTGAGCTGGTGGGCCTGCAGCTGCTGGCTGATTTCTTCAGCGGTGTAGTCATAGGGGAATAAAAACTCCACCGCCTCAAAACCGGCCCTGGCGGCCAGTCCGAAGCGGTCGAGAAACGGATGCTCGGTGAACAGCATCGTGAGGTTGGCGGCAAAACGCGGCATGACAGTCTCCTTGTATTTTTTTCAGTGCCGTGCCATTACTCAAGCAGACCGGCCAGCTCAAGCCCTTTCAGGCCTTCAGGGTGGCGGCAATCGACTTCTTCAAACTCATTGATCTTGTCGATCTCGGTGCCCATGGCGATGTTGGTGACCTTCTCCAGAATCACCTCGACCACCACCGGCACCCGGTACTTGCGCGCCATCGCCTGGGCTTCCACCAGCGCGGCCTCGATCTTCTCGGGGTCGGTCACGCGCAGGGCCTTGCAGCCCAGGCCTTGCACCACCGCCTGGTGATCGACACCGTAGCTGCGCAGGTCGCCTTCACTTTCCGGAATGTTCTGGTTTTCAAACGCCAGTTGCACGCAGTGGTCCATGTCAAAGCCGCGCTGGCTCTGGCGAATCAGCCCCAGGTAGCTGTTGTTGACCAGCACCTGCACATAGGGCAGGCGGAACTGCGCGCCCACGGCCAGTTCTTCAATCAGGAACTGGAAGTCGTAGTCGCCCGACACACCGACCACCGTGCGCGTGGGGTCTGACGCCACCACGCCCAGCGCGGCGGGAATGGTCCAGCCCAGCGGGCCGGCCTGGCCGCAGTTGATCCACTGGCGCGGGCCGTAGATATGCAGGAACTGCGCGCCCGCAATATGGCTCAGGCCAATGGCCGACACATAAATCGTGTCGCGCGGAAAGGCCTTGTTCATCTCTTCGTAGACCCGGAAAGGCTTGATCGGGATCTCGGTGTAATGCGTTTTGCGGTGCATGAGTTTTTTACGCTCCGTGCAGCGGCCCACCCACGGGCTGAAGTCCCTGAGCCGGCCGGCGGCCTTGCGCTGGCGTGCCACCTGCACAAAGAGTTCAAGCGCAATCCGGGCGTCACTGACAATGCCCAGCTCGGGCACGAACACGCGGCCGATTTGCGTGGGTTCAATGTCAACATGCACAAAGGTGCGGCCCTTGCAATACACCTCGGGCGACCCGGTGTGGCGGTTGGCCCAGCGGTTGCCAATGCCCAGCACAAAATCGCTGGCCAGCAGGGTGGCATTGCCGTAGCGGTGGCTGGTCTGCAGGCCGCACATGCCGGCCATCAGCGGGTGGTCGTCGGGAATCGTGCCCCAGCCCATCAGGGTCGGAATCACCGGCACACCGGTCAGCTCGGCAAACTCCACCAGCAGATCGGACGCATCGGCGTTGATGATGCCGCCACCGGCCACAATCAGCGGCTTTTCGGCGGCCATCAGCATGTCCAGCGCTTTTTCAATCTGCTTGCGCGTGGCGGCCGGCTGGTACACCGGCAGCGGCTCGTAGGTGTCGATGT
>JANNXF010000221.1:0-7137 GCA_031409395.1 Polaromonas sp.
GCTTCAATGATGTGGCAAAGATCGTCGCTGCCATCGCAGCGGTTGCGTAACGCCTTCAGGTCTTTTTCAAGTGTTTTCAATTCAACCAGGCGCTCGCGCACATGCGTCAGGTGGCCGTCCAGTGCGTCGCGTGCGGTGTCGCAGTCGGTCTTGCTGGCAAGGTTCAGCCCCAGCAGGGTACGCACTTCGTCGAGCGACATGTCCATGGCACGGCAAAGGCGAATGAAGCGCAGCTGATGGATGTCGCCGTCACTGTAAATGCGATAGCTGTTGTCACCCCTTCCATGAGGGCTCAGCAGTTTTTCTTTCTCATAGAACCGGATATTGGCCGTTGATACACCGCTCAGGGCTGCCGCCTGACTGATGCGATGGGATGTACGCGCGTCAGTGGTCATGGCGGTGGTGGGCATCGGGGTAATGGGCATGGCTGTGGGTCAGGGGCTCATGCCGGTGGCGATGCGAATGCTGCCCCTCGAAGGCTGGCAGATGGGTGTGAGTATGGTGTTCGTCGCCGCCATTTTGGGCAGAGTGCCGGTGCCGGTGTTCGTGCTCCAGAACACCATGCCGGTGCCCATGAGCGTGGTGTTCGGTCAGGTGCAGCCAGATGCCTCCCGCCATCAAGGCCGCCGCCGCCAGCAATTGCCAGGTCACGGGCTCGGCCAAAAAAAGCACTGAAAAAAGAGCCCCGACAAAAGGCGCGGTCGAAAAATAGGCGCCAGCACGCGACGCGCCCAGATGCCGCAGGGCGACCACAAAAAGCGCCAGGCTCACACCATAGGCAAACAGACCGACGCCCATGGCGGTGGAAACCTTCACCCCCCCCGGCAGCACAGCGCCCAGGGCAAATGCCAGCAGCAAATTGGTGCTGCCCGCCGCCAGCCCCTTGACGCAGGCAATCCATGAGGCATCCATCAGCGCCACCTTGCGGGTGAAGTTGTTGTCCAGCGCCCAGAAAAAACACGCCAGCGTCACCGCCACGGCCGGCCAGAGCGATGCAGCCGGCGTGCCCGGCACGCTGCCCGCAGACGGCCAGCTGAGCAGCAGCGCGCCCGCCACGATGGCAGCCATGCCAGCAGCAATGCGCTTGTCGACGTTTTCCTTGAACACCACCCACGCCAACACCGCCGTCAACACCGCCTCGGCATTGAGCAGCAATGCGGCATGGCTGGCCGGCATGGCCGCCAGGCCCACCATCAGCATGACTGGCGCAATGGCGCCGCCACACACCACCGCAGCCACCAGCCATTTCATTTCGCCGGGCATCAGGCGCGGTCGGGGGGCACCGCGCAGTTGCCGGTAAATGCCCAGGCCGATGCCAGAGCCCATGTAAAGCAGCCCGGCAAGCATCCAGGGGTTGACGTCCAGCAGCAGCCATTTGGCCAGCGGCGTGCCAGCCCCAAACAAAAAAGCAGAACCCAGGGCCGCAGCGATACCGGCATGGGCCGGGCTGGCTGGCGGAAGTACTGATGCTGGCATGGTCATCGTTGATTGTTTCTGTGTTTCGTTAGTGGATATACATCGTACTTAAAGACATCTGTCAAATCTTTTACATACCCTTGCAGGGAACTTATTAAACACATCCCCTATCATTCACCAATGCGCCGTTTTGTCTTTGTCCTGATGATCGCCCTGCTGCTGATGCGTGGCTGGGTCGGCGACGTCATGGCCACCGAAATGGCGGCAGGCGGGGTTCAACCCCCGCCATCTGCTACAAAAATAGTAGCTTCTCACGCCCATGAAACGGGGGCTGAAGCGGATTTTCATACTGAAGTCGAAACCGTCGCAACAGGCGCCGGGACGGCACCAGACTGCACCGGGCATGCGACTGACGACGCTTCGCACGACGCTGACAGCCACTGCGAATCGTGCGCGGCCTGCCAGGCCTGCCACACCGTGGCGCTGTGGGTGAGCCCGCCCGCCGTGAACGCCGTGTTCCACGACCGCCTGACTCCGTTGTCCGGAGCCGCCCAATTTGCCAGTGCCGACACTGCACTGCGCCAGAAACCGCCCATTTCCTGATTTCCGGGCCCGTATTGGGTCTGTACCTGCCCCCCGACACCGCCTGTGAAGGCCGTGTGCCGGACTGTTGCGATGCCCTGCATCGCGCCGCATGGTTTTCAGGAGATTTTGGTGACCCCTCGTTCTGTTTCAAAACCGCTCTGTAGCCTGGCCGCGCTTGCGCTGCTGTCAGCGCTCAGCCTCGCCAACGCGCAGCAGGCGGTGCCCGCCAGCCCGCCGCCGGCAACCACCCCGGCGTCGGCAGCGCCAGCCCCCATGCTGCCGTTTCGCTCGGCGCTTGAGGGCTACCAGCCCTATACCGACGAAAAAACCGTTGACTGGAAAGCCGCCAACGACACCACCGCCCGCATTGGTGGCTGGCGCGCCTACGCCAAAGAGGCCAGCGCACCGGCTCAAGACGGGCCCGCCAAACCATGAAAGCCCTCACCATGAAACCCGTTTTCAGATTGGGAACACTGGCAGCCGCTGCGCTGCTGGCGGGCTGCGCCTCGGTCAACATCGAGCAAACGGTGCAAGACACCAACGAGGTCACCCGTGCCTTTACCCAGGGCAAACTCGAACTCAGCCAGAGTGACCCGCAGCAACAAGCCAGAGCCCAGCTGAGCGACGAACTGCTGGCCGCACCTTTGAGCCTGGACGGGGCTGTGCAGCTGGCGCTTGCGAACAGCCCGGCCGTGCAAACCCTGCTGGCGCAAAGCTGGCTTGAGATGGCGCAGGCCAGCCAGACCGGCCGGATCGCCAACCCGGTATTTACCTTTGAGCGCATGCGTCTGGGCGACGAACTGGAGCTGGGCCGGCTGCTCTCGTTTGGCCTGCTCGACCTGCTGACCCTGCCGCAGCGCCTGGGTGTTTCGCGCGTACAGCTTGCGCAGGCCAAGGTACAGCTCAGTGCCAACGTCGTCGAACAGGTCACGCAGGTGCGCCAGGCCTGGGTACGGGCGGTAGCAGCCCAACAAAGCCTAGAATACGCAGAGCAGGTCAACAGCACGGCGCAGGCCAGTGCCGAACTGGCCCGGCGCATGCAGCAGGTGGGCAATTTCAACCGGCTGCAACGGGCACGCCAACAGGTTTTTTATGCCGACAGCGTGGCGCAACTGGCCTCCAGCCGGCACGCGGCAACTGCTGCGCGCGAAGAGCTGACGCGCCAGCTGGGTCTGACAGACGCTCAGGCCGCGCAGCTCAAGCTGCCCGGGCGCCTGCCCGATTTGCCCAAAGAACCGCGCCAGCCAGGCAGTGTGAGCGCCACCGCCACGCAGCAGCGGCTGGATGTTCAGATCGCCCGCCACCAGCTCGACATGGCAGGCCAGTCGCAGGGCTTGAACCTGATCACCAGCCTGGTAGATGTCGAGCTGGGCATTCGCCGCGACACCGTGTTTGACAACGCGGCGGGCACCCAGTCAAACCGCAAAGGCTACGAGCTGGGTATTCGCCTGCCGATTTTTGACTGGGGCACGGCCCGGCGCGAGGCGATGAATGCCCAGTCGCTGGTGGCAGTCAACCGCTACGAGAGCACGGTACGCGGCGCATCGTCGCAGCTGCGAGAAAGCTATTCGGCCTATCGCACTGCCTACGACGTGGCGCGCCACTACCGCGACGAGATTGTGCCGCTGCGCAAGGCCATGGCCGATGAAAACGTGCTGCGCTACAACGGCATGCTGATTGGCGTCTTTGAGCTGCTGGCCGACAACCGCGAGCAGATCTCCAGCGTCATTGCCGCCATCAACGCCTACCAGCAGTTCTGGCTGGCCGATGCCGCGCTGGCGGCGTCGATGACTGGCAAGCCCACCGCCACCCTGATGGCCGCGACGGCGCCCAGCGGTGGTGACAAGCCAGGCCATTAAACAAACAACAACCCCAACACCCACCTCTTATGAACAACCGACGAAACTTTTTGGCGGGCGCTGGCGCGATCACCGCCGCTGTCAGCGCCGCCGCGGTCAGCCGCGTTGCCATGGCGGCCCTGCCAGAGCCGGCGATGCAAACAAAACCCGACACCATGCCGCCGCTGGTGCCCGAAACAGGTCGCCCTTATAACCCGGTGGTCACGCTCAACGGCTGGACTTTGCCCTGGCGCATGAATAATGGCGTGAAAGAATTTCACCTGGTGGCCGAGCCTGTGGTGCGCGAGATGTCACCGGGTTTCAAGGCGCATTTGTGGGGTTACAACGGCCAAAGCCCCGGCCCCACCATCGAGGTGGTGGAAGGCGACCGGGTACGTATCTTTGTCACCAACAAGCTGCCCGAGCACACCAGCGTGCACTGGCACGGCCAGCGTCTGCCCAACGGCATGGACGGCGTGTCGGGCCTGAACCAGCCCGCCATACCGGTGGGCAAAACCTTCGTCTATGAATTTGTGGCGCGCAGGCCCGGCACCTTCATGTACCACCCGCATGCCGACGAAATGACGCAAATGGCCATGGGCATGATGGGTTTCTGGATCACGCACCCGAAAGCAAAGCATCCGCTGATTGACGAGGTTGACCGTGATTTTGTGTTTCTGCTCAATGCCTATGACATTGACCCTGGTGCCTACACCCCCAAGATCATGACCATGCTGGACTTCAATATCTGGAGCTGGAACAGCCGCGTATTCCCCGGCATTGACCCACTGGTGGTCAGAAAAAACGACAAGGTGCGTATCCGCATTGGCAACCTGACGATGACGAACCATCCGATTCACCTGCACGGCCATGAGTTTCTGGTAACCGGCACCGACGGCGGACCCACGCCCAAGACCTCACGGCAATATGAAGTGACGACCGATATAGCAGTTGGGCAAATGCGTCAGATCGACTTTCTGGCTGATGAAGAAGGCGACTGGGCGTTTCATTGCCACAAGAGCCACCACACCATGAACGCCATGGGCCACGACGTTCCGACACTGATCGGCGTGGACCACCGAAAAGTGGTGAAGGACATCACCAACGTCATCCCCGACTACATGGTGATGGGTGAGCGCGGCATGGCCGACATGGCCGAGATGGACATGCCCCTGCCCGACAACACCGCAAAAATGATGACGGGTGAAGGCCCGTTCGGCTCGGTCGAGATGGGCGGCATGTTCAGCATGCTCAAGGTGCGCAAAGACCAGAAAGCGGGCGACTACAAGGACCCAGGCTGGTACCAGCACCCGCCCGGCACCGTTGCCTACGAATGGACGGGCACGACACCCAACCCGGCCCGCTTTGCCTCCGAGGGCGGGCAAACCATGAAAGCGCAGAACATGCCCGCCAAAGAAATTGAAGTGCAGGTTCGCAAGCCTGTGATGGGCAAAGGCGGTGCCATGGGTGGCATGAAGCACTGAAAGCAGCACTCATGCATTGTCAAGACGCTACCAATTTGAGAGCAAGCCATGCCCGAAAAAATGGGGGACATAGCCTGTTTTGTCTGTGTTTCCGTTCCCGTAGTCGCCTTCAGCGGCTTTTAACTGTTTCCCTTCACCACTAACTTCCAAGGTATTTTTATGAAATCACCTCACTTTGTAATCGCTATTCCCGCCTTGCTGCTGTCACTGGCAGCGCTTGCATCCGGCAGTCATGGCGGTGGCCATGGTGAAACCGCCATTGGCAAGCCGGGTGTCGCATCTAAAGTCACACGCACCATCAGCATCGACATGCGCGACGACATGCGCTTTCACACGTCGGTTATTGATGCCAAACAGGGCGAAACGATTCGTTTCGTGGCCAAGAACTCTGGCAAGGTCAAACATGAAATGGTGTTGGGTACGTTAAAAGACCTTAAAGAGCATTACGAAGTCATGAAGAAAAATCCGGAAATGGAACACGCTGATGCCAACATGGTCACTGTCGCGCCAGGTAAAACAGGCGAAATCATCTGGCAATTTACAAGCGCTGGGAAAGTGGACTTTGCCTGCCTGCAGCCCGGCCACTACGACGCGGGTATGAAAGGGCTGGTCAATGTGGCAAAAAAATAAACAGTCCGGCAACGGGACGCTTCAACCCGCAGGACACATTGACCCGGTCGCCCGCCGCATCGCGGTACAAACGGTAATCGGCCTGGCTGTGTCACTTGCTTTGCCGCAATGGACCTTGGCAAGCACCGGATCAGTAACGATCACCGTCTGGAAAACGCCAAACTGCGGTTGCTGCAAGGAATGGGTGGCACATCTGAAAAAAAATGGATTTGAAGTCATTGCCCATGACGTCAAAGACACCACCCCGATCCGGCAAAAACTGGGACTGCCCGACAAGTTTGCCTCATGCCACACCGCAAGCCTGGGGGACTATGTGCTTGAAGGCCATGTGCCCGCGACCGAAATACGTCGGCTGCTGCGTGAAAAACCTGCCGCGCGCGGCCTTGCCGTGCCGGGTATGCCTGTTGGCTCGCCTGGCATGGAGATGGGCAATACCCGTGACGCGTATGACGTGCTGCTGGTGCTCAAAGACGGCAGCTCACGTACTTATCAGTCTTATTCCGCAAACTCTTCTGTTAAATCCTGAAAGATACATGATGAAAAATCTCAAAACCCTCACATTTTTTGCCGTTATTCTGGCTTTTGCAGCCTCGGCCAATGCAGCCTCACATGCAGGCGCGCCGGCCGGCATGGCCGCACCAACTCAGGCCATAGCGCCCGCCAGCGCCGACATGGCCGAAGGCGAGATCCGCAAGATCGACATGGACACCAAAAAAATCACCATCAAGCATGGCGTCATCAAGAGCCTGGACATGCCCGGCATGACCATGGTGTTTCAGGTCAAGGACACTGCCATGCTGGACAAAGTCAAGGCGGGCGACAAGGTTCGCTTCAGGGCTGAAAAGGCGAACGGTGCGATTGTGGTGACGGACATACAGCCGGTCAGGTAAGCCGGGCACGCCGCAATCGCAAGGCATTAAAAATCACCGACGCAGAACTCAAACTCATGGCCAGCGCAGCAATCATGGGTGACAGCAGCCAGCCCGTCAGTGGGTACAGAACTCCTGCAGCAATCGGTATGCCCAACGCGTTGTAGACAAAGGCAAACGCCAGATTTTGCTTCATGTTGGCAACAGTGGCGTTTGACAAAGACAAAGCAATCACGATGCCGCGCAAGTCACCTTTGACAAGGGTGACTTGCGCGCTGTTCATGGCGACATCAGTTCCCGTGCCCATTGCTATGC
>JANNXF010000222.1:0-1857 GCA_031409395.1 Polaromonas sp.
CGACAGACTCCAGAGCACCAGCGGCGGGTTGAGCGACACCGAGTTGAACGAGTTGGCGGTCAGGCCGACCAGCTCGCCTGCCGGGGTGCGCGCGGTGACGATGGTGACCCCGGTGGCGAACATCGCCAGTGAGGCGCGAAATTCCCGCGTGGAAAAGCTGGGGCTGCGCGGGCTGCTGGCGGCGCGGTGGGGGGCAGGAGACAACATAAGGAGGCTAATTTAACCCATGCACCTCTTGCCTGCCCGTGCCGGGTCTTGTGGCGCAGCCGCTTGCCTGCCCGACAGGCCGTGCAACGCGGCAGGGCGCAGTGGTTAAACTGGCGCCCATGCTCGCTCGCCGCCGCTTTCCGGTTTTATTTGCTCTGTTTTTGATAGCTGCTGGCGCCCGTGCTGCGGGGCCATGTGCCGAGTTCTCTTCAAGGCTTCCGAACGTCGGGCGCGCCCTGTGCGAGGCCGCGCAGCTGCAGCCCACGGCGGCCCGCTCGGTCAAGGGGCAAACCCTGTGGTTGCGCGATGTGCGACCCGATGCCGCCACCCTGCGGGTGCTGGTGGTGGGCGCCATTCATGGCGACGAGCCCTCGTCGGCGGCCATGGCACTGCACTGGATCCGGCTGGCCGCGCAGCCCCCGCAGGATGCGCCGCAGGTGATTGCCTGGCGGTTTGTGCCGGTGCTCAACCCCGACGGCGTGCTCAGCCAGCCGCCGCGCCGCGTCAATGCGAATGGGGTCGATCTGAACCGCAACTTTCCCACCCCCCACTGGGAGCGCGACGCCAGGCTGTATTGGGAAAAGCGCACCGGCAAAGACCCGCGCCGCTGGCCGGGCCCCAGGCCGCTGTCAGAACCCGAATCGCGGTTTCTGCACGAACAGCTGCAAAGCTTCAGGCCCCAGCTCATCGTCAGCATTCATGCGCCCTATGGCGTGCTGGATTTTGACGGGCCGTCGGTGCCGCCGTCCCGGCTGGGCCGGCTTTACCTGGACCAGGTTGGCATCTTCCCCGGCTCGCTCGGCAACTACGGCGGCGTGCACAAGGGCGTGCCGGTTGTCACGATAGAACTGCCCAACGCCACCCGCACCCCGCTGGACGCCGAAATGCGGCAGATGTGGCTGGACCTGCAGCGCTGGATTCATGAGCGCATGGCTGTGCCCGCCAGCGAAGCCGCCGCAGCGCAGCCACGCGCGATGGCCCCCGGCCGCCGCCTGCCGGGCAGCCCCCTGCTGCCTTGAGCTTCTCAGTGCCGGACACCAGCGCGCCCCGGCCTAAGACCGGAGTTTTTGGTAAGCCTTGTCCATCTCGGCACCCTTGCTGGTGTCCTGCAGGCCACGCGCCAGGTCTTTGCCGGCCTGTTTGACCAGCGGGCTGGGTTTGTCGGGCGTCATGTCCAGCGCCTGGTCACGTTCGTGCGGCAGCGCCAGGCTGGCCTCCACAGAGGCATCGTGCGCCGTGGCCACGCGGCCGACGCTGGCCTCGTCGGGCTGCGCCAAGCGCGTCGGCATGCCTTGGCCGGCGCTGCGGGTTTCTGCGTTGGCTGGCGGTTTTTTCGGGGGGTGGGTTGTGTTCATCGGCGGCTCCTGCATTCAAGGCAATTCCTGAATCCCCACTGTGGGCGATCTGGCACCGGCAGTCTGTAGTCGCCCGAAATCACCCGGCGTAGGATAAAGCCACGCCGTTTCGCTAGGCCTTTTTGTGCTGCAGAAAAAACGCCAGCATGGCGCGCGAGGCGTCGGGGCCTTGCGGGTCGGTGAAAGAGCCTGCGGCGTTGCCGCCTGACCAGGCGTGCGGCCCTGCGGCCACGGCCCAGTGCTCGACATAGGGCTTGCCGCTGGCGTCGCTGTACACCGTGCGCTGCACGCTGCG
>JANNXF010000223.1:0-3775 GCA_031409395.1 Polaromonas sp.
GCCATTGACGGGATTCCGACGCTGTCGGCGGTGGCTGCCTTGCTGACGCAGGGGCCTTGTGAAGAAGAAAATGGAATGAAAAGTCCACGCACGCCCTCCCCTGAACCTGAAGGCCGAAACCGGCAGATTTAAAGCGCCGCCAGGTCATCCCGAGTCTTCTTGTCCGTCTGCAATCCTGCCGTCTGCCACTTTCATTTCGAAGCAAGTAGCTGCTTGCGCAAGCTGCGGCGGCACGTTGCGCCTGCGATGGCGAGCGCGACGACGATCAGCATCGTTGCGACGGCGAAGGTGACCCGCATACCGCTGGCAACCGCTTCGGGACGCGCGCTTGTGATGTCGGTACCCGCCGCGGCAAACGCGAAGACCGCCCCCATCACAGAGGCCCCGGTGATCAGCCCGAGATTGCGCGACAGGCTGAGCATGCCGGAAATGACGCCCCGCTGGTCTGCGCGGACATCGCTCATGACGGCCGTGTTGTTGGCCGTCTGGAACAGCGCATAGCCGACAGTGATGACGGCGATGGGGACGATGTAGCCGGGCATGCCGAGTGACGCCGGCAGCATGGACAGAACGAAAGCACCTGTCGCCATGGCGATGAGCCCGACGAGGGTCATGCGTTGGGCGCCAAAACGGTCGGCCATGCGCCCAGCCGGCAAACCGGTCAGCGCGGCGGCAAACGGGCCCACCGACAGGGCGAGTCCAGCCATGGCGGCATCCAGCCCCAAGCCACGCGAAAGATAAAAGGGCCCGACCACCAGCGTCGCCATCATCACCGTCGAGACCAGTGCGCTCGTGGCAAGGCTTGCGCTCAGCACGGGATCGCGGAACATCGCCAAGCGGATCAGGGGCGATGCGACTTTTGTCTGCACAAAGGCAAAGAGGCCCATGCCGAACACGGCCGCTGCCAGCAGCGCCAGGTTGAGCAGACCAAAACGGCCGCGTCCCATCGTCATGGCAAGTGCATAGGCCGCAAGCGACAGGGCCAGCAGCAGCGTGCCTAGAGGGTCCAAGCCTGGCCTCTGCGCCATGGGGCCCCGGCGATCAACCGGCAGGTGGCGGCGCGCCATCAGAAAAGTCATGATGCCCAAGGGCACGTTGACCAGAAACAGGGCCTGCCAGCCGAAGCCGGCGATCAGCACACCGCCCAGCAAGGGACCGAGCGCGGTGCCAACCGCAGACATCGTTGCCAGCAGACCCATGGCGCTGCCGGTTTTTTCCTTGCTGACCGTCTCGCCGACAAGGGCCATGGTGAGGGCCATCATGATGGCCGCTCCAAGGCCCTGCGCCGCCCGGGCAGCAATCAGCAGCCAGAGCGTGGGCGCAAAACCGCACAAGACCGAGGCGGCCGTGAACAGGCCAATGCCGGCCAGCAGCAACCGCCTGCGGCCGGCAAGGTCACCGAGCCGCCCGACACCCACGATCAGCGTGGTGATGGCGAGAAGGTAAGCCAGAACGACCCACTGAACCTGCTGAAAAGAGGCGTTGAACACCTGCGCCAGGGTCGGCAAGCCGACATTGGCGATGCTGGTGCCTAGCGAAGACAGCAGCATGGAGAGCGAAAGGCTGGCCAGCGCCCAGCGCGGCGATGGTGTGCTTTCCCCCCTGAAAGCCACCCCCTGATCCCGATTTGCAATACGTGATTTCATCATGAACTCCTTGACCTGCTGCTCCTGAAATGGAGCTGATGGGCAAGCGTAGTTCTTTGCCTGTCATGGCGGAAGGCGCAGCATTTGCACTTTATTCATGCGTTTGACGCCATGCCACTATCAAACTGCGCTATGGTCACGGCATGTCCACGCCCGATCTCAACCTGCTTGTCACTCTGGATGTGCTGCTTCAGGAAGGCAGCGTCGCGCGCGCCGCCGAGCGCTTGCGGCTCAGTCCGTCGGCGATGAGCCGGGCGCTGGCGCGGCTGCGTGAGACGACGGGCGATCCGCTGCTGGTCAGGGCCGGGCGCGGCCTTGTTCCCACACCCCGGGCGCTCGAACTCCGCGCGCAGGTCTGCCAGCTCGTGCAGGACGCAGAAGCGGTACTGCGCCCTGCCGGGAAGCTCAATCTCCAAAAACTGGTGCGAACCTTCACGCTGCGGACCAGCGAGGGGTTTGTGGAGAACTTTGGGCCCGGGCTGATGGCCCGTGTCGGCGCAGAGGCGCCCGGTGTGCGGCTGCGCTTTGTGCACAAGCCCAACAAGGACAGCACGCCACTTCGCGACGGCGCTGTCGACCTGGAAACCGGCGTTGTGGGGAAGACGGCGGGTCCGGAAGTGCGCACGCAGGCGTTGTTCCGGGACCGTTTCATGGGCGTCGTACGAATGGGGCACGCACTGAGCCTGGGTGAGATCACACCTTCCCGCTATGCGGAGGGCAGGCACATCGGCGTCTCGCGGCGGGGGCTGGACAAGGGGTCGATTGACGAGGCCTTGAAGCCGTTCGGGCTGGAACGGGAGATTGCCACGATCGTCGGCGGCTTTTCGACCGCGCTGGCGCTCGCCCGGGCGTCCGACCTGATCGCCACTGTTCCCGAACGGCACACCGGAATCCTGCGCGACGGAATGCATGGTTTTGCCCTTCCGTTCTTCACACCCGAAGTCACGGTTTCAATGCTCTGGCACCCACGGCTGCAGGCCGATCTGGCGCATCGCTGGCTGCGCGGCCTTGTTCTGGAGACCTGCGCGGCGAAGCGCTAAAGCGGCGCATCTGCTGCAGTCCAGGCGCCATGGCGCAAACAGCCTGCGCCTGCAGCCCGCCTGGAGGCTGAAAATACGCATTGAAAGTGGCCGAAGCCGAATATTGACGGGCGCAAGCAGCTACTATAAAGATAGCAACTACGCCGCTTTGCAGCCCTACCAGCGCAACCGGTCAGCCGCCCTTGCCCGGCAATTTGTTCAGCCAGCCCAGTCCCGCTGACGTCCCACCGGCCTGCCCGCCCAAGCGCGGGTTGTACTCACAGCCCACCCAGCCCTGCCAGCCACAGGCGTTTGACACCTCGTCAATGACATCAAACAGGTAGGCGTAGTTGAGCTCGCCCACATCGGGCTCGAAGCGTTCGGGCACGCCGGCGATCTGGAAATGCCCCACCCGGCCGGTGGGCAGGTACTGGCGGATTTTCATGGCCACGTCGCCTTCCACAATCTGGCAGTGGTACAGGTCCATCTGCACCTTCAGGTTGGGCGCGCCCATCAGGGCAATCAGCTCGTGGGCGTGGTCCTGCCGGTTCAAAAAGAAACCCGGAATATTGCGGGTGTTGATGGGCTCCATCAGCACATCCAGCCCGGCCCTGGCCGCCTCGGCGGCGGCGTATTGCAGGTTGGCCAGGTAGGTCGGCTGCACGCTGGCGCGGTCTACCCCGGCGGGCACCAGGCCCGCCATGATGTGCAGGCGCGGGCAGCCCAGGGCCTGGGCGTACTCGATGGCTCTGGCCACCCCGGCCTGAAACTCGGCTTCGCGCCCGGGCAGGCAGGCCATGCCGCGTTCGCCGCCGGCCCAGTTGCCGGGCGGGCCATTGAACAACACCTGCTGCAGGCCATTGCCGTCCAGCCTGGCCTTGAGTTCAGCCACCGGGTAGTCGTAGGGGAAGAGAAATTCCACCGCCTTGAAGCCGTCTTTGGCCGCCGCCTCAAAGCGGTCAAGAAAGGCGTGTTCCGGGTACATCATCGACAGGTTGGCGGCAAATTTTGGCATGGTGTGCAAAAGTAGAAGTGGGTGGGAGAGGTGCTTACCAGCGCGCGCCAAAAGCCTCGCGCAGTTCCTGAATCTGCAGCGCGGTCAATGGCGCT
>JANNXF010000224.1:0-6346 GCA_031409395.1 Polaromonas sp.
TCAGCATGACGACCAGCGCGGGCGGAATCATCGCCATCAGGGCGGTGGCCATCACGACGCTCCACTCGGTCTGCGCGTCGCCGCCAGAGATCATGCGCTTGATGCCGATCACCACGGGGTACATGTTCTCGTTGGTGGTGACCAGCAGCGGCCATAGGTACTGGTTCCAGCCGTAGATGAACTGGATGACAAACAGCGCGGCAATCGAGGTGGTGGACAGTGGCACCAGCACGTCCTTGAAGAAACGCATCGGCCCCGCGCCGTCCATCCGGGCGGCTTCCACCAGCTCTTCAGGCACGGTAAGGAAAAACTGCCGGAACAAAAAGGTAGCAGTGGCCGATGCAATCAGTGGCACCGTCAACCCGGCGTAACTGTTGAGCATGCCCAGGTCAGATACCACCTTGTACGTGGGCAATATGCGCACCTCCACCGGGAGCATCAGCGTGACGAAGATGGCCCAAAAGAAAAACATGCGAAACGGAAAGCGGAAATACACAATGGCAAACGCAGACAGCAGCGATATGGCGATCTTGCCAAGAGCGATGACCAGCGCTGTGACGAGGCTCACCAGCATCATCTGCCCGACCGGTGCCTTTGAGCCATTGCCGCCGCCAGTGCCGTTCCACGCGGCTGTGTAGTTTTCGACCATGTGGGTGCCCGGTAGCAGGGGCATCGGTGCCTGCACGATGTCGCTGACCGAATGCGTGGACGCCACAAAGGTCAAGTAAAGCGGGAACGCAACGACCAGCACGCCCAAAATCAGGATAGCGTGGGAGAACGCGTCTAAAAGCGGGCGGCGCTCAACCACGCGGTTCTCCAGAGCGGCGCAGTCCAGCCGGTGACAAACGTGGGAGCATCAATAGTTCACCTTCTTCTCAACAAACCTGAACTGCACCACGGTCAGCGCCACCACGATCACCATCAACACCACCGACTGTGCGGCCGAGCCACCCAAGTCCATGGCCTTGAAGCCGTCGTAGTAAACCTTGTAGACCAGGATGGATGTGTCTTTGCCGGGCCCGCCTTCGGTGGCGGCGTCGATGATGCCGAAGGTGTCAAAAAAAGCATAGACGATGTTGATGACCAGCAGGAAAAAAGTGGTGGGCGACAGCAGCGGGAACACGATCGTCCAGAAACGCCGCCAGGGCCGCGCACCGTCAATCGCCGCCGCCTCGATCAGCGATTTTGGAATGCTCTGCAGCCCTGCCAGGAAAAACAGGAAGTTGTAGGAGATCTGCTTCCAGACTGCGGCCATGACCACCAACGTCATCGCCTGGCTGCCGTTGAGCAAATGGTTCCAATCAACGCCCAAAGCGCGTAGCCAGTACGACACCACCCCCACACTGGGCGCAAACATAAACAGCCACAGTACGCCGGCCACGGCAGGTGCTACGGCGTAAGGCCAGATCAGCAAGGTTTTATAGACCAGCGCCCCTTTGACAATGCGGTCGGCAAAAACCGCCAGCAGCAACGAGATACCGATACCCAGCACCGCCACCAGGGTCGAAAACAGCGCCGTGGTGTAAAAAGAGGCGAGGTAGGTGGGGTCGTTCCAGAGATTGCGGAAATTGTCCAGACCTACAAATTCCACAGAGGTGCCAAACGCGTTGGATTGCTGCACCGACTGCACCAGCGCCTGGGCCGCTGGCCAGAAGAAAAATACGGCAATCACCGCGACTTGGGGCGCGATCAGCACCCACGGCAGCCAGGTTGATCGAAAGACGACGCGCTTTTCCACGGTTTCAGTACACGTCGCGCGTCGGTTCGATCTTTAGACAGGTGCCAGTGGGATGATTACTTGCTGGCTTTCTCGAACCGTTCCAGCAGCTCGTTGCCACGCAGCACGATCGAGTCCAGCGCTTCCTTGGCAGACTTTTTGCCACCCCAGACCTGCTCAAGTTCTTCGTCCTCAATGGTGCGAATTTGCACGTAGTTGCCCAGCCGGATGCCGCGCGACTTGTCGGTGGTTTTGCGGATCATCTGGTTCACGCCCACATCGGTGCCCGGATTCTTCTGGTAAAAACCTGATTTTTCAGTGAGTTCGAAGGCTGCCGTGGTGATGGGCAGGTAGCCCGTGCGCTGGTGCGTTGCGGCCTGGATATCAGGCTTGGACAGGTAGTTGAAAAACTGCGCAATGCCCTTGTACTCGTCGGCCTTTTTGCCGGCCATGACCCACAAACTGGCCCCGCCAATCACCGTGTTTTGCGGGGCGCCGGGCACATCAGGGTAGTACGGCAGCGGTGCCAGGCCCCAGTCAAACTTGGCGTTCTTGGCCACGTTGCCATAGAAGCCGGTGGACGTGGTCATCATCGCGCATTCGCCCGAAATGAAGCTGGCCTCTGGTACGTTGGAGCGACCTTTGTACACAAACAAGCCCTGCTTGGCCATGTTGGACAAATTTTCGATGTGGCGCACGTGCAGCGGCGAGTTGACTTTCATGCGGGCATCCAGGCCCTGCATGCCATTTCCCTTGGTGGCAAACTCGACGTTGTGCCAGGCAGAAAAACTCTCCAGCTGCGTCCAGCCTTGCCAGGCAATGGACAGCGGACATTTGTGGCCGCTGGCCTTGAGCTTGGCGGCAGCCAGAGCCACCTCAGGCCAGGTGCCAGGTGCTTTGGCGGTATCTATGCCGGCGGCTTTGAAGGCGTCCTTGTTGATGTAGAACACCGTGGTGGAGCTGTTAAACGGGAAGCTCAGCATTTGGCCATTGGGCGCGGTGTAGTAGCCCGCCACGGCAGACACATAGGCTTTGGGATCGAATTTCTCGCCGGAGTCCTGCATCACCTTGCCCACCGGCACGGTGACGCCCTTGCTGGCCATCATGGTCGCAGTACCGACTTCAAACACCTGGAGGATGTGCGGTGCATTGCCAGCACGAAAGGCCGCAACGGCCGCTGTAAATGCCTCGGTGTAAGTGCCCTTGAAAGTGGGGACAATTTTGTAATTGTTTTGCGTGGCGTTGAAATTCTTGGCCAGGTCGTTGACAACCTCGCCGTTGACGGCGGTCATGGAGTGCCACCACTGAATTTCGGTCTGGGCCTGGGCGGGCAGGGCGGCGGTTACAACCAGCGCGATGGCGGAAAGTTGCGAGGCTAATTTAAGTTTCATGAAATCTCCTGGGTCAAAGGCAACAAAGCAAAGCAGCTTTTAAGTATCAAAGCGTAGCAAGAATCTGTGTCAAAAACATGTCAGTTTTATTAAACCCGGTTTGGCGCGGGAGCGCACGGGGGTTTTCATCATGGGTAGCCCGATGGGTGCCGTTTGGGTTTCCCGTGCTGGCCTGTGTGAATGCTGCACTGCGGTAATATCCGAAATAAGCCTTTAAGCCCCATCTGGGCACCCATGGGCTGCACAACCTGACCCCGATGAACGCTCCGCTCAAATTCCCGCACAACTTGTTGATTGACCCACCGCTTGATCGCCACCAAAGCATTCCCGCGTCCGGTGATTGGCCAGTGGGACCCGTCCCAGCGGGCGAGGCACCGCAGGGCAGTGAGCGCATTCGTGAGATTCCTTACAACTACACGTCTTTTTCAGACCGCGAAATTGTCATCCGCCTGCTGGGCGAACCGGCCTGGGCGCTGATCCTGCAACTGCGCGGTGAGCGGCGCACCGGGCGCTCGGCCCGCATGTTGTATGAAGTGTTGGGCGACATCTGGGTGGTGCAGCGCAACCCGTATTTGCAGGATGACCTGCTGGACAACCCCAAACGCCGCCGACAGTTGGTCGATGCGCTCAAGCACCGCCTGGGCGAGGTGCAAAAGCGCCGCACGGACGAGACCGACCCCGAATTTGATGGGGTCCGTGACGCGCTGGTGGTCGATTTACTTCGTGCGGCAGATGCGGCGGTGCAACGCTTTGACGAAGGCTTTGACAAAGTGGCGCACATGCGGCGCAAAACCCAACGGGTGTTGAACAAACTCACGGCCAAAGACAACGTCAAGTTTGATGGCCTGAGCCGCGTCTCACACGTGACCGACGCGACCGACTGGCGCGTCGAGTACCCGTTTGTGGTGCTCACGCCCGACACCGAGGCCGAGATGGCGGGCCTGGTCAAGGGCTGTATCGATTTGGGGCTGACCATCATTCCGCGCGGCGGCGGCACCGGCTACACCGGCGGGGCCATACCGCTCACATGGAAAAGCGCCGTCATCAACACCGAAAAGCTCGAAGCCATGACCGAGGTGGAGATGCTGACCCTGCCCGGCATGACCACCCCGGTGGCCACTGTCTGGAGTGAGGCCGGTGTGGTGACCCAGCGCGTGGCGGATGCGGCCGAGCGCGGCGGTTATGTATTTGCGGTGGACCCAACGTCGGCCGAGGCTTCTTGTGTGGGCGGCAACGTCGCCATGAACGCTGGGGGCAAAAAAGCCGTGCTGTGGGGCACCGCGCTGGACAATTTGGCCTCGTGGCGCATGGTCACGCCCGACGCAAAGTGGCTGGAAGTCACCCGGCTGGACCACAACATGGGCAAGATTCACGATGCGGCGATGGCCAGCTTCGAGCTGAAATACTTCAAGGCCGATGGCAAAACGCTGGAGCGTACCGAGCGACTGGACATCCCCGGCAAATCCTTCCGCAAAGAAGGCCTGGGCAAAGACGTGACCGACAAGTTTCTAAGCGGTCTGCCCGGCATCCAGAAAGAGGGCTGCGACGGCCTGATCACCAGTTGCCGCTGGGTGCTGCACCGCATGCCAAAGCATGTGCGCACGGTTTGTCTGGAGTTTTTTGGCAATGCCAAAGATGCGGTGCCCAGTATTGTGGAAATCCGGGATTTCATGTTTACCCTGAGCAAGCGTTCGGGCGAGGAAGGGAATGACCAGAACCCCTCCCCCGTTCTGCTGGCGGGGCTGGAGCATCTGGACGACCGGTATTTGAAAGCCGTGGGGTACGCCACCAAGTCCAAGCGGGTCGCCGCGTCGGGCTCGGGCCTACCCAAGATGGTTCTGTTTGGCGACATTGCCGGGGACGATGCCGACGCCGTGGCCCGCGCCACGTCAGAGGTGGTTCGCATCGCCAATTCCCGCAATGGCGAAGGCTTTATTGCCATCAGCCCCGAGGCGCGTAAAAAGTTCTGGTTGGACCGCAAACGCACGGCGGCCATCAGTAAGCACACCAACGCTTTCAAGATCAACGAAGACGTGGTGATTCCATTGCCGCGCATGGCCGAGTACACCGATGGCATCGAGCGCATCAACATCGAACTCTCGTTACAAAACAAGCTCAAGCTGTGCGACGCGCTGGAAGCGTTTTTCACCAGGGGCAACCTGCCGCTGGGCAAGCACGACGACCTGAACGAGATTGCCACGCCTGAGCTGATGGAAGACCGCGTGGCGCAGGCCGTAGCGCTGATTACGGAGGTGCGCGCGCTGTGGGCGCTCTGGCTGCGCGATGTGGATGCGCTGTTCCCGCAGTTGCAGGATCACACCCTGCGCGCCAGCTGGAAAACGCAGATCCGTGCCCGGCTGCAAGGCATCTTCAGCGGCGGGGCGTTTGAACCGATTCTCAAAGAATGCAATGCCATCCACCAGCGCGTGCTCAAGGGCCGGGTATGGATCGCTTTGCACATGCATGCCGGCGACGGCAATGTGCACACCAACCTTCCCGTCAACAGCGACAACTACGAGATGCTGCAAGCCGCGCACGGCGCAGTGAAACGCATCATGGCGCTGGCCCGCTCGCTGGACGGCGTGATCTCGGGCGAGCACGGCATTGGCATCACCAAGCTGGAGTTTTTAAGCGACGAAGAGCTGCGGCCTTTTACCGAGTACAAAGCCAGAGTCGATCCTGAAGGACACTTCAACAAAGGCAAGTTGCTACGAAATAAAGAGCAAACTATTGAAGCAGGACGTGGGAAAAGTATAAAAAAACTGCCAATTTATCACGCGTCTCCCTTCCAGCAGGGGCCGCGGGACTGGCTTCGCCAGACCGCAGGCGCAGCGGCCCCCTCGGGGGGCAGGGAGCTACACGAAGTGAGCGACCGTGGGGGCATACTTTTTGCTGATCTGACCAATGCCTACACGCCAAGCTTCGGCCTGATGGGTCACGAGTCGCTCATCATGCAGCAAAGCGACATTGGCGCGATTGCGGATTCGGTCAAAGACTGCCTTCGCTGCGGCAAGTGCAAACCGGTGTGCGCCACCCACGTGCCGCGCGCCAATCTGCTGTACAGCCCGCGCAACAAAATCCTTGCCACGTCGCTCTTGGTGGAGGCTTTTTTGTACGAAGAGCAAACCCGGCGGGGTATCTCGATCCGCCATTGGGAAGAGTTTGAAGATGTGGCCGACCATTGCACCGTGTGCCACAAATGCCTGAGTCCGTGCCCGGTGGACATTGACTTTGGCGA
>JANNXF010000225.1:0-6014 GCA_031409395.1 Polaromonas sp.
GCCTTGGCCGAGAAGCCGCCAAACACCACGCTGTGGGTGGCACCAATGCGGGCGCAGGCCTGCATGGCGATCACGCCCTCCAGGGTCATGGGCATGTACACCAGCACACGGTCGCCCTTTTGAATGCCGTCGGCCTTGAGCGCGTTGGCAAACTGGCTCACCCGGGCCAGCAGTTCCTTATAAGTGGTTTTGGTGACGCTGCCGTCGTCAGCCTCAAAAATCACGGCGGTCTTGTTTTCTGCCGGGGTGCCCATGTGCTTGTCCAGGCAGTTGGCCGAGGCATTGAGCTCGCCATCGGCAAACCACTGGTAAAACGGCACATTGGTCTCGTCCAGCGTCTGGGTAAACGGCTTGTTCCACACCAGGTTGCCGCGTGCCAGCCGGGCCCAGAAGCCCTCGAAATCCTGCTCGGCTTCAGCGCACAGGGCGTAGTAGGCGTCCATGCCCGAGATGCGGGCCGCCTTGACCATGGCATCGCTGGGGGGGAACACGCGGTTTTCGACCAGCATGGATTCGATTCCGGATGTCGCGGGCATCGTTGACGTGGGTGTGCTCATTGGCGTTGTCTCCTGGTTGTTCTTGAATGCTGCGTACTGTCACGCCTGGCACTTACAGGCCACTGACTGGCACCAAGCTTACAGATTTCGGCCCTTTCAGGCATGGCAGGGGCAGCGCGTGGTCACGGCCTGGTCACTGGCCGCCCCCTACAATCGGCCATCCCACCCCACAGTCCACATCATGTCAGAACCCACACCCCCAAAAGCCAAACCACTTCGCCCGCTGCCCAGGCTGATTTTTGCCAGCCGCTGGCTTCAATTGCCGCTCTACCTGGGGCTGATTGCCGCCCAGGCCGTCTATGTGGTGCATTTCCTGGTAGAACTGACGCACCTGATTGAAGCCGCGTTTGGCAGCCAGACGGCCCTGCAGGCGCTGATCTCCAGCATTGGCTACAAAACCGACGCCCCGATTACCTCGCTGAACGAAACCGTCATCATGCTGGTGGTACTGGCGCTGATTGACGTGGTCATGATCTCCAACCTGCTCATCATGGTGATTGTGGGCGGCTACGAGACCTTTGTCAGCCGCATGGACCTGAACGGCCACCCGGACCAGCCCGAATGGCTGAGCCATGTGAATGCATCCGTGCTGAAGGTCAAGCTGGCCATGGCCATTATTGGTATCAGCTCGATTCACCTGCTGAAAACCTTCATCAATGCCGACAACTACACCGACCGGGTGCTGATTGCCCAGACCGCGATTCACATCACCTTTTTGCTGTCGGCCATGGCCATTGCCTACACCGACAAGATGATGACCACCACGGCCGGGAACAAACACTGATGAGGCACTGACGGCGCAGTGGCCGGTCAGTGACGGCCTGTGTGTGGCACCCTGGGGCGTGGGGCCGAAGCGCTTTAGCGTTGGGCAGGGTTGCGGCGCAGCAGCATGGCGCAGCCCAGCAAACCGGCAAGCAACGAACCGCTCAGCACGCCGAGCTTGACCTCTTTCAGGTAGCTGGCCGCCTGCGCCTCAAAAGCCAGCGCGCCAATAAAGAGGCTCATGGTAAAACCCACCCCGCACAGCAGACAAACCCCAAAAAACTGGACCCAGTTGGCGTCAGCCGGCAAGCGTGCACCACCAAAGCGGATCAGCAGCCACGAAGCACCGAAAACGCCGGAGGCCTTGCCCAGCACCAGACCCGCTGCAATCCCCAACGGAATGGAATGCAGCAAGGTGGCGATCGTCACGCCTTGCAGCGAAACACCGGCGTTGACAAAGGCAAACATCGGCAACACCGCAAACGCCACCCAGGGATGCAGGGCATGCTCGGCTGCCCGCAGGGGCGAGCGGCCCTTGCCATCAGACATCGGAATGGCCAGCGCCGTGACCACCCCTGCCAGCGTGGCATGAATCCCCGACTTGTAGACGAAAACCCAGATCACCAGCCCCACCACCACGTAGGGTCCGATGGCCATGACCCTGGCCCGGTTGAGCAGGGTCAGCAGCACAACACCCAGCCCGGCGCCCATCAGGGCCGACAGCGACAGGCCTTCGGTGTAGAAAAAAGCAATGATCAAAATGGCGCCAAGATCGTCAATGATGGCGACGGCGGTTAAAAACACCTTGAGCGCTGGCGGCACCCGGCTGCCCAGCAACACCAGGATGCCGAGCGCAAAGGCAATGTCTGTGGCTGTGGGGATGGCCCAGCCTTTCAGCGCCACCGCGTCGCCCCAATTGATGCCGATGTAGATCAGGGCCGGCAGGATCATGCCGCCTATGGCTGCACCAATCGGCAGCAGGGCTTGGGCAGGCGAGGCCAGTTCGCCGTCCAGCATTTCGCGCTTGATCTCAAGCCCCACCAGAAAGAAAAACACCGCCATCCACAGGTCGTTGACCCAGTGCAACAGCGACTTGGACAGCACAAGCCAGTCATTGCCAAGCCGAAGCTCACCGGGCCACTCTATAAACCGGTTGTACAACTCACTGAGTGGCGAGTTGCTGGCGACCAGCGCCAACGCAGCCGCCAGCGCCAAAATGACACCCGACAGGGACTGCGACCGAATGAACTGGTTGAGAGTTTTGCGCGTGCGGTGAACAAATTTGGCCATTCGGTCATTGTTGCAGACCGCAGGCACGCAGGGCAAGCGCCGTGCTAGTGCCCCACCATGTCCCCCGGCACCACCCACTGGTCAAACTGCTGCCCCGTCACATGGCCAGAAGCAATCGCCGCATCGCGCAGGCTGCAGCCTTCCCGGTGCGCCTTTTTGGCGATGCTGGCCGCCTTGTCGTAGCCGATATGCGGATTGAGGGCGGTCACCAGCATCAGCGACTGGTTCACCAGTTCGGCGATACGCTCGCGGTTGGGCTCTATGCCCACGGCGCAGTGGTCGTTGAAGCTGTTCATGCCGTCGGCCAGCAGCCGCACGCTTTGCAAAAAGTTGTGCGCAATCATGGGCCTGAACACGTTCAGCTCAAAATTGCCTGACGCCCCGCCAAAGTTGATGGCGACGTCGTTGCCAAACACCTGGCAGCACAACATGGTCAGCGCTTCGCTCTGGGTCGGATTGACCTTGCCCGGCATGATGGAAGAACCTGGTTCGTTCTCGGGAATGCTCAGCTCGCCAATACCACTGCGCGGGCCGCTGGCCAGCCAGCGCACGTCGTTGGCAATTTTCATCAGGCTGGCCGCCAGGGTTTTGAGCGCCCCATGCGCATGCACCAGTGCGTCGGCGCAGGCCAGTGCTTCAAACTTGTTCGGTGCGGTCACAAAAGGCAAACCCGTCAGGCGTGCCAGTTCGGCGGCCACCTGGCTGGCATAGCCTTTGGGGGCGTTCAGCCCGGTGCCGACCGCCGTGCCGCCCAGCGCCAGTTCGTACAAGTGCGGCAGCGCGGCGCACACATGCTTTTCGCTGTGCGCGAGCTGCGCCGCATAGCCAGAAAACTCCTGGCCCAGGGTGAGCGGCGTGGCGTCCTGCAAATGGGTGCGGCCAATCTTCACGATGTCCGAAAAATCAGTGGCTTTTTGCGCCAGCGTGGCGTGCAGCCTGGCGATGGCCGGCAGCAAGCGGTGCGTGATGGCCGCTACCGCCGACACATGCATGGCCGTGGGAAACACGTCGTTGGACGACTGGCTGCGGTTCACGTCGTCATTCGGGTGAACCATTCGCTGCTCGCCGCGCTGGCCGCCCATCAACTCGCTGGCGCGGTTGGCCAGCACCTCATTGACATTCATGTTGGTTTGCGTGCCCGAGCCGGTTTGCCAGACCACCAGCGGGAACTCGTTCGCGTGCTGGCCGGCAATCACTTCATCCGCCGCCGCCACTATGGCCCGGGTGGTGGCCTCGTCCTGCAGGCCCAGCGCATGGTTGACCCGGGCCGAGGAGCGTTTGATCTGGGCCAGTGCACGAATGATTTCGCGGGGCTGCTGTTCGCCCGAAATATCAAAATTTTGCAGCGACCGCTGGGTCTGTGCGCCCCACAGCCGGTCGGCCGGAACGTCGATCGGGCCAAAGGTGTCGTGTTCGGTGCGTGTCGTCATAAAGCGCCTGACAGGTCGAGTGACAGAAAGGCAAGTATCAGTCTAAAACCGCAGCACAGCGCACCCGCCCCAAGCAGAAAAGGCCGCATGGCAACCCTTTCAAAAGACCAGCTACGCCAATTCGCGGCTTTAGCGGACCACGCCGTAGTTCACCGGCACCCAGGTGTAGGCCTTGCCGTTGGTCCGTACACGGCCAATGCCCGGAAAGGCAATGTGTGCGGCCGCCACCAGATGGCCGTTTTTAGCGGCGTCAGCGTAGGCGCTTTTGCGCTGGGCTGCGGCAGCCTTTGAATCGGTGTCGAACTGGATGGTGACGGACGGGTCGTCAAACTGGACCGCTGCCACGTGAATCAGGTCGCCCCAGACCACCAGCTTTTGCCCCTTGCTTTCAACCACAAAGACACTGTGGCCCGCCGTGTGGCCATGCGTTGCCGAGGCCCTGATACCGGGTACGAGTGCGGTGTCGCCGTCAAAGGCTGAAAAACGGTTGGCCTTGACATAGGGGTTCAGCGAGGCCATGGCCCCCTGGAAAAAACCTTTGGCATCGGCAGGGGCCTTGTCAAGATTGGCCTGGCTAAGCCAGAAGTCGGCGTCGTGTCGGTCCGCGCGAACTGTGGCGTTTGGAAACGCCATCTTCTCGCCGTCCATCAAACCCCCGACGTGATCGGGGTGCATGTGGGTGATGTAGACCTCATCGACCTGTTCAGGCTGGTAGCCCGCCGCCTTCAGATTGGCCACCAGATTGCCCAGCGTGGGCCCAAACAGCTTGGCGGCGCCGGTATCGATCAGCACCAGTTTGCTGCCGGTGTTGACCAGGTAGCCATTTACCGAAGTCTCCAGCGGCGAGGTCAGGGATGACCTGGCCAGCGCCTTCCTGACTTTGGCGGGCGTGGTGTTGGTGAGCAGTTTGTCGACCGGCAGGCTCACCGTGCCATCAGACAAGGCGGTGACTTCAAAGTCGCCAAGCATCATCCGGTAAAAACCAGGGGCCTGGGTCTTGGCCATGGGCGCGGCGGCGTGGGCCGTCCCGACCAGGCCAAGGCCCAGTGTGCTGGCGCAGAAGGTGGCCATCAGTGCCAGGCGCAGGATATTTTGTTGGAGGGTCATGGCGGCTTTCGGGAAACAGGGGGACAGGGTGAAAAACAACATCCAGCGAGCATTACCGGGCTGAAGAAGCCATAACATACAACAGGTCGCACGGCAGCGCATCCACCCCTGCGCAAAAACCATCTGTTTCAGCGGGCCGACCAGCGCATACACGGGCGGTAGGTCGGGGGATAATCCGGGGAGTCCCAACCCAGAGAACCCCATGACCACCATCAAGCAAACCGACCTTATCGAGTCTGTCGCCGCCGCCCTGCAATTCATCAGCTACTACCACCCGGCCGACTACATTGCCCACTTGGCGCGTGCCTACGAGCGCGAACAAAGCCCGGCGGCCAAGGACGCGATTGCGCAGATTTTGACCAACAGCAAGATGAGCGCCACCGGCCAGCGGCCGATTTGCCAGGACACCGGCATCGTCAACGTATTTTTGAAAGTCGGCATGGACGTGCGCTGGGACGGTTTTACCGGCAGCCTTGACGACGCCATCAACGAAGGCGTGCGCCGCGGCTACAACCACCCCGACAACACGCTGCGCGCGTCCATCGTGGCTGATCCGCAGTTCGACCGCAAGAACACCAAGGACAACACGCCTGCCGTCATCTTCACCGAGCTGGTGGCGGGCGACACGGTTGAAGTCACCGTCGCGGCCAAGGGCGGCGGCAGCGAAAACAAAAGCAAACTGGTCATGCTCAACCCTGGCGATTCGGTGGTCGACTGGGTACTGAAAACCGTGCCGACGATGGGCGCTGGCTGGTGCCCGCCCGGCATGCTGGGTATAGGCATTGGCGGAACGGCGGAAAAATGCATGATCTTGGCGAAAGAATCGCTGATGCAGCACATCGATATGCCAGCGTTATTGGCGCGCGGC
>JANNXF010000226.1:0-3141 GCA_031409395.1 Polaromonas sp.
CCACCACCTCGGGCGCATGGCGGGGCGCCCGCATCCAGTCCAGGCGGGTGACGCGGCCGGTGCGGTCAATTTCGACATTCAGCACGCCAATGGCGTACAGCAGGGGCGGCATTCTGCCTTTGTAAATACGCTCGGCGTTCAGGCCATAAAGGTGGCTGGCGCCGTCTTCGCGGTAGGCCCGGGGCGAGCTGGCCGCAGACGCCCGGGCAGAGCCTCTGGCGGCGGTGACAGGCCCGGTCACGCCAGAGCCTGCGGGCGCCTGGCCCGGATCGGGTGCAGGAGGCGCGTTTTTGCAGGCGCTGACCACGGCTGCCGCCGCCGCAGAAAGCAGGGTCAGCAGCCACCAACGACGGGGTGGGCGGGGCGCGGGGTCAGCCATGGGGGTGTCTCGGGTTCAGGTGGGTGGGTCCAACGGGGCGGCGAGGTCATGCCAAGGTAAGGTAAGGTAAGAACCTGGCTCTCTTTGTCGCCACTGAAGCTATTTTGCCCACAATTTCCCTCTGATCTTTTGCCAAGTCGTCACCAATGGTTTCCAGCCACACCACGCAGTTTTTGAAACGCCTGGCCTGCGCGCCTGCCGTGTGGGTGCAGGTGACTTCCACGCAGGGCTCGGTGCCGCGTGAGGCGGGCACCTGGATGGCGGTGTTTGCCGATGCGCTGGTGGGCACGATTGGCGGTGGGCATCTGGAATACCAGGCCATTGCCAGGGCGCGCGCGCTGCTATTGGCACCCGATGCGCCAGCGCCAGGCCAGGTCATGTTGCCTGACGCGCCACTCCGGTTTGCCCTGGGCCCTGCGCTGGGCCAGTGTTGCGGTGGCGTGGTGCAGCTGCAGTTTGAACGCGTCAGCGCGGCCGACGCGCCCGCGCTGGCCGCCCGGCTGGCGCTGCTGGAAAGCCAGCAGCTGACCCCGGTGGCGCTGTTTGGTGGCGGCCATGTCGGCCATGCACTGGCGCGCGTGCTGGCGGCGCTGCCGTTTGCCCTGATCTGGATTGACAGCCGCGATGGTGTGTTTCCTGACCCGGCACCGCCGCGCGTGGTGTGTGAGCATTCAGAGCCGGTGCAGTCTGCCGTGCAAACCCTTGCGCCGCAGTCGCGCGTGCTGATCATGAGTTTTAGCCATGCCGAAGACCTGGACGTGGTGGCCGCCTGCCTGCGGCGCCAGCGTGAGCGCCGAGATCTGCCCTACATCGGCCTGATTGGCAGCAAAACCAAATGGGCCGCGTTCCGGCATCGGCTGCAAGCGCGCGGCTTCACGCCCGCCGAACTGGCGCAGGTGACCTGCCCGATTGGCGTGCCTGGCATTGCGGGCAAAGAGCCTGAAGTCATTGCTGTGGCCGTTGCGGCACAGTTATTGCAAAACCGCTAAGGACGATTGCAAGTCCTCGTTAAACTTGAAACTCGTGGTCGCAGCGGAGCCGGGAAACCCAGGTTTCTCTAGTTCGCGGCCTTGTTGCTGTTCAGAGCGCCCGCAGTGGTGAACAGCGCTGCACAACGCGCGTGTCGTTGTGCTGAATAGGGTGCGCACCATGGAAAGCTACCTTCTCGACTGGGCCAATCTGCTGCTGCGCTGGGCTCACGTCATTACCGCCATTGCCTGGGTCGGTTCCTCGTTTTACTTTGTCTTTCTGGATTCAAGCCTGACGCCGCCGACAGACCCCGAACTGCAGCGCCAGGGCGTCAGTGGCGAGCTGTGGGCGGTGCATGGCGGCGGCTTCTACCACCCGGTCAAATTTGCCGTCAAGCCGCCGCAAATGCCGGCCCACCTGCACTGGTTTTACTGGGAAAGCTACAGCACCTGGCTGACCGGGTTTGCGCTGTTCACCGTGTCTTACCTGTGGAATGCGGGCACCTACCTGATTGACCGGTCGCTCATGAACTGGTCGCCGGGCGCGGCGGTGGGTGTTGCGCTGTCTTTTCTGGTGGTGTTCTGGATGCTCTACGACGCGGTGTGCCAGCTGTTTGGGCAACGCAAAAACGGCGACCGGGTGGTGGGCGTGCTGGTGGCGGCGCTGGTGTGCCTGGCGTCGTACCTGGCCTGCCAGTGGTTTGCCGGGCGCGCCGCCTTTTTGCTGGTGGGCGCCATGATGGCGACGGCCATGAGCGCCAACGTCTTGTTCTGGATCATTCCGGGCCAGCGAAAAGTGGTTGCCGCCATCCAGGCCAGCCAGCCGGTCGATGCGGTGCACGGCCAGCGCGGCAAGCAGCGCAGCGTGCACAACACCTATTTCACGCTGCCGGTGCTGTTTGCCATGCTCAGCAACCACTACAGCTTTACCTGGAGCCACCCGCAAAACTGGCTGGTGCTGATCCTGATGATGTTTGCCGGCGCCGCCATCCGCCAGTTTTTTGTGCTGCGCCACGGCTACAAGCTGGGCCGCAACCGGCACCCGCTGGCCTACGCGCTTGCGGGGCTGGCGGTGGTGGTCGGTGTGATTGTCTGGATGAAACCACTTGCTATTGATTCAGTAGCTGGCGGCGCCCGTGTTGTGGGGGCTGAAGGCACTTTTGGCTATGAAGAAATACGCCCGGTGCTGGCCCAGCGCTGCTACCAGTGCCATGGCGAGCAACTGCAGATGAAAAACGTCCGGCTGGATTCCCCGGCGCTGCTGCGCCAGCATGCGCAGTCGGTCTACCAGCAGGTGGTGGTGACCCGGCTCATGCCCATGAACAACGCCACCGGTATCACCGAGAATGAACGGGCGCTGATCGGGCGCTGGTTTGTCGGCGGGGCCATGATGTCGACCCCGTAAAACAGCTGTTGTCAAAGCCTGGGTTACCACGCGGTTACCGCGTCACAATGGGCGTTGGAGACTTTTTGGGAAACCGATTCAATGACCGTTTTTGATCCTGCTGCCCGGCCGCGTGAGTTCCTCGAACACCTTTACAACGCCGCCGTGCAGCGTGCGCTGCCCCTGCACAACACCGCCGCGTATCTGCCCCAACCGCCCAAGGGCAGAACCATCGTTCTGGGCGCCGGCAAGGCCGGTGGTTCGATGGCGCAGGCGGTCGAGGCGCTGTGGCCGGCCGATGCGCCGCTGGAAGGCCTGGTCGTCACGCGCTACCACCATATTCCGCCGCGCCCTGCCGGTTTAAGGCAGCGCATAGAACTGGTCGAGGCGGCGCACCCGGTGCCGGATGC
>JANNXF010000227.1:0-5741 GCA_031409395.1 Polaromonas sp.
CCCCTTTGAGTGGCGGCAACGCTAACAGGCCAGAAACAGCGCCTCCGCCCGCAGAGCCGCCCAAGCAGTAACCCGGTATCAGGCGGCCGTATTGGCTGGGTCTGCCGGCGCCTCTGCAAAGTGGTCAAACGACAAATAGCGGCGCTGCACTGACTGGCCCGCTGCATCCACCAGCCGCACACCGGGCTCGGCTTCGATGCGGCCGATGCGTGTGATGGGTGTCTGGGCCTGCTGCGCTGCCGCCAGCACGGCCCCGCGCTGTGACGCCGGGGCGGTGAACGCCAACTCGTAATCATCGCCCCCGGCCAGCACGAAACCCAGCTGTTGTTCTGAGGAAATAAGGCCTTTTGCCCAATCATCACGGGCGCAAGCAGCTATTAAATCAATAGCAGCTGAGGTGTCGATACAGGCCCCCACGCCCGACTGTTTCAGGATGTGGCCGAGGTCACCCAGCAGGCCGTCGCTGACGTCAATGGCCGCCGTGGCCATGCCGCGCAAGGCCTGGCCCAGCGCAATACGCGGCGTGGGCTGCTCCAGCCGCAAGCGGGCAGCGGCCAACATGCCGGCGGGTGGCGCGAGCGTGCCGCGCAGCGCCTCCAGTGCCAGCCGGGCGTCGCCCAGCGTGCCGCTCACGTAAATGTCGTCACCGGCCCGGGCACCCGAGCGCAGCAGGGCCTGCCCGCGGGGCACTTCGCCAAACACCGTGATGCAAATATTCAGTGGCCCCTGCGTGGTGTCGCCGCCCATCAGAGGGCAGCCATGCGCGTCGGCCAGCGCCCACAGGCCGCGCGAAAAAGGCGCGAGCCAGGCTTCGTTGGCCTGCGGCAGGGCCAGCGCAAGGGTAAAGGCCAGCGGCGTGGCGCCACAGGCGGCCAGGTCGCTCAGGTTCACCGCCAGCGCCTTGTGCCCGAGCGTGGCCGGGTCCACGTCGGCAAAAAAATGCCGGCCCTCGACCAGCATGTCGCTGGACACCGCCAGCTGCATGCCTGGTGTGGGCTGCAGCAGCGCGCAGTCGTCGCCCACGCCAAGCACGACGCGTCCGCCATGCGGCGCAGGGCGCGTGAAATAGCGTGCAATCAGGTCAAATTCACCCATGCGGCAAGCATACAGGCACGGCCGTGCCCACTGGCATCTGGCGCAGAGGGGCTCAGCGCTGCTGGGTGTAGGTCACGCCGCCCCGAAAGCGCTCGGCGGCCTGGCGAATCACCTCGGCCAGCAGTTGCTCTTCACCCTGTTTTTCGCGCAGCCAGCGGGCGTCGTTGTCGCCGCGTATCACGCTGGTGCGCAGCAGGTGCAGCGCGGCGCTGGCCCCCACGCTGGCGGCATGCGGTTCAATCTGGCCCATGGTCATCAAAATATGCTCGCGCAGCGGCATGTGGCTGCCGGTGGCGGGGTCCACATACACCGCGTCGAGCCCGAAGCGGCAGGCCTGAAAGCGGTTGTAGGTGTAGACCAGGTAGTCGTCTTCGGCGGGCATGAAGGGCTGGTCGTGCATGAACCAGGAGGCCAGCGACTGCACAAAGCCCGACAGCGCGGCAGCCCGCTCTACCGTGAGCGGCGTGTCAAACACGCGGATTTCGATGGTGCCAAACTCGGGCTTGGGCCGGATGTCCCAGTAAAAGTCTTTCATGCTCTTGACCACGCCGGTCTGCGTCATCTTGTTGAAGTACACCGTGAAGTCGTCCCAGGTCAGGGCAAACGGCGCGCGGCCCGACAGCGGAAAGGCAAACACGGAGTTGAGCCGCGCCGAGTCAAACGCGGTGTCTTGCCCCTGCACATAGGGGCTGGACGCCGACAACGCAATAAAGTGCGGAATGTAGCGCGACATGCGGTGCAGCGTCAACAGTGCGGTGTCGGCGTCGGGGCAGCCCACATGCACATGCTGGCCAAAAATCGTGAACTGCTTGGACAGGTAGCCATAGAGTTCGGACAGCTCCCGAAAACGCGGCTTGTCGTAAATGCGGCGCTCGTGCCACTGCTGAAAGGGGTGCGTGCCGCCTCCGACCACGGCAATATTGAGCTTGTCGGCGCTTTTGACCAGCGCATCGCGGATTTGCGAGAGCTGGCCCAGCACCTCTGACGACGAGGTGCAGACGCCGGTCGAGATCTCAATCATGCTCGAGGTCATTTCGGGCACCACCGCGCCGGGCAGCGGCGTTTTGGCCATCTGGCGCAGCATGTCTTCGGCATAGGGGGCCAGGTCGTAGTCGTGCGTGTTGACGAGCTGCAGCTCCAGCTCGACGCCCAGCGACAGGGCATCGGATTTTTGAAAGGTTTCAAGACTCATGGACAGGTCCGGTGGCGGGGCTGCGCGTCAGCGGGGCCCAGGGTTTCGAGCTTTCACCAGCGCGGTAAATGGCCACCGTGGCCAGCACCGCGCCCAGTACTTCCATGAGCAAAATGGCGGGCAGCGCGACGCTGGCAATCTGCCGGCCCAGCACGCTGGAAGCCGCCACATACTGCGACACCAGCAGCAGCGCCACCGACGACATCGGCGACATGGCGCAGCCAACCCACAGCGCCTGCTTCCAGCTGGCGCCACTGCCCACATTGCCCAGCGCCACACCGGTAATCTTGCCCAGCATGCGCGCCACCACCAGGGCGATGACCAGGCCGACCACCGGGCCGCTCCAGTCGGCTTGCGCTGCCACCACCGACACCAGCACAAACATCAGCATGGTCAGCATGCTTGACGCCGTGCCCATTTGCCGTGGCCATGACCACGGGCGTGGGTTGAGCTGCTTGAGCAGCATGCCGCCAATCAGCGCGGCCAGCGGTGCCGAGCCGCCAAAGTTGGCCGCCAGCGCAGCACCGGCGGCAATCAGCGCCAGCAGCAAGATGGCGGTGTTCTCGCTGGTCGGGCTCATCACGCGCAGCGCCGTGCGCAGCGTCAGCGCCAGCACCGCGCCCACCACCACCGACAGGCCCAGCACCACCAGCACCGGGTACAGGGTGCTGGCCAGGCCCGCTTCGCCGCGCGGCATCATGCCGGCACGGGCGCTGCACAGGGTCAGCGCATACAGCGTGCTCAGGGTAGACAGCACCATCGCGCGGTCGGTCACGGGCCCGGCGGCGCGGGTGTCCATGGCCACGCGCGACAGCACGGCGGGAGAGGCAGCCATGGCCAGCAGCGCCAGCGACTCGGCCACCAGGTCGCGCATGCCCAGTTTGCTCAGCGCCCAGTAGACAAAAACATAGGTCAGTGCCGACTCGGCCAGGCTTTGCACCAGCACCATCGGGTTATGGCGAAACCAGCGCAGGTTGATGCGCCCACCGGCTTCAAACAGCACCACCGCCACGCCCAGCTCCAGCAGGAAAAGCCCGGTGCCCTGCAAGGGCCAGGCGGCCCCGTTGAAGCCGGCGAGTCCGGCAAACGCCCCAATGACCGAATAGCCCACGACCTTGGGAATACCGGTGTAGCGGTTCAGCAGGTGGCCGGCGGCGGCGGCCAGCGCCAGCAAAATGGACCACTGCACGGTGGGCAAACCGGCTGACGGCTTGATCCACTCGGCCCAGATGGCCAGGATGTCATTCATGGATGAGGGTCTCCGGTAAGGGGGCAAGGGCTGCCGCCGGGGTGAAGTGGGGCCCTTGTCCACCCATCCGCCTACCCCGGTGACCGGGTCAACCAGGTGGGGATAGGCGGGCCAGACATGGGCGGGAGCCGCAGTTATAGCCCGAAGCGGCCAGCGATGGTGGCCCGCAACGGGATGTTGCTCAAATTTACAGTTGCGCCTACTTCAGCCCTGTAGGACAAGGCCGGAAATGCGGCAGAACATTCAGCCGGGCACAAAAAAGCTGAGCGGATGGCTGCGCCAGCGCGCCCAGATGGCGCGGCGGATGCGTGCGCGGTCAATGCCGCTGACGTTGTGCGCCTGCAGCGCCAGGCGAAACGCCAAATAAAAGCTCACGCCCAGGTTCAGCGCCCCGATCAGCGGAATCGACGCCATGCACCACCAGATGGCCGGCTGCTGAAACACCCCCAGCCCGAGCGAGGAGCCCGCCGCCGCCAACTGCCCGGCCGACAGCGTGACGTGGCGCACTTCAAGCTCCAGCCCAAAAAAACCGGTGAACGCGGGTATCAGGCCCAGCATGAAGCCCAGCGCGATGTTGGAGGCAAAGCCTGAAATATTCTGGCGCATGAAGGTGGACCAGCGCGCGGCGCGTTCGGTGCCCAGCACGGCGGTAAAGCGCGGGTTGTGGCGCAGTGCCGAGCCCAGGCGGTGCAGCACAAACCAGTTTTCGGCTGCGCCCGCGATCACGCTGGACACAAACAGGATGCCGCCGGTAAACGCTGCCCACAGCAAGGTGGGGCCCAGCAGGGTGAGCGTCTCCAGAACGTGCTGGGCCTCCTTCGCGTCAATCATCGGGTGGCCCAGCAGCAGGCGGAACAGCACGTTGATCAGCAACACCGCAGGCACCACCATCAAGAGATTGCCCAGCACGGCGGCCACCTGGGTGCGCACCAGGTGCGTGACTTCATCGACAAACTGGCTGATCGCGCCGGCCGAGTCGATGTCCCTGAGCTTGGCGGCCATGGCCGGTGCCGTCATGGCGGGCTGTTTGGTGGCCAGCGTGAAGTGCAGCAACTGGATGATGATGAAGGTGCCCGCGTAGGCCAGGCTGGCCCAGAACCCGCTCCAGAAGGCGGACAGGGCCAGGCCCATGACGGTGAATTTCAGCAGCGTGGTGATACCGGTGATGGCGCCGCCCCCCATGGCCTTGCCCAGCATGTCCTTGTATTCAGCGGCATTGCGGGTGATGTAGGTCTCGCCGGTTTCGGCGCTGCGCTCGGCCATCTTGGCCGACAGCAGGGTGGAGTTGGCGCTGACCAGCGCGGTGATGCTCCGGGTTTCCTGGCCGGTCACCACCCGGCGTGCCAGCAGCTTGAGCGCCGCCATGGCGGGTTTTGTGGACGTCAGCGTGTCCAGCAGTTCACGCACCCGCACGATGCGTGCGCGCAGTTGCCGCAGGCGGAACACCAGGCCGACCGAAATGCCGTTTTCTTCCAGGTGGGCATACACGCCGTTGACGGCCTGGCGGCAGGCGTCCAGGCGTTCGCGAAACTGCGCAATCGCCGCCTGGAGCTGTTCGTCGCTGGCGTCAAGGCTGAAAAAAATGCTGTTCAGCGCATCCAGCTCCATGGCCAGCGCATAAAACGCCCGCGTATCGAGTTCCGGGTCTTTCATGCGCAGGCGGAGTTCGGGCGAAAAACCGGTCGACTGGATTTGCGAGGTGCAGTAGGTCAGCGCGTCCATCACGCGGTGCTGCCAGTGTGCCTTGTTCAGCGCCGGGGTGGCCGTCAGCAACTGCGCCAGCCGGCTGATGTGGGCCTCGTCCAGCGCGTTCATCCACTGCGCGTCAAAGCGGGTCGGGGCCACCAGCAAAAACAGCTCGGAGGCATCAATGGTTTCCGGCGTGCCGGGCAAAAACTTCCGGCGCAGGCGGTCTGCCAGCTCGCTGATAAAGGCGGTGCGCGGTGCAAAGCCAAAATCAGCCAGCAAGGGCGTGATGTCTACCGTCAGCGTGAGGGTGTGCCACCAGGCCTGCAACCGGCTAGCCACCTCGGGTTGCGCCGCCACCGCGTCCATGAAAGCCTGCACCCGCGCCACCGACGCCTGGGGAGAACTCCCGTCGCCACGCACCCAGGCAAACAGCCTGATCAGCCAGACATGGCGCTGGGCCAGGCTGGCCTGGGGGTCAAGTGTCTTGAGCAGTGCTGGCAGGGCATTCATGGCGGT
>JANNXF010000228.1:0-2305 GCA_031409395.1 Polaromonas sp.
GCGCGTCATGCGCGAGCAATGGAAAACCAGCGACCAGGGCGGCACGCCCAACCACGCGCTGTGGAAGCGTTTTGACGACGCCTGCAACGAAGCCCACAAAGTGGTCGAAGCCTGGCTGGAGACGGTCAAAGAGCAGACCGAGACCGTCAAGGCCCAGCGCCGCGTGCTGATTGACGAAGTGCTGGCCTGGGCCGAAGAAAACAAAACCAACACCGACTGGAAGCACCACATCCGCAGCCTGAACGGCTTTGTCGACAAGTGGCGCGAAGCCGGCCACCTGGGTGAAAAAGCCTTTGCCGAGATTCAGCCGGTGTGGAAAGCCGCCATGGACGCCGCCGACGCACCGCTGACCACGGCCCGCAACGACAGCCTGGCCAGGCGCAAAGCCATGATTGAAGAAGCGCAGGTGCTGGGCGCCGAGCCCGTGCTGCGCATCGACAGCGTCAAGGCGCTGCAGCAGCGCTGGCAGCATGAGGCGCAAGGCGTGCCGATCGAGCGCAAGCAGGAGCAAAAACTCTGGGACGCTTTCCGCAAACCAATTGACGACGCGTTTCAGCGCAAAACCGTGGAGCGTGAAAAAGCCGCTGCCGCCGTGGGCGAATTCGACCGCATGGTGCTGGACGCCGCCAAGGCGCTGGAAGCCGCCAACGACAGCGGTGACGCGCAGCAGATTCACGCTGCGGCCAAAGCCCTGGAGGCGATTGTGCGCGGCCAGGTGCCCGTGAGCGCACCGGTGGCTGCAGTGGCTGACAAGGCTGAAGCTGAAGTGCCAAATAGCCCTGAAGCCCAAGAGGAACGGGCGCAGGCAGCTATTGAAACCATAGCGGAAGCGGCTGCTGAAACCACGCCTGAAGTGGACCACGCCGGTGAACTCACGCCGCCTGAAGCGGCCGAAGCCAGCGAGGCCGCCTTTGAAGAGTCTGCCCAGTCGGTCGTTTCGGCTGAAGAAGCCGCGCCCGCACCGGTGGCCAAACCAGCACCGGCCAAGCCGGTGGTCGCCATGCGCGGCGGCGATGACCGCCCCGGCATGCGCAAGGCCGAGCCCGCAGCGGCAGGCCGTGGTGGCAAATTTGGCGACCGCAAAGATTCACGCAGCGGCCCAGGCGGCAAACCCGCTGGCGCGCGCCAGAGCACCGACAACAAGTTTGAACCCTACCGCCCGGAACGCGAAGACCGCGCACCGCGCTTTTCAGACCGCAACGAACGCCCGGCCTTTGAAGACCGTGGCCCGCGCCTGGGTGACGCCGCCTTCCGCGCCCAGCGCGACGCCTTTGACGCCGCCAACAACGCCCTGAAAAAGCTGCACGCCCAAGCCCATGGCGAAGTGCTGACCAACCTGCTCACCGCTTGGGAAAAGCGCGACGCCGCCCTCATGCCCAGCGTGCAGGACCTGGGCAAACAGGTCTCTGGCACGGTGCTGGGCACCTGGGCCAAGGCCGTCGCCACGCCAGCGGGGAAAGACGCATCCGAGGCCTTGCTGCGCCTTGAGATGGCGGCTGAAGTCCCGACCCCGGCCGAGCACCTGAGCGCCCGCCGCATGATGCAGCTGCAGCTGTTGACCAAACGCAATGCCCCGGCCCCGGCCGAGACATGGGGCGAAGACACCGCCAAAGTGCTGGCCGGCGGGTTTGATGCCGGCAATGCGCGGCGTGTGCAAAACGTGCTGAAGGTCTTGCTCAAGCGATGACTGCAGACGCTTGAGGCCTAACAGCCTCAAGCGGCGTCATCGGTGGACAGGGCGGGCTCAAAAGTGAAGTGCAACACACCTTTAAATTCCCCTTAAGGTGTGCCCATGAAATCAGAACCTGACTACAGCCAGCTGGATTACCAAGAGCGTCAGACTATTGCCATCAGCCTCGAACAGGGGCTGAGCATGCGAGCCATAGCTCGCGCCCTGAACCGCAGCGCCGCAACCATCAGCCGTGAGATTGCGCGCAACAGTGGGGGCAATGGCTACAGCTGTCGTTACGCCCAGCAGCGCCGGGTGCGAAGACGTCAGCACGCCAGAGCTCTGCCCAAGCTGGTTGCAGGCAATCGCCTGTTTGAATCCATCACTGAACTTCTTCGCCAGCGTTGGTCACCCCAGCAAATTGCAGCCCACCTGGCTAAACTCCATCCCCACGAGGCCGCCCAACGCGTCTCGCATGAAACCATCTATAACGTCATCTACGCCCAACCCCGGGGAGAGCTGCGCAAAGAGCTCGTTGCCTGTCTGCGCATGGCACGCGCCAAACGCTGGCCGCGCTCCAAAGGTGAGGATCGCCGTGGGCACATGGCCAACCTGTTGAGCATCCATGTGCGCCCG
>JANNXF010000229.1:0-2291 GCA_031409395.1 Polaromonas sp.
CAATAACAAACCAATAAATAACCGCAAGCCATGACAGACACCTTGCTGATTCCCCAACTGCTGAACCGCCTTCGCATGCGCCAGGTCGCCCTGATGCTGGCGGTGGGCGAACACGGCACCTTGCGCAAGGCCTCTGCCGAGCTGGGCATGACGCAGCCTGCCGCCACCAAGATGATTCAGGAACTGGAGTCGGCGCTGGGCCAGCGGCTGTTTGAGCGGGTCGGGCGCGGCCAGAAGCTGACGCTGGCCGGCACCAGCGTGCTGCACTACTTTCGCGGCATGCGGGGCGCGGTCGAGTCCATGACGCGCGAGCTGGCCGAACTGCAGCTGGGCAGTTCCGGGCGGGTGTCGGTGGGCAGCATCATGGCGCCGTCCCCCACCTTGCTGACGCACGCCATCATTGCGCTGAAAAAGGCCTACCCGCTGCTGTCGGTCGATGTCACGCTGGACACCAGCGACCGCCTGTTTGAACTGCTGCGCGACGGCGTGCTGGATGTGGCGATTGGCCGTGTGCGCGACGGCCACTGGGCCGACTATGTGTTTACACCGCTTGAAAACGAGGAACTCGCGGTGGTGGTGGGGGTCAAGCACCCGCTGGGCCAGAAGAAATCGGTCAAGTTTGCCAGCCTGCTGGCCTACCCCTGGATACTGCAGCCCACCGGCAGCCCCATGCGCGAGGTGCTGGAGCAGGAGTTCCGCATGCAGCAGGCCCCCACGCCCAGGGGGCTGATTGAAACCGCGTCCATTCTCACCACCACCAACCTGATTGCCGAAACCGACATGGTGGGCGTGGTACCGCAGTCGATTGCCAAAACCTATGCCCGGCACGGCCTGCTGAAGATTTTGCCCTGCTATATACAGCACAAGATGGAGTCGTTTGGCTCCATCACCCTGAAAGACCGGCCGCTGAGCGAGGCGGCCCGGTTCTTTCTGGCGGCGCTGCACCAGCGCGGGCCGAGTAGCCTTTCAGAAGGAATGTAGTTGCTATTGATTTAATAGCTGCTTGCGCCCGTGTTATTTGGGCTGGAGGCACTTTTTTCACTGAACCCGTTGGTGTGCCGGGCCAAGCAGACGCTTCAATCCGCGCCCGGCCGCCACACGCGTGCCAGCGCCGCCAGCTTGCCGCGCAGGCTCAGGCGGTCGTTGGACAGGGCGTCGATAAAGTCTGACAGCCGCTGCGACTTGACCATGGTGTAGAGCGTGAGGCTGGCGGTGGCGGTGAAGATCACGCCAAACCAGAGCGCCTTGCGCCACAGCGGCGCATCGGCTTCGGCCAGCAGGTTCATGCCCAAAAAGCCGGTGGTCACGGTGCCGATCAAACCGAACAGCGTCACCACGGTCAGCCGCACCACGGTGCTGGCCTGACGGCGCAGGCTGTCGGCGTCGAGGTAGGTGTTCATGTCGGCGATGCGCTCTTTGACCTCGTTGTACAGCGGGTCCAGCCCGAGGTGGGTGGTGCACAGGTGCGACAGCGCGCGTACCTGGGCCTGCTCTGAAATCTCATGAAACCAGTAGCGGTGCGTGAAGCGCAAAAAGCGCTCAAAACTGGCGCGGATGGCGCGCTTGAAGTCCTTGACGCTGGCCGTGTTGTGGATGTCCAGCTTCTTCAGCGCCTCAACCAGCTGGTCTGAAAACATCAGCAAGGCGGCTTTCTGAAAGTGCGCAATCAAGAACAGCAAAAAGTGCTGGTGCCTGAACTGCGCCAGCACGCCGCGGTCACCGCAGCCAAAAAAGGCCGAGTGGGCGTCGCCCACCACCACCAGGGCATGGCCGTTGCACAGGTAGCGGGTGTTGGGCGCAGCGCCGCTGTCGCCCCAGAAGCGGTCGTAGCAGTAGCGTTGCTCAAAATCAGCCAGGTGCTGTTCGGCATAGGGCAGCTCGCCCTCGCTTGCGCCGGCGCCCGTCACCAGCCCGAGCCGGATGAAGTCGGTGCGCGTCAGGCGGCGCGGGTCGTCGAGCGACAGGTAAGCCATCAGCGGCATCCGGTAGTACTCGATCTGGCGGTAGCGCAGGGTGCCGGAATCTTCTGAATGATCGCTCACCAGCGGCTGCATCAGGTAGGCCCAGTGCGCGGCAATGCGCGGTGCCCGGTGCTGGGCGACATGCGACAAAAAGGCGTCGCGTTGCTGCGCGTCGGAGCAGGCCAGTACCGTGCCGTCGGTGGCCAGCCACTCCACACTGGCCATGCAGTGCTGCGCGGCGCCTTCGGCATCCCAGCCGGCTGGGTAGGCGCGGCCAAAGCGGTACAGCAGTTCCTGCGCCTGTGCCAGGCTCAGGTCGTCGGCGCAAAC
>JANNXF010000230.1:0-3346 GCA_031409395.1 Polaromonas sp.
GACCCGGTCAGCCCGGCACCGTTGCCCATGCTCAAGGTCGATGAGCCGACGCTGACCATGAACTTCTGCGTCAACACCAGCCCGCTGGCCGGCCGCGAAGGCAAGTTTGTCACCAGCCGCCAGATCTGGGACCGCCTGCAAAAAGAACTGCAACACAACGTCGCCTTGCGCGTCAAGGAAACCGGCGAAGAAGGCATCTTTGAAGTCATGGGTCGCGGTGAGCTGCACCTGACCATCCTGCTGGAAAACATGCGCCGCGAAGGTTACGAACTGGCGGTGTCCAAGCCGCGCGTCGTGATGAAAGAAATCAACGGTGAAAAGCACGAGCCGATCGAGCTGGTCACCGCTGACATCGAAGAGCAGCACCAGGGCGGCGTGATGCAGGCTTTGGGCGAGCGCAAGGGCGAGTTGAACAGCATGGAGCCGGACGGCCGTGGCCGTGTGCGGCTTGAGTACCGTATCCCGGCACGTGGTCTGATCGGTTTCACCAACGAATTCCTGAACCTGACGCGCGGCTCTGGCTTGATCTCCAACATCTTCGACAGCTACGAGCCACACAAGGGTGACATCGGTGGCCGCAAAAACGGCGTGCTGATCTCCATGGACGCGGGTGAAATTTTCACCTACGCGCTGGGCAAGCTGGACGACCGTGGCCGCATGTTCGTGCGCGCCAACGACCCGGTGTACGAGGGCATGATTGTCGGCATTCATTCCAGGGACAACGACCTGGTGGTGAACGCCACGCGCACCAAGCAGCTGACCAATTTCCGTGTTTCCGGCAAGGAAGACGCGATCAAAATCACGCCGCCGATTGAGCTGACACTGGAATACGGCGTCGAGTTCATCGAGGACGACGAACTGGTCGAAATCACGCCGAAGTCGGTTCGCCTGCGCAAGCGCCACCTCACGGAAAGCGAACGCAAGCGCGCTGGAAGGTGAGCCTGAGCCGCAACAGCGGTTTCAGGGTCAGCGCAAAGTAAAGCATCGGCGAATGCTGAAAAGGGTCGCTGCCAGTCAGCGGCCCTTTTGTATTTTGGGCGCTCATCCACCATACCCGTCAACCTATAAAACCAGTGGAAATCTATGGGACTGAGGCAACTCACTCATTTTCGTGCCGTTGCCCTGATGGTTCTGGTCACCCTGATGTGGTCGACTGCCGGTGTGGTCACCCGGCATCTGGAGTCGGCGCACAGCTTTGAAGTGACGTTTTGGCGCAGCTTTTTCACCATGCTCTCACTGCTGGTCATCCTGCCGGCATTTCGGGGAAGGGCGGTGTTTTCCACGATTCGCCGCGGGGGCCGGGCCTTCTGGTTGTCGGGTGTCTGCTGGAGTGTGATGTTCACCGCCTTCATGGTGGCGCTCACGCTCACCACCGTGGCCAATGTGCTGGTGACCATGGCCCTGGGCCCCTTTATCACGGCCTTGCTGGCCCGCGTCTTCATCGGTCACCGCATTGCCATGCGCACCTGGCTGGCCATTGCCATGGCGGGTATGGGCATTGCGTGGATGTTCGGCGGTCAACTGGACCTGGCCAGCGCGCTCGGTGGCATGCTGGTGGCCCTGCTGGTCCCGCTAGCCGGCGCCATCAATTGGACGGTGGTGCAACACAGCCGCGCCCATGGCCAGAATGTCGACATGATTCCGGCCGTGCTGGTGGGGGCGGTCATCTCCTCGCTGGTGACGCTGCCGCTGTCGCTGCCGTTTTCTGCCACACCGCATGACATTGCCCTGCTGGGTTTGCTGGGGTTGTTCCAGCTGGCGATTCCCTGCGTGCTGGCCGTCTGGTGCGCCGGTGTGCTGAAGGCGCCTGAAGTGGCGCTGCTAGCGCTGCTGGAAGTGATTTTCGGGATTTTGCTGGCGTGGCTGGGGGCCAATGAGGTGCCCGGCGCGAATGTGCTGACGGGCGGCGCGCTGGTCGTAGGCGCGTTGGGAATCAATGAGCTGATTGGATGGAATCAATGGAGGAGAAAAGCATGAACACAGATACCGTAGCGGGCGAAATCAGGCAAAGCGATGTTCTGGTCGAACGCCATGCCAGCGTCGGGTTGATCACCCTGAACCGGCCGAAAGCGCTCAATGCCTTGTCGCTGCCCATGGTGCGCGAGCTGCTGGCTACTTTGCAGGCCTGGCGTGATGACCCGACCGTGCTGGCGGTGGCCATTCGGGGCACCAACAAGGTCGGCCGTCCCGGTACGCCCGAGAGCCTGTTTGGGGGATTTTCAGCGGGGGGCGATATCCGGTTTTTTCACCAGGCGGCGCTGGCGGGCGATTCGGCGCTGGACGATTTTTTCACCACCGAATACACGCTCAATCACCTGATTCACACCTACCCCAAGCCCTATATTGCCTTCATGGACGGCATTGTGATTGGCGGCGGCATGGGCATTTCGCAGGGCGCACGGGTTCGCATTGTGACCGAGCACACCAAGATGGCCATGCCGGAAACCAACATTGGCTTGTTCCCCGATGTGGGCGGTGGTTATTTTCTCAGCCGTTGCCCGGGCCATGTGGGGGAATACCTGGCTCTCACGGGCGATGTGATTGGTGCGGACGAGGCGATTCGCTATGGACTGGCAGACGTCAAGCTGGAAGCGGCGCGCTTGCCGGCCTTGTGGCAAGCCCTGGGCACTCAGGCGTTTGAATCCGCTGCGCAGGTTGATCAGTGGATTGCTACTGAATTGATAGCTGGCTGCGCCCATGACGTAAGGGCCAACAGCCAGATTGATACTTATTTTTCGTTGTTGCGGGTGAAGCACATCATTGATGCGCTCGAAAGCTCGCAAGACCCGTGGGCCACCAAAGCGGCGGTCACCCTGCGCAAGCGCTCGCCGCTGATGCTGCATGTGTCGCTGGAGCAGATTCGCCGCGCGCGCACCATGGCGCTGGCAGATGACTTGCGCATGGAGCGTGACATGGTGCACCAGTGTTTTCACTTGCGGCCCGGGGTGGCAAGCGAAACCGTTGAGGGCATACGCGCGCTGGCGATTGACAAGGATTACAAGCCGCAGTGGTCACCTGCGCGGATTGAGGACGTCAAGCCGGGCATGGCCGATGCGTACTTTGCCAGTCCCTGGACGGCGCAGACGCATCCCTTGCGCGGACTGTAAAGCGGGCAAAGCGCGCCGGGAGGAGGGCGCTAACGGCTCCTGGACTTCATGGCGCGCTCGACTTCGCGCTTGCCTTCGCGGTCCTTGATGGTGTCGCGCTTGTCGTGCTCACCCTTGCCTTTGGCCAGGCCGATCTCGCATTTCACCTTGCCGGCTTTCCAGTGCATGTTCAGCGGCACCAGCGTGAAGCCCTTTTGCTCGACCTTGCCCATCAGCCGGCGAATCTGCTCCTTGTGCAG
>JANNXF010000231.1:0-5954 GCA_031409395.1 Polaromonas sp.
CGACACCGCACGCGACGCACTGGACGGCCACCTGACGCATGTGCGCGAGCGCCTGGTTGAATTGAAAACACTTGAAAAAGACCTGAAGGCGTTACGCAACCGCTGCGATGGCAGCGACGATCTTTGCCACATCATTGAAGCCTTGCACGCGCGGGCCGATACCCTGCCGCTTCAGGCCAGCGGGCAGGCCAAACGCCTGGCAGGCGTGAAACGACATGTGTAAGGTTGCGCCCGCCGAACGTCAGGCCGCAGCAGAGGCTGGTGCCCGCCGCCACACTGTGTTGGGAAACGTGCCCGGGCCTGGTGTCAGTCCAGTCGGGCACCAGACGCTTTGACGGCCTGCGCCCAGCGTGGCATTTCGGCGGCCAGGAACTGCGCAAACTCATCGCTGCCCAAAAACGCCGGGTCAGCGCCCTGCGCCACCATGCGGCTCTTGATCTCCGGATGGTTCATGACCTGTTTAAAGGCGTCGCTCAATTTGGCCGTCACGTCTTTGGGCAGGCCTGCGGGTGCCAGAAAGCCGTAAAAACCCACCACCTCAAAGCCCTTGATGCCAGACTCGATCACGGTAGGAATATCGGGCAAGGCCGGATTGCGTTCCCTGCTGGTCACCGCCAGTGCGCGCACTTTGCCCTGCTTGTGGTAATTGGCGGCCTGCGGAATCGATTCGGCCATGAACTGCACCTGTCCGGCCATCAGGTCGGTGAAGGCCGGTGCGCTGCCCCGGTAAGGAATGTGCACCATGAACAGGCCGGTCGCGTTCTTGAACATTTCTGGCACCAGATGGCTGATGCCGCCGTTGCCGGCCGAACCGTAATTGATCTGGCCGGGCCGGGCGCGGGTGTAGTCCACAAACTCCTTGAGCGTGTTGACGGGCAGCTTGGGATTGACCAGCAATGCCAGCGGTTGCATCGCGGTGCGGGCAATCGGTGTGAAATCTTTCAGGGTGCTGTAGGGCAGCTTGCTGTAAAGCGCCGGGTTGATCACCATCACGCCGGTGTTGGCCAGCATCAGGGTGTAGCCGTCGGCCGGCGCTTTCATCACGTCTTGCGCGCCCACGGTGCCGCCCGCGCCAGATTTGTAGTCAATGATGATGGGCTGCCCCAGCACGGCCTGCAGGCGCTCAGTGAGCAGGCGCGCATGCTGGTCAAGCGGGCCGCCCGCCGGGAAGCCAATCACGACGCGAATCGGTTTTTCTGGAAATGCGGCGAACGCGGCGGGCGCAAGAGCCGCACCGGCCAGCAGACAGACAGCAGGCAGAACGCCGCGAAGTCGGGCAATAAGTGAGTGCATGGGGTGTGATGAGGTGAGGGGGTGGGCTTGGGCGGGGTCGTCCGCATCCATCATAGTCAGGCACAGTCCCGCGAGCGACAAGGTTTTATCAGGAGCTTCCCGGATGTTGGCCGGGCTGGAAGCGGCTAGGCTAGACCCCTTGAACCGATTTTGAGGGACCCCCGTGACCCATCCGCCCGCCGCTGAGCTGATTCAGCCAAATGAGCCAAACGCCACCGACCGGCCTACGCTGCACGACAAGGTGTGGCCGAAACGCCTGCCGCGCACCCTGACGCCGCCAGCCATGTCGCTGTGGCACAACCTGGCGGTCAGTGCGTTGCGGTTTCCTGACAAGCCTGCACTGGTCTTTTTTGACCGGGTGCTGACCTACCGGGAGGTGTTGCGGCAGGCCGAAGTCCTGGCCGCCACGCTCTGCCGCATGGGCGTCAAAAAGGGTGAGCGTGTGGTGCTCAATATGCAGAATTGCCCACAGTGGGTGATTGCCCACTTTGCCATTTTGCGGGCCAATGCCGTGGTGGTGCCCGTCAACCCCATGAATCGGGCCGAGGAGCTCAAGCACTACATCACCGACCCCGACGCCAGGGTTGCCATCACGTCGGCAGACCTGGCGCAAGAGCTCCTCAAAGCCAATGCCCAGCTGGCACCGGGCGAGCAGCTGACGCACCTGGTCGTGACGCACTACAGCGACGGGTTTGATGTGGCCAGCCCGGCCAACGCCACGCTGCCCGAAGCCTGGCGCGACTGGTTGGGCACACAGCACTCGCTGCCGACCCCGGAAGGTGTTCAGGTCATGCCCTGGGCCGATGCCGTGTCAGGCGCTGCGGTTGATTTGCCGCCCCACAGCGTGGGCCCGCAAGACCTGGCCGTGCTGCCCTACACCAGCGGCACCACCGGCCTGCCCAAAGGCTGCATGCACACCCACGCCAGCCTGATGCACAACGCAGTCGCCACCTGCCACTGGGGCAACAGCACGCCCGAGAACGTGGTGCTGTCGGTGGTTCCGATGTTCCACATCACCGGCATGGTGTCGGTTCTGCATGCCGCGATTTATGGCGGTGCAACCCTGGTCATCATGCCGCGCTGGGACCGGCAACTGGCGGGGCGACTGATTTCCCGCTGGCGTGTGACGCACTGGACCAATATCCCGACCATGGTGATTGACCTGCTGGCCAGCCCCAACTTTGCCAGTTTTGATTTGAGCAGCCTGGTCTATATTGGCGGCGGCGGCGCGGCCATGCCGCAAGCGGTGGCCCAGCGGCTGTGGGAACAATATGGGCTGCGCTTTGCTGAAGGCTATGGCCTGACGGAAACGGCGGCGCCGTCGCACGCCAATCCGCCCGACGCCACCAAGCAGCAGTGCCTGGGCGTGCCGTTCATGAGCACCGACGCGCGGGTGATGGACCCGCTGACCCTGCAGGAAGTGCCGCAGGGCGAGCAGGGCGAGATCATCATGTGCGGGCCGCAGAATTTTCAGGGCTACTGGAAGCGGCCTGAGGCCACGGCAGCGGCCTTTATCGAGATCGAGGGCAAGCGCTTTTTTCGTTCCGGCGACCTGGGGCGTGTCGATGAGGAGGGTTATTTCTTCATCACCGACCGGCTCAAACGCATGATCAACGCCTCAGGCTTCAAGGTCTGGCCCGCGGAAGTGGAGGCCCTGATGTTCAGGCACCCGGCGATTCAGGAGGCCTGCATCATCAGTACCAAAGATGCCTACCGCGGCGAAACCGTCAAAGCCGTGGTGGTGCTGCGCGCCGAGGCCAAAGGCAAGACGAGCGAAGACGACATCATTAACTGGTGCAAGGACAACATGGCGGCCTACAAATACCCGCGTGTCGTCCAGTTTGTCGATGCGCTGCCGAAAAGCGGCTCGGGCAAGGTGATGTGGCGCAGTCTGCAGGAAGCCGAAATCGGCCGCCCCTGAAGCTGCTCCGCCGAATTCATTGATGAAAATTGCTGTTTTGCCCATATAGGGCGGGCGCTGATAGCTATTAAAAGTATAGCGATTGAGGCGTGCGCCTGGCAGCTCAGCTGCCGGCAGTCAGCCGGCGCGGCGTGATCTCTACGGAATCGGCAGGGGTGCTCATCCACACCGTGCCGTCCTGCACCGTCACCTGCAGCTGCATGCTGCGTTCGGCCAGCCTGGCCAGCGCCTGGCTTTGCGCGGCTTCAATCTGCCACACCACCAGGTTGCTGGCGCGGGTCAGTTTGGTTTCGATGCCTTTCCACCAGACCGGCGTGCTGCTGGAAAAGCTGTATGCGGTGACGCGGTCGGCACGCCCTGCAGCGCGCATCAGGCGCTTGTCGTCGGGCTGTCCCACGTCTATCCAGTGCAGCACGGCCTCGGTGTAGTCCTTGTGCCACAGGGCAGGTTCGTCCACGTCCCAGAGGTCTTTGGCAAATTCAAGATTGCCTTTTTTGTCGTCGGCGGGCACGTTGAGGGCAAAGGCCAGCAGGCGGATCATCATGCGTTCGTCGGTCTCTGACGGGTGGCGGGCAATGATCACGCCATGGTCGCCGTAGATGCTTCGGTCCATGTCGGCAATGGCCAGCTGGGCTTTATGGATGGTGGCTTTGAGTGCCATAAGGATCTTCTTTGTAGCTGCGAGAGTGAACCCTCTATTGGAACAGAGCTTGGCGCGCCAGCAATGTTGGGCAAGTCTGGCTATAGTTTGTTCATGTTCAGCTTGTCCGTACTCGACCAGTCGGTGGCCGTCAGTGGCCGCCCTGAGGATGCCTCTATCCGTGAAACCCTGGCGTTGGCGCAGCACTGTGAAGCACTGGGTTACCACCGCTTCTGGGTCAGCGAACACCACAGCCACCCCAGCATCGTCGGCTCGGCCCCAGAGGTCTTGATGGCGGCGATTGCGGCCGTCACCCACCGCATCCGTGTTGGCAGCGCGGGTGTGATGCTGCCGCACTATGCGGCGCTGAAAGTGGCCGAGCAGTTCCGCGTGCTGGAGGCCCTGGCACCCGGACGCATTGACCTGGGTGTTGGGCGTGCGCCGGGTTCAGACATGCGCACGGCGCGACTGCTGCGGGCCGACCCCCACCAGTCGGCAGAAAACTTTCCGGCGCAGGTGCGTGAATTGCAGGCCTGGGTGTCAGGCGTGGATTTCCCCGAGGGACACCCCGGACATCGCGTGACGGCCAACCCGACAGGGCCGACATCGCCCGAGCTGTGGATGCTGGGCAGTTCAAACTACGGGGCGCAGCTGGCGGCGCACTATGGCTTGCCCTATGCGTTTGCGTATTTCATCACCGACGGCCAGGGCACCGCGCAGGCGCTGGAACTGTACCGCCGTTTGTACCAGCCCAGTCTGCGGCACCCCAGACCTCAGGCGGTGCTGTGCGTGTGGGCGCTTGCAGCCGACACCGAAGCCGAAGCCTGGCATCATTTTTCTGGCCGCGAGCGCTGGAAAATCGACCGTAACAAGGGTGCCCTGGGACCCTTGCCCTCACCCGCCGAGGTGGCGCTGCGGCCCTACACCTTTGCCGAGCAGGCCGAGGCCAGCCAACTTAGGCACACTGCGCTGGTGGGCAGCGGCGCGCAGGTCGCCGGCAAATTGCGCGCCCTGGCGGAAACCCATGGCGTCAGCGAACTGGCCGTGATTACCTGGACGCACGATCCGGCCGCCCGCCGGCGCTCCTACGAGCTGCTGGCCCGCGAACTTTTGTGAATTGAGCCATGGCCAATGCCGTGGCTTGAAGCCTGCCACTCTTTGACAACAACAACCCCAGAGACAAGGACCCCGTATGACCCAGCCCCTCTTTAGCGCCACTATTGCCGGCAGCTTGCCCAAACCTGCCTGGCTGTCTGAAACCAACAAGCTCTGGCCGCAGTGGAAGGCCGAAGGCGCTGAACTCCAACAGGCCAAGCTGGACGCCACGCTGCTGTGGATCAAGGCCCAGGAAGACGCCGGGCTGGACGTGATTGGCGACGGCGAGCAGTCGCGCCAGCATTTCGTGCATGGCTTTCTGGAGCAGGTGGAGGGCATTGACTTTGATCACAAGGTCAAGATGGGCATACGTGACAACCGCTACGACGCGATGGTGCCGCAGGTGGTGTCTGCCCTCAGGCTCAAGGGCCGGGTGCATGCGGCCGAGGCGCAATTGCTGCGCGCGCACACCGCCAAAAAAATCAAATTCACACTGCCCGGCCCCATGACGATTGTGGACACGGTGTCAGACCAGTTTTACGGCGGTGCCGCAGCAGGAAAGGTCAGGATGGCGTTGGCTTTCGCCGAGCTGCTGAACCAGGAGGCACTGGCCCTGCAGGCCGATGGGGTGGACATCATCCAGTTTGACGAACCTGCCTTCAATGTGTACATGAAAGAAGCGGCTGACTGGGGCGTGAAGGCGCTGGAGCGTGCCGCCCAGGGCCTGACATGCACGACGGCGGTGCATATTTGCTACGGCTATGGCATCAAGGCCAATGACGACTGGAAGAAAACGCTGGGCGAAGAGTGGCGGCAGTATGAACAGATTTTGCCGGCGCTCGCCAAAAGCAGCATCAAGCAGGTCAGCCTGGAGTGCTACCACTCGCATGTGCCACCGCATTTGATGGCCCTGCTGGAAGGCAAGGACGTGATGGTGGGCGTGATTGATGTGGCCAGCGACGAGATTGAAACGGCCGAGCAGATTGCCGACACCATCGGCATGGC
>JANNXF010000232.1:0-2343 GCA_031409395.1 Polaromonas sp.
CCCACCACGTTGGGGTTGGCCTTGATCTCGGCCAGCGTTTTTTGCGGATGGGGCAAGGCCACGCCTTGCGGCGCAAACACCTCAATGTGCGAGATCACGCCCAGCATGCGGTCGCGCACCTCTTTTTGAAACCCGTTCATCACACTGAGCACAATGATCAGCGCCGCCACACCCAGCGCAATGCCCAGCATGGACACGCCGGAAATAAAGGAAATAAAGCCGTTGCGCCGCGTGGCACGGCCCGCGCGGGTGTAGCGCCAGCCCAAAATCAGCTCGTAGGGGATTTGCATGGCCACGATTGTGGCATCCCGGACAATAGCGCCATGTCAGCCAATCCCGCATTTCCCGCAGAGTCAACGCCCCACCACCTGATCATTGCGTTTGCCGCCTGCAGTGCCGAAGCCTGGCGGCCCACCCTGCAGGCACTGCCTCCGGCCAGTACGCGCCACCTCAGCGAGTTGCTGCGGGGCATGAAGCAGGTGCATACCGACGCAGTGAATGCCCACACCCTGTCGCCGCCACACGAGCGGGCGCTGGCGCGGGCACTCGGGCTGGCCAGCCCCAGCGCGTCCGATCTGCCCGATGGCCTGATTCCGTGGGCGGCACTGGAGGCAGCACAGGCGTTTCATGCGCCTGCCGGCAAGGCATGGGCCAGCATCACGCCCTGCCACTGGGCCATGGGCCGTGAGCATGCCACCCTCACTGACCCGGCAGGCCTGGCCCTTCAGCCCGACGAATCACAGGCCCTGATAGACGCCATGCAACCCTACTTTGCCACCGACGGCATCACGCTGCATGGCCTGTCGGCACAGTGCTGGCTGGCCGAAGGCGAGGTGTTTCGCACCCTGCCAACCGCCTCGCTCGACCGGGTCATGGGCCGCAACGTGGACAGTTGGCTGCCCCACTCGGCCGCAGGCCGCAGCCTGAGGCGGCTGCAAAACGAAATGCAGATGCTGCTCTACACCCACCCGCTGAACGATGCGCGGGCCGCTCGCAGGCAGTTACCGGTCAATTCGTTCTGGGTCAGCGGCACCGGCGCCCTGCCAGACGCGCTGCCCGCCAGCAGCCCCCCCCTGACCATGCCGCGCACCCTTGCCGAGGCGGTGTTTCGCGACGACTGGGCAGCCTACGCGCAAGCCTGGGCAGCGCTGGACGCGGGCGACATCGCCAGTCTGCTGGCCCGGCAGCGGGCCGGCGAGACGGTGCGGATCACGCTGTGCGGTGAGCGCGGCGCCAGCACCCATGAGACCAGCCGACACGGCTTGCGGGCAAAACTTGCAGGTCTTTTCGCATCCAAGCCCTTATTAAACGGGCTCGAGCAGCTATGAAAAAAATAGCGAATCCACTCCCCCAAAAAGCAAAATCATGAAAATTCAGGTACGCGACGTACCGCCCCGCAGCGTCTGGGCGCTGCAGCAGGCCGGCATTCACCCCTTGCTGGCGCAGCTGTACGCGGCACGGGGCGTGCATTCGGTGGACGACCTCGATGACGGTCTGGCCCGGCTGCTCCCGCCCACCAGCCTGCGGGGTGCCGAAGACGCCGCGCGGCTGCTGGCCGACGCCCTGCGGGATGGTCAAAAAATATGCGTGGTGGCCGACTACGACTGCGACGGCGCCACCGCCTGCGCCGTGGCCCTGCGCGGCTTGCGGCTGCTGGGGGCCTCCTTTCCCGGGTTGAGCGTCAGCTACCTGGTGCCCGACCGGGTGATTGACGGCTACGGCCTGACCGCGCCGATTGCGGAACGGGTCAAGGCCGGCGGTGCCGACGTGCTGGTGACGGTTGACAACGGCATTGCCAGCCTGGACGGCGTGGCGCGCGCCAAGGCCCTCGGCATGCAGGTGCTGGTCACCGACCACCATTTGCCGGCGCTCGTCAACGGCCAGGTGGTGCTGCCGGGGGCCGATGTGAACGTGAACCCCAACCAGCCCGATTGCCCGTTTGAGAGCAAGTCGATTGCCGGGGTCGGCGTGATGTTTTATGTGCTGCTGGCACTGCGGGCCGAGCTGCGCCAGCGCGGTGTGTTTGATGCGGCCAGCCAACCCAGGCTGGACGCCCTGCTGCCGCTGGTGGCGCTGGGCACGGTGGCCGACGTGGTGAAGCTCGACGCCAACAACCGCCGCCTGGTGGCCCAGGGCCTCAAGCGCCTGCGCGCCGGTCACCTGCAGGCGGGTCTGGCCAGCCTGTTCAAGGCCGCGGGCCGTCAGGCGCAGGTAGCGACCACCTTTGATTTTGGCTTTGCCCTGGGTCCGCGCATCAACGCGGCGGGCCGCCTGAGCGACATGACGCTGGGCATCGAATGCCTGCTGACCGACGACACGGGGCGGGCCGACGAGCTGGCCCGG
>JANNXF010000233.1:0-7046 GCA_031409395.1 Polaromonas sp.
CCACGCCCGTCAGTGGCAGCGTGCATTGCGGCAGGATTTTCATGTCTTCGGTGCCGTCTTTTTTGCGGGCCACATGTTCCATCAAAACAATCACGCGCTTGACGCCCGCGACCAGGTCCATCGCGCCACCCATGCCCTTGACCATCTTGCCCGGAATCATCCAGTTGGCCAGATCGCCTTTTTCGCTGACCTGCATGGCGCCCAGAATGGACAGGTTGATTTTCCCGCCGCGAATCATGGCAAAACTGTCCTGGCTGCCAAAAATCGACGAGCCCTTGATGGTGGTCACGGTCTGCTTGCCCGCATTGATCAGGTCGGCGTCCACCTCGTCTTCGGTGGGAAACGCGCCAATGCCCAGCATGCCGTTTTCTGACTGAAGCCACACTTCCTTGTCTGGCGGCACAAAATTGGCCACCAGCGTCGGGATGCCGATGCCCAGGTTGACATAGAAACCGTCTTCGAGCTCTTGCGCTGCGCGTGCAGCCATTTGGTCTTGTGTCCAGGCCATGATTTATGCTCCCGCTTTCTCGGTAATGGTTCGTTTTTCAATCCGTTTTTCAGGGTTCGGGTTGCACACAATGCGGTGCACATAAATACCGGGCAAATGCACCGAATCGGGGTCCATCGCACCGGTTTCCACCACCTCCTCGACTTCCACAATACAAACCTTGCCGGCCATTGCGGCCGCCGGGTTGAAATTGCGCGCTGTCAGGCGGAACTGCAGGTTGCCCGACTTGTCGGCGCGATGCGCCTTGACCAGCGACACGTCAGGCACCAGAGAGCGCTCCATGACATAGGTTTCACCGTCAAACTCGCGCAGTTCCTTGCCGTCAGCCACCTGGGTACCCACCCCGGTTTTGGTGAAGAAGGCCGGAATACCCGCACCGCCAGCGCGCAGCTTTTCGGCCAGCGTGCCCTGGGGGGTGAAGTCAAGCGCCAGTTCACCGGCCAGGTACTGGCGCTCGAACTCCTTGTTCTCGCCGACATAGCTGGAGATCATTTTTTTGATCTGCCGCGTTTCCAGCAGTTTGCCCAAACCAAAACCATCGACGCCGGCGTTGTTGGAAATGACCGTGAGGTTTTTCACCTCGCTGTCACGCAGCGCGTCAATCAGTGCTTCGGGGATGCCGCACAGCCCAAAACCGCCCACCGCCATGAGCTGACCGTCCTTGACCACGCCTTTGAGAGCCTCTGCTGCAGAGGGATAAATTTTGTTCACGAAAAGTCTCCTGAAAATTATCTAGCGCCAATCGCTTACGATACTACGTAATAAGTTACGTAGTATTTCGTAAAGGTTAGCCCGCATGAAAGTTGCCCTCAAAATGGCACCATGGAAGTAGATTACCAACTCGCTTTTGACCTGGCGCCCGTGGGTCTGGTGCTGTCGCGCAACCGGTCCATTGTGGACTGTAACCAGCACCTGTGCGAGATGTTTGGCGCAACCCGCGAGCAGCTCGCAGGCCAGTCTTTTCTGATTCTCTACCCCAGTGCCGACGAGTACGAGCGCATAGGCGCCCGCATGATTCCGATTCTGAATACCAACGGGGTGTACGCCGACGACCGCATCATGAAGCGGGTCGGTGGCCACAACCAGGGCGAGACTTTCTGGTGCCATGTGACCGGGCGGGCGCTGAACCGCGAGGCGCCGCATGAATCCGGCATCTGGACTTTTGAAGACCTTAGTTCACGCCGCCCCGTCACGGCAGAACTGACAGCACGCGAGCGCGAGGTGGCCGCGCACCTGATGGGCGGCCTGACGTCCAAGGAGATTGGCCGCGCGCTGCTCATCAGCCACCGTACCGTAGAAATTTACCGGGCGCGGCTGATGCGCAAATACAAGGCCTCGACGACGGCTGACCTGGTGCACAAGCTGATGGCCGGGTCCTGACGGGCCCGCCTCAGCAAGGTCCATGTACCCACTGAGCCGCTGTGGCTTGCTATTTAATTTATAGCTACTTGCGCCCGTAGCTATTGGGCTTGGCGCATAAAATACTAACAGCCTCGGGCCTGCAAGCATCTGCCTGATGCCGCTGGCGGACGGCGCTGCGGCACGCCGGGCGTGGCCACGGCGATACACGCTCAGATCGCGTCGGGATCAGGTTCGCGGCGTATGGTGTCACGCGCGCGGTGCAGATCGCGCAGTCTGCCGTAGGTATGTTCAAGTGCTCCCTTGAGCTTGTCGCTGGCACCGCGAAAAGCTTCGTCCTGGGTGTGGGCATGGTGGTTGACGGCCAAAGGCTCGTGGTGCGCCAGTCGCGCCTCCAGCATGCAGAGCTTGTGGTCGGGATTGGCTTTTTCGCCGTTCTGGTCACTCATGTGCACCCGAATACTGGTGATGTCATCCTTGAACCGACCCAGCGATTCGTGGAGTTCGGTGCTGGCCCAACGCTCAAACGATTCACCAGTGTGAACCGTGTGGTTGGAATTCACTTTAACTTGCATGCGCATTTCCTCTCAGAAACAGTGGCTGAAGCTGAAGCGCGCGGCCTGCTGACCGCACCTTGAAGAGACCACCCCCGCGGTATCTGGAAAACGATTGTGCTGCGAGTGGTACTTCGCAATCAGTATATAGCTCACTTCAGACGGTTGCAGCGAGCCCCGCTGCGCCTGGGACGTGCCGACGCAGCATCCAACCACGCCCCCGCTGCGAAGGCCTGTGGCTGAAGTCACTGAAAATCTGTCCAGCAATGCATCCAGATTCATATTCGCTATCAAAACAATAGCTTCTTACGCCCGTGATCATTGGGATTTTGGCACTATTCACCCTTGATGCCAGACCAGTAACCGGCAGCAAGCTAACCCTTCTTGGGCCCGTCCACCACTTCGGCGGCAGTGCGGAAAGCGTCCACCGCGGTGGGCACACCGCAGTACACGGCCGCGTGCAGCAGCACTTCCTGCAGTTCGGCCGGCGTGGCGCCGTTGTTCAGGGCGCCGCGCAAATGGCCCTTGAGTTCATGCTGCTTGCCCAGCGCCGTCAGCATGGCCACGGTGATCAGGCTGCGGGTTTTGAGGTCAAGCCCCGGGCGCTGCCAGACATCGCCCCAGGCTTTGGCGGTGATGTGCTCCTGAATCGGACGGGTGAAATCGGTCATGCCGGCCAATGCGTTGGCCACAAAATCTTCGCCCATCACCTGCTTGCGGGTGGCCAGGCCTTTGTCAAACGGGGAAGTCGTCACGAAATTCTCCTAAAAACTAGCAAGTGGAAAAAGAGTTTAGCCTGCATGCCACCCGGCCATGGGGCAAGCAGTCGCCGCACCGTGGCCCACAAACAGCTCAGCCCTGTCGGAGCCGCCTGGGCGGCACCAACAGGGCTGATATGGCTCCCCCGCAGGGAGGGAGTCAGTTTGCGCGGCAATCAGGCAAGGTCGAAACGGTCGAGGTTCATGACCTTGTTCCACGCCGCCACGAAGTCACGCACAAAGACGGGCTGAGCGTCGCTGCACGCATAGACTTCCGCCAGGGCCCGGAGCTGGGAGTTGGAACCAAAGACGAGGTCAACAACCGTGCCTGTCCGCCTGATTTCACCGGTCACCCGGTCATGCCCCTCCAGCACGCCCTCAGACGCGGCGGACTTCTGCCACTGGATGCTCATGTCAAGCAGGTTCACGAAGAAGTCATTGGTCAATACTTCTGTCCGCTGGGTGAAGACACCGTTTTTGGACTGGCCGAAGTTGGCGTTCAGGGCGCGCATGCCACCGACCAGAACCGTCATCTCGGGGGCGGTCAGCGTCAACAAGTTGGCCTGATCGAGCAGCAACTCCGCGGCAAAGGCCTCATGCCCCTTGCGCAGGTAGTTGCGAAAGCCGTCGGCCGTGGGCTCCAGTACGGCGAACGACTCCACATCGGTCTGGTCTTGCGAGGCGTCGGTGCGACCCGGCGAGAAGGGCACCGTCACCGCATGCCCGGCCTTGCTGGCAGCAGCCTCAACCGCGGCACAACCGCCCAGCACGATCAGGTCGGCCAGCGAGACTTTTTTATTGCCCTGCTGCGCCCCATTGAAGTCCCGCTGGACGGCTTCCAGAATGTGCAGCACCTTGGCCAGTTCGGCGGGCTGGTTGACTTCCCAGTCCTTTTGCGGTGCCAGGCGAATGCGCGCGCCGTTGGCCCCGCCGCGCTTGTCGCTGCCCCGGAAAGTTGCCGCAGAGGCCCAGGCAGTGGTGACCAGTTGGGCGATGGACAGACCAGACGCAAGCACCTTGGCCTTCAGTGCCGCAATGTCCTGCTCCCCGACCAGTTCATGATCGACCGAGGGAATCGGGTCTTGCCAGATCAGTTGCCCCTTTGGCACGAGCGGGCCCAGGTAGCGGGAAACCGGGCCCATGTCACGATGCGTAAGCTTGTACCAGGCCCGGGCGTAGGCGTCTGCAAACTCTTGCGGATTCGCCATGAAGTGCCGCGCGATTTTTTCGTAGGCAGGGTCCATGCGCATCGCCATGTCGGCGGTGGTCATCATGGGCGCATGCCGTTGCGACGCGTCATGGGCATCGGGCACGGTGCCTGCTGCCGACGCATTTTTGGGTGTCCACTGGTGCGCACCGGCCGGGCTTTTGGTCAATTCCCAATCGTAACCAAACAGGTTTTCAAAGTAGCCGTTGTCCCACTGGATGGGGTTGTTGGTCCAGGCACCCTCGATACCGCTGGTCACCGTGTGGGCCCCCTTGCCGCTGCCAAAGGTGTTTTTCCAGCCCAGGCCTTGTTCCTCAATACCAGCGCCTTCGGGCTCGGCACCGACGTACTGACCAGGATTGGCCGCGCCATGGGCCTTGCCGAAGGTGTGTCCGCCCGCGGTAAGCGCCACGGTCTCGTAGTCGTTCATGGCCATGCGGGCAAAGGTCTCCCGGATATCGCGTGCCGAGCCCAGCGGGTCGGGTTGGCCTTCAGGGCCTTCCGGGTTCACATAGATCAGGCCCATATGGGTGGCGCCCAGGGGGTTTTCGAGCTCGCGATCGCCCGAATAACGCTTGTCCGTGCCCATCCACTGGGTCTCGGCGCCCCAGTAAATCTCTTCGGGTTCCCACACATCCGGGCGGCCCCCGGCAAAACCAAAGGTCTTGAAGCCCATCGAGTCCATGGCCACAGTGCCCGCAAGAATCATCAGGTCAGCCCATGAGAGCTTGCAGCCGTATTTCTGTTTGATGGGCCACAACAGGCGGCGCGCCTTGTCCAGGTTGCCGTTGTCCGGCCAGCTGTTGAGCGGCGCAAACCGCTGGGTGCCAGAACCCGCACCACCGCGACCGTCGGCAATGCGGTAAGTGCCTGCACTGTGCCACGCCATGCGCACAAAAAATGGGCCGTAATGGCCATAGTCGGCCGGCCACCAGTCCTGCGAATCCGTCATCAGGGCCGTCAGGTCCTTGACCACGGCATGCAGGTCCAGGGTCTTGAACTCCTCGGCATAGTTGAACGCCTCGCCCATGGGATTGGTCAGCGGGGAGTTCTGGTTGAGAATTTTGAGGTTCAGCTGGTTGGGCCACCAATCTGCGTTCGTGCGGGCACCGGCGACGGTGTGTTTGCGGGCGCCGCCCGAGAACGGGCATTTGCCCTCGCTTTGCGTTGAGTTATCAGCCATTACTGCTCCTGCGTGGTTTAGGACTATTGGATTGAAAATCGCTTGGACTGCAAATTGTGAACCCAGCGCATTAAAAGTAAAAGACGGACAAGAATAATTCACCGATAGTTTTTTACTAATGCTCGCTTCCACGCTTGCACGCCAGCCATCACAAAAGTAAGCTTACTGCTTAAAAGAGGCCAACATCGTGCAGCATCTGACAGGTGATGCCCTGCGCCTTCAAACCGGCCTTTCAACACTCCACTTCATTTGCCATGACCATGCATCAGATCCGCTACCCTGCCCCTGAACTGACCCATTTACCCGAAGACATTCGCGCCAAAATTCTGGAAGTGCAAGACAAGGCGGGCTTTGTCCCCAATGTGTTTTTGGGTCTGGCGCGCCGGCCGGCAGAGTGGCGGGCCTTCTTCGCCTACCACGATGCGCTGATGCTTCCTGAATCCGTGGGGCGCACCAGCGGCCTGAGCAAAGGTGAGCGTGAGATGATCGTGACCACCACCAGCGCCGCCAACCACTGCCTGTACTGCGTGGTGGCGCACGGTGCGATTTTGCGCATTTATGAAAAGAAACCCCTGTTGGCTGACCAGGTGGCGGTGAACTACCGCAAGGCCGACATCAGCCCGCGCCAGCGCGCCATGCTGGACTTCGCCATGAAGATTTGCCTGCAGTCAGACCAGATGGAAGACGCTGATTTTGAAGCGCTGTACGCACACGGTTTTGACGCCGAAGACGCCTGGGACATCGCCGCCATCACCGCCTTTTTCGGCTTGAGCAACCGCATGGCCAGCTTTAGCGGCATGCAACCGAATCCGGAGTTTTACCTGATGGGACGCGTGCCCAGGGCCGACAAGACAAGTCCCTTGAAATAGGCGAGACAAGTGGGCAACAGTCATGTTTTTCATTTCGGTCATGTCGGTCAGTCAGTCAGCATCGAGCGCGAACGCAGGGAATGTGAAGACTCGATGACAAACTGCGGGGTCAAACCTGGGAGGCTGCCACTGGCAAATATTTTTTGATGAGTAGTCAGTAAGAAAAGCCGGGCGTCAACGACCAATACGCCAGCAGCGCCTGAAAACGCTGCAGGCGCATTGCACGGTTACCGGAAACCTGGTTTCCTGGTGATGCCCAAAACTTTTCAAACTACAGAAAGACTCATCATGAAAAAACTCAATAACGCCCTGGCTGTTCTCGCAGCCTCTCTGGTTCTTGCCTCACCGTTTGCAGTACATGCCCAGAATACAGACCAAGCCATGGATGCCAAATTTAACACTCAGATGTATATGAAGATGGCCAACAAAGATGGCATGCTGATGAAAGCCGACGTGATGAAATCCGTCAGCGACAAGTTCGACAAAATGCAGAAGAACGGCATGATCAGCGTTGACCAGATGGGCGAGCTTCTGCGCGACCTGTACCGCGGCGGAAACCGCTAGTCGCCGTTGTCCGGTCTGGTGCTCGCCCGACATTCCGGTCTGTA
>JANNXF010000234.1:0-20984 GCA_031409395.1 Polaromonas sp.
GTTGCAGGCAGCTATTGAATTCATAGCAAATTGGTTTGGCCCCCTCCTCCAGCGGGGGAGTGCCGGGGTGGGGGCTGGTGGATGCAGGGCGCACCCGACGACCGCGCGCAGAACGGGCATCCCCCATCCCTGCCTTCCCCCGCTGGGGGAAGGGGTAAAACAGTGCCTGGCCCAATAAGGACAGGCGCCAGCAGCTATTGAATTCATAGCATCTTGAGGCGCGCATGAAGAACCGCATGGCGTGCTGCTTGAGTGATACGCTCGAAACGCTGTAGAAAACGCACAGGAGGCAACAAAGCATGGTCAAAAACAACTCCCGATTGCTGGTGGCAGACGCCCTGGTCGCCGACTTTCTGGCGGTCAAACCCAGCGTCGAAGAACGCATGGCGCAGGGGAAATTGCTGCGCCAGCAAACACCGCGCAGCAGCCATGCCGCGTACTTGCCGCCAGCCGATCGCCCGGACCCGGTGAAAATTCTGCAGGCGCAGGCCAAGACGCGGCTGGCAGAGCTGGTGCCCATACGCTATGCCCGCATGCTGGCCTCGCCCTTTGCGTTTTTGCGGGGGTCTGCCGCCGTCATGGCGCAGGATCTGGCCGCCACGCCAAGAACCGGCCTGCTGGTCGAGGCTTGCGGCGACATGCACCTGGCCAACTTTGGCGTGTTCGCCTCGGTCGAGCGGCACCTGGTGTTCGGCATCAATGATTTCGACGAAACCGCGCCCGGGGCGTGGGAGTGGGACCTCAAGCGCCTGGCCAGCAGCGCGCTGGTGGCCGGGCGGTTTTTGGGCGGCGACAAGACCCTGTGCGAAGAGTCTGCCCGCGCTGTCGTCAAGTCCTACCGGCAGCATTTGCAGGAATTCGCCCAAATGGGCCACCTGCAGTTGTGGAACGCCCAGATTGACGAGGTCTCGCTGATGGAGGCCCTGCCTTCTGATTTGCGCAGCAGTGCCAGCACCATCATGGCCAAGGCCAGGCAGCGGACGCATTTGCAGGTGCTGGCCAAAATGACCGACCTGCTGGACGATCAGCAGCGCATTGTTGAAACCCGGCCGCTGGTCGTTCGTGAAACCCGGATCAGTTCGGGGCGGCCGGTTGCTGAAGCCCTGGGCCTGTTTTTGCAGCACTACCTGGCGTCTTTGCCGCACGACCGCCGCCTGTTGCTGTCGCGCTACCGGGTGGTTGATGTGGCGCGCAAGGTGGTGGGTGTGGGCAGTGTCGGGACGCGTTGCTGGATTCTCTACCTGCAGGGCCAGGGGAGCGATGACCCGCTGTTCATTCAGGTCAAGGAAGCGCAGGCCTCGGTGTTGGCACCGTATTTCGGCAAATCCGAGTTTGCCAACCAGGGCCAGCGTGTGGTCACCGGACAAAAACTGATTCAGAGTTCACCCGATATTTTTCTCGGCTGGGGCGAGCTGGATGGCATCCAGTATTACGTGCGCCAGTTGCGCGACATGAAAGGCGGCGTGACGCTGGAGCCCGGCAAGTTCAGGCCAAAAAACCTGCCCGTCTATGCCGCCCTGTGTGGCTGGGCGCTGGCGCTGGCGCACGCCAAGTCTGGTGACGCGGCCATGCTGGCAGGCTACGTGGGAAGCAGCGACGTGCTGGACGACGCCGTGGCCACGTTTGCCGCTGCCTATGGCGACCAGACCGAGCGCGACTACGCGGCCCTGCAAAAGGCGGCGGTGAGTGGCCGCATCCAGGTGGCCAGCGCCGCCGACGCCGGGCTGGAGTGAGGCTGCCGGGCTAGGGTGGCGCAGCGCTTGCCCTGGCCAGTGACTCGGCCACCGCGCTGGACACGCTGCGCAGGTGCAGTTCGCGCTGGGGCAGGGGCACGTCGAGGCCCGCTTCGGCCAGACCGTCACGCAGCTTGACCGCCAGGTCGCTGCGCACAATCACAAAATCTGAACGCTCGATCGTCCATACCCGCAGGTTGAAATCCAGCGCACCCGGTGCCAGCCCGGTCAAGATGGCCACGGGCGCGGGGTGTACAGCGACCCCCTTGGCCGCGCGGGCGATGCTGGTCAGCAAATCAAGAGTGCGCTGGGGGTCGGCGTCAGGGCGGGTACTGATGTTGAGGTCAATCCGCCGGCTGGTTTTGACCAGCGTCCAGTTCACCAGCTTGTCGGCCAGCAGCATGCCGTTGGGCACAATGACTTCTGCCCCTTCCCAGGTGGTCACGATCGTCGCCCGCATGCCGATTTCGCGCACGGTGCCCGACGTGCCAGCCACCTCCACCACATCGCCGGGCTGAACCGGCCGTTCAAACATCAAAATGAGTCCGGCCACAAAGTTCTTGACGACATCCTGCAGGCCGAAGCCTATGCCCACACCGAGCGCGCCAAAGACAATGGCCAGCTGCCCGACCTGAAACCCGGCCACCGCCAGCGCCGCCAGCAAACCAAGGAAAAGCACGGTGTAGTAGGTCAGGGTGGAGATGCTGTTGCGGACACCGCGCGGCAGCGACAGCGAGGGCAGGACGTCTTCGGCCAAAACCAGCCGTATGGTTTTGGCCAGCCAGAACGCCAGCCAGGCCGCCGTGAAGAAAGCGGCGATACCGCCCACACTGAGCGTCATCACCCCCAGCTTGACATCGTGCGTGAGAATTTTGACCAGCCAGTCGACAACAGGCTGGTAGACGCGCAGGGCTTGCAGGGTGAAAACCAGCCAGGCCAGTACCAGCAGCGTGCGGCCCACATGGGCTGTCGCCTGAATCAGCGAGCCGGTGTGGCGTGTGGTGTCGCGCAGCCGTGACACGGCGGGACGGCTCAGCAGCAGGCGGCACAGGGCCACCAGTACCGTGGCACCGGCATACAGCGCCAGGGCCAGGTAGCTGCTTTCCAGCACAGTGCCGGTCAGCATCGCAGCCAGCGACAGGTTGCCCAGGGTATTGGCGCCAACCGCCACCAGCAGCATCAGGCTGGCGGTGACCAGCAACTGGCGAATGATGTGTTCACGCCGGGTGGGCGTGCTTTCTGCCGTGGCCGGCCTGGCGCGCCAGAGCAGCCAGACCAGCGTCGCCAGCATGGCGATGTTCAGTGTCAGCAGGGCGCTGCGGTAGACCACCGGGTTGCCGACCAGCATCAGGGTGAAGACATTCAAAAAGTAAAAAACGGCGCTGAGGTAACCCCAGGGGGCAAAGACCGACAGCACCTTGCGGGGCAGCAGGTACAAAACGGGTACCCATGCCAGCAGCATCACGATCTGCTGCCGGATGATGGGCCCCTGAAAGTCATACAGCACCGCCACCAGCGCCACCATTACCAGCCACGCCGCCCAGGGGCGCGACAGCACCTGTACCCGCCGGGCCGTTTCTTCGTCGCTGCCAACCAGGCGTGCGGCCCGGTTTCTGAACCACAGCATCAGTGGCAGCAACAGCACGCACAGCGCGATCAGCAGGCGCAGGGGTGCCGCCCTGGAGGCGTCGTAGTCGCGCGCAAAGGCCATGTCCATGGCAAAACTTTCCTGCGCGCCGAAGCTTGCCGTCGCCGGGCTGCCAGGGTCACTGGCGGTCTCCCACAAGGGCGGGGCTTCGACGGTCAGCAAGGCGCGGTCCTGTCTGTCGATGACGCCTTGCACCGCGTCGGACCGGTTCTGGATGCGCGAGAAAAGAGCGGAGCCACGGCGACCGAGGGCCAGCACTTTGGCCAGAGGCGCTGAAAACGCCTGCTCTGCCTTGTCAATTTGAGCCGTCAGTTCCTCAGCGCGCTGTATCAGGGCGGGCGCCGACCCCGTGGCCGCGCTGCGGGTGAGCTGCCATGTCGCGCGAAGACTGGCGAGTTGGGCCGCATCTTCTGAAATCAGCTGGGTCTTGCGCTGCAGGTCTGAACGCCATCGGCTCACATTGCGCTCGTACAAAAGCCAGTGCCGCCGCAGGCTTCCCAGCCGGCGGGGTGGCAGCAGGGCGAGGGTGCTGTCCGACGACTGCTCGGCCAGGCGTTGCACTGCGCTGGCGTAGTCTTGCAGGGTCGGCTCAAACCGCTGCGCCGAGGCGGTGGCGGCCAGCGCACGCTGCACCATGGCCTGAACGATCTGTTCATCGGCGTCGGCGCGGGCCGGAATGTCGGACGGGGCGATGGCCTCCGGCGTGGATTCGGCGGGCTTCGCCGGGGTCGCCACGGGCGTTGTGGGTGGCGCGCCCACCGGGCTGGTGGTCTGCGGCCAGGCGGGCGTCGCCAGGTTGCTGACCAGCACCAGCACCGTTGCCAGACACAGGCGCCAGCGCGCGGGCACGGGTTGCACCGTGGCCCACCACTTGCGGCCAGGGCTCAGGGGCGGGCGAACGTCAGGACGGCGCAAACCCTCAGCCTCCCAGTTTGCCGAGCAGTCCCAGCATGCGCGCGGCCAGCAGGAGAATCTCGACGGCCAGCGCCACCTGAAGCACCCCCAGCACCGCACCCAGAACCATCAGTGCGCCCGCGGCGTACTTGAGAATGGGCCTGGCAAAAAACATGGCCAGCAAATTGATGGCCATGACGCCCATGAAGATCGTGAAGATCAAAATGAATTCACTGCGGGGCTCGGCGGCCAGCAGCAAAATCAGGATGGCAATGCCGTAGGGCGAAATAATGCTGGGGAAGGCCAGCGGGGACATGGCCAGCAGGGTCAGGGACTTGTCGGTGGGGGCTAGGGCATCGGCCGGGATCGCCATCGGCGTCTGTCGCGGTTCGTACTGCGCCAGCACAGTTTGCAGGGCAACCAGCAACAGCACCAGACCGGCTGCCACCAGCAGCGCGGGCAGCGAAACCCCCCAGCTGGCCAGTGTTTTTTGCCCCACCGTGGCCGCCACCATGCCGGTGATGCAGGCAATCACAAAGCCCTTGACGGCCAGTTTGTTGGCCGAGGTTTTGTCCATGCCGCCCGTCATCTTGACGAACGGGCCTATCAGTTTGATGGGCCCCAGCATCACAAAAAAGTAGGTGAAAATTTTACCGGGCGGTATGCTGGCCAGCACATACTGGGCATTTTGCGCGGCGTCCGTGCTGACAAGGGTCTCGGCTGCGCAGGCCAGCGTGGGCAGCAGCAGCGCCGCAAGGGCAAGGGCTTTGGTCGTGAACAAGGCGTGGGTCATGGGTAATCCTGTTGGTCGTCAAGGCTGGCTCTGGCCTTGGCCCGCCGGGAGGGGAAAGGGCCGGCCTTCAAACACGGTGCCCCAGATCGGAATGTCCTTGATGGTTTCAGGGGCCACCTCGTAGGGATCCTGCTCCAGCACGGTGAAGTCGGCGGTTTTCCCCGACACGATGCTGCCGATTTCCCGTTCAAGGCCCAGGATGAAGGCCGCATCAATGGTAATTGAGCGCAGTGCCTGGTGCCGCGACAGGCGTTCTTCCGGGCACAGCACCGTGCCTTCGCTGCTGAAACGGTTGACCGCAGCCCACACCAGAATGAGCGGTCCGGCGGGGGCCATCGGTGCGTCGGAGTGCAGTGCCAGCGGAATTCGCTCCCGTTCGACACTGCCCAGACGCGCCATGGACGACGCCCGGTCTACGCCCAGGCCCAGTTGTCCAAACTTCAAACCGGCTTCATAAAGATAGTACGGATTGGCCGACACAATGGCCCCCAGGCGGCCTATCCGGCGTGTCTGATCGGGCGAGGAATAGCCAAAATGTTCAATCGTGAAGCGGTGGTCAAAGCGCGGGTGCTCGGTGAGCAGTTTTTGCAGCAGGTCCAGCACCAGATCGAGGCCCAGGTCACCATTGGTGTGAACGTGAATCTGGTAGCCGGCCTTCCAGTAAATCCGGGCAATTTCTTCCAGTGTTTCGGGCGGTGTCATCCATTCGCCGGAGTGACCATCGATGTAGCCGGTCACGGTTTGCATGTACTGCGAAAAAAACGCACCATCGGCAAACAGTTTGACGTTTTTGATGAAGCGCAGGCGATGGGTGCTGGTTTCGCGCAGGGACTCCACCCACTCAAACGCTTTTTGCAAGCCCTTTTGCGCAGACGGTGTCTGTACGTCGGGAATAAAGTAGGTACGAAACGGGGTGTCTTCGCCGTCCAGCAGTTTTTTGGGCGCCATCCATTCGAGCTCGGGGCTGGCAATGCCAAACGACATTTCAGCCACGGTCGTCAAGCCGCCAAAATGCAGGATGCGGCCATTCAGCGCGGTACCGGCCAAATAACGCTGGGGCTTGAAAATGAAGGGGGACACATTGCCCATGGCCAGACCCAGCAAGCCGGCTTCCCAATAGCGCCCTTCCTCGTAGTTGATCTGCGAGTGGCCCTGCGCCTGCTCGGGGGTGAGCTTGAAGTACGCCAGCGCCGCCGAGTTGAAGATCATCTCGTGGGTCGAGCGCGTCCAGATGAAGACCGGGCGTGTTGACGAAATCTCGTCCAGATCAGCGCGCGTGACCGCGCCATGAAACAGGTTGTGGTAGCCCCAGGTGATGTAGGGTTCGTCGGGTTCGGTCATGGCGGCCACACCTTCTGCCAGGCGGGCCAGGTAGGCTGGCTTGCCACGCACAGCCCTGAAGATTTTGTCGGGCAGGTGCCAGTCAAAGGCGGCAATGATGTCGGCGTAGAGTGCCGTCGCGCCCAGCATGGGGTGCAGGTGCGGGTCAATGAAGCCCGGCATCACGATCTTGCCTTCGAGCGAGCGGTCCATCTCGTGCGGATGCGCGTCCAGCCAGGGCTTGAGGTCATCCAGCGAGCCCACCGACAAAATTTTGCCATCGCGCACGGCGACGGCCGTGGCGGTGGGCTGGCTGTCGTTCATGGTGATGAACTTTTTGGCCGTGAAGACGGTGATTTTTTCAGAATCTCTGGTCATGGAAGCTCCCGGGTGTTAGCGATGTCGGTATGGAGGTCAAGGGGGGGCTGAGCGCAGCGGTACGTTTTAATGCGCGGTGCGGTGGCAAGCGGGGACTTGCATCGCCGCAAGGGCCGTGTCCAGCGCTTCGGGGCTCAGGCTGCCCGGCAGGCCGATGAGCACCAACTGGTTTTTTGCGCTTCGGTCACCCCATGCGCCGGCTTGGGTGATGCGCCACCGCTTGCCGACCAACTGAAACACAAATTGCGCCGAAGGTTCTTCTGCAAGGTGAAGAAAGCCCTTGCCGCGCAGAACGTCGGGGGACAGCCCGGAAATCCAGGCGCGAAGTTTCTGGCCATCCAGCGCTTCGTCACCGCTATAGCTCCAGGTTGCGTAGTCCTGGTCGTGGTGAAAGTCGCTGCCTGCACTTTTCATGCTTCTGGGGGCAAATGCCGGGGGTTTGTCTGCCTGTTCAGGGGTTGTTTCTGCCAACAAAAGATGCACTGGCGCTTGCCCGTGGCGTATGTCCAGTGTGCGAATGTCAGGCACCAGGGCCTGCAGCCAGGCTTTGACCTGCGCCAGTTTTTCGGGGGACACCAGGTCGGTTTTGTTCAGCAGCAGCAAGTCTGCCCCCTTCAGCTGACGCACCACCTGACGCCCTACATATTTGTCTTTTGCCCGCTGCTCAATCGTCTCCGCGTCGGCCAGCACGATGACGCTGTCCAGCGCAAACCCCGGCAGATGGGCGTATTGGGCAATCTTGGCCGGGTCAGATACTCCGCTGGCTTCAATAATGACCCGTTGCGGCAAGATGGCCCTGTCAAGAATCGACAGCATGGCGGTGCCAAATCCGCCCGCCAATGAACAGCAAACACAGCCGTTGGCCAGATTCAGGGTGTCGCCGTCCTGACTTTCCACCAGGTCGGCGTCGATGTTGATGGCGCCAAAGTCATTGACCATGACCGCGAACCGGGTGCCTGCGTTGTTGCGCAGGACATGGTTGAGCAAGGTGGTCTTGCCCGCGCCAAGGTAGCCTCCGATGATGGTGACGGGTATCGGCTGTGGGGTCATGGGCTTACTTTTTGGCGGGTGCGCGCTCGACGCTGAGAATGGCGGCTTCCACGAAGACGGCCCGCACCTCGTCACCGACCTTGAGCTGGGCAATATCGACCCCGGCCGGCACGTTGACGGTCACCGTGCGCCTGACGCCGCGCAGGGTGGCGGTGCCCGCTTTGCGGTCCAGGGCTGAAATGACGGCCAGTACCTCCACCGTTTTGCCTGCGGCTGTGGCCGGCAATGCCCCCGCGGCGGCGCTGCCTGCCTGCAGCGTTTCAGAGCGTTCGCGGATACCGGTTCTGGGCGCCTTCTCAATCCGGGCGGCCACCGCCGAGAGATAGCGCACCACGAGTTCGTCGCCCACGCGCACCTGCTCGAAGTTTTTCACCTCTGGCGGCACATCGACCGTCACCAACTGGCCCTTGAGGTCTCGCAGCGTTGCGCTGCGCCTGGCCATGTCCAGCTCGACGACTTTCGCGCGCACTTCGATTTCACCGGCCTTCATCCGCACGCCGGGGGCGCTCGCCGTGGCGGCCCCGACACTCACGTTTTGCGCCAGGGCGGCAAGGGGGAAAGCCAAGGTGCAGGCCAGAAAGACAGTGGAAAAGCGGGTCATGAAAATCTCCGGAGGTGATGAAAAAACCAAAAAGACAAAAGGTGATGCAATGTGCGCCGTCCTAACGCAGGTAAACCGCCTCAAAACGCGCCAATGCCTGCGTGCCGGCGAGCAGGCTCAGTTGTTCGCCGTCAATGCGGTAAGCCGTGGTGGCGCCCAGCATCGCCAGCACCCTGGCTTCCAGCGCTATCAGGGGCGGCTCACAGGCCATCAGCGTTGCGGCCAGGTGCGTCAGTCGCAGCGCGGCGCCGTCGAGCAGGTAAGTCCCCGCTACCGGGTTGCAGCCACTGAAACCGCTCAAGCGCGCACCCTCGCTGGCCAGGGTGATGCGTACCTCCCGCTTTTGCGGGGCGGCCATGGCGACCGTTTCGCCACCCAGTTCGACCAGCTTCCAGTAGGTGTCTTTCAATGTGGCCGGGGCGGCTGGCAGGGACTCGGAGAAAGTGTCGACCTGCGCCGTGCGGCGCAACTCAAGCGGGGCCGATGACCGGATGGGCCGTCCTGTCTGATCGAGCAGGCGCAGCGTGGCAGCGTCTGTCACGGCGAGCCGTGTTGCGCCCGTGCCGCTGCCCAGCGTCAGTTGCCTGCCGTCGGGGGTGACCGTCCAGCGGCCCTGTTCGGTAAACGGACCATCGGGCTTGCCGAGGTAAGTGCGGCGCAGCTGGTAGTGGCCATGGTCGCGCAGCGTCAAGGTCTGCACCATGCCTGCGCAGTCGGCGCAGGGCGTCAGGCCGGTGAAGGTGGCGGGCAAGGCAAAGCCAGGCCTGCTGGCGGGGGCGGGTGTGGGTGTGGGTGTGAAGGGCGCGTGGCTGGACGGTACGGCGTCGAGCACCAGATCCAGATGGGTGGGTGCCCCCCGCGTCAGCACGGCATGGTGGCGTGTGGTGGTGAAGCGCAGCTCGGACCCGACCCGTATGCTGGCCCGCAGCGCGTAGCTCAAGCGAGGGTCAATGGCGGCGCGGGGCACCTTGAGTGAAAAAGCGATGGGCAGCCGACGTGCCCCCAGGGCTTCGCTTGTTTGCGCCAGCACCGTGGCCCTGGCGTCGGCCCGGGAAACGTCTTCCAGCTGCACGGTGAGCACGGCCTGTACTGGCAGAGCGATGCGCCCAGCCGTGCTGACACTTGCGCTGACCGTGAAGAAGCCGTCTGTGGTTTGTGCGTGCAGGCTTGCCCAGGCCCCCATGGCTAGCACCAGCACCAGGCGCAGCCCTCTCGATAGTGGCGTGTTCATGGCATCGATTTCCGCTGGGATGGGGGCTGCTCGCGCCTGTCTTGACGGGGCGTCAGGCCTAAAAGCCAATCACCTTGTAGCCCACCTCAATGCCCCAGTTGGCGCTGCGTTCGTTACCGCCAAACACCGTGGGCTTGATGAATATCTGGCTGTTGCCCCCAAACGCCGGGCCGATGGAGCGGCCTACCGTCACCGCGAGGCTGGCAAACTGTTTTTTGGCTTCCCAGTCCAGGCTCAGTGCCGGGTCAATCGTGACGAAGTACTTCGGGTCCTGCAGCTTGGGCACGTAGTAAAAATCGAAGACCGTGAGGTTGACCTTGGCGCGTGCACTGTCACCCCAGAGGCTGTTGCTCTGAACGACAGCGGGCGCAAAGATGTCGCCACCCTCCAGGAATTTGGCGTAAATGACCGTGCCCTTGAAAACATTCTTGCCGGTGCCCAGTTCTGCCCGTTGCGCGGTGTCAAAGGCCATTTCCCCGGCCAGCACCACGGCATAGTCACGGGTCAGCTTGTAGACATGGTTCAGCTTCAGGGAAAAATCGCCGACGCTGTAGCCGTCGTTGCCCAGCGCATTGTTCTGCACCACCGGCAAACGGACACGCAGGTTGTAGTTGGCTTTCTCGCCAAACGGCTGCCAGTAGGTGAAGTTCAGTGTGTTGAGCCGGTAGTCCGGGTTCAGCTTGAAGGTTTCAAACTGAACCGATGCCGCCGTTGAGAACCTGGAAGGGTCTGTGCCGTTGTCAGGCGCTTTGGCCGCTTCCTGGGCCTGCGCGACACCCGCAATGAACAAACTGGCCGCGACAAGAACGGCGGGGGCGCTGCCAATTTGCATGAAAACTCCTTGCGTGTCTGAGGGGGTGAAAACAAGCAGGTCCAGTCCAGGCGGAAATGGTGTGTGCCATGGCGGCGCTGCAGGTTTGTCAGGAAGTAGTGTGTCGCAGTGTAAGTCGTATTGATTACACATCGTATGAAAAATCTGTATCCGCCGGCCTGCGCCATGAAGTCATGGCCCAAAACCTGCGCTGATCTGGACGCCTGAAAGAAAGGCCCGATTACAATTTGTTACTTGCTGTACGGCGTGCTGCAGGGGTAGCGCTTTGATTTGCTATGAAATAAATAGCTGGTAGCGCCCGTGTTTATTGGGGCTAATGCCAAAACAGTGCGCAAAATAAATGGGAAACCGTGAAAATGGGGTTTCAGCCCCCGGAACCGGCCGTACTGCGACCGAAACGGGCCGGATATGTGGTGTGGACGCAACCGGGTCAGATCGCCCCCTAACTAAGCGTGATAACGCTTTTTGAATCCGAATGCCTCTGGGCGACGTACAAATGTTGTGTGGAAAAACCGGCTTGTCGGCCACGTGTCGGGAAATGAGGGCTTTGTCACGGAATCTTCCTTTTTGTTGACACTTATGTCTTAATCCCGCACCAAGCGCCACCTGCTACGCGTCAAATCACATAGAGTTACAACTGCCTACAACCCGATTGGGCGGCTAGTGTGTACAGACCCGCCGCAGGAGGATTTGTTTGACCGCCCTGTGGTTTGCATGTTTAACAACCGGATACCGAGTGATGAAACCGTTTTTGAGTTTTTGTATTGTTGCCGCCAGCCTCGCACTGGGGCAGGCTGCCTGGGCCCAGGGCCCGGGCGTGACGTCCACCCTTCTGGCGCAGCGCGTGGAGATGATAGACGGCAAGGCCGTGCTCAAGCCCGCGGGCCAGGGCAAGTCGGGCGACATCATCGAGTACAGCGGCACCTACCGCAATGGCGGCACGGCTGCCGTTGACAAATTGATGGCCACGCTGCCGGTGCCGGTCGGTACCACGCTGCTCGCCGGCTCGGCCATCCCCGCGCAGGCGCAGGCTTCGCAGGACGGCACCTTGTTTGCGCCCATGCCGCTGATGCGCAGCGTGAAGCAGCCTGACGGCAGCGAGCGCAAAGAGCCCGTGCCTCTGGCCGACTACCGCGCCCTGCGCTGGGAACTCGGCAACCTGGCGCCCGGCCGCACAGCTGTGGTCAGCCTGCGGGTGCGCATTGATTCGCCTGCAGCCGCACCAGCGGCCAAGCCTTAAGTCCCGTTTTCCCGGAAGACGGGTGCCTGCCCTTGCGGGATGGTGACTGTCTGCAAGTTGTCAGTTGATCCGTTTTCAGTGTTTAGTTTTTAGTTTTAGTTTTTTGATTCACCGTTGTTTGGAAGCCAGGAGTAAAACCGCCATGTATGCCACCCCCATGAGTCCCCAGCCGCTGAGGCTGCCACACTTTTTCACCCACTGGATTGTGGGATTTGTCGTTGCCTGCATGCTGGCCCTGGCCAGCCTGGCAGCGCATGCGGCGCCTCCCCCTGCTGGCACGTCCATCAGCAACCAGGCCTCGGCGACTTACACCGACGCTTCGGGGGTGCCCCGCACGGTGACGTCCAATGTGGTCCAGACCACGGTGCAGCAAGTCGCCAGTCTGACCCTGGCGGCCAACGGCGCCCAGAGCGCCAACCCCGGCAGCGTGGTGTATTACCCGCACACCCTGACCAACACCGGCAACGGCACGGACTCGTTTGGCCTGACCACGTCCAATTCGGGCGCGTTCTCGATGGCCAGCGTGCAAATTTTTGCCGACAACGGCAGCGGCGCACCGACCGGACCGGCCATCACCTCCACCGGCGCGCTCGGTCTGGGCGCAACCTTCAAGTTCATCGTGGTGGGCACCTTGCCCGGTACGGCCACCAATGGCCAGACCAACACCATCACGGTGACCGGAACCAGCGTGTTTGACAACACCAAGACCGCCGTCAATACCGATGTGACCACGGTCACCTCCAACGCGGTGATCACCCTGACCAAGGCTGTCAGCGTGGCGACGGGTCCGGCACCTTCTGGTCCTTACAAGTACACCCTGACCTACACCAACAACGGCAACAGCACTGCAACCGCAGTGGCGATTACCGACGTGATTCCTGCCGGCATGGTGTATGTTGCCAACTCTGCCCGCTGGAGTGTGACAGGCACCACCACCCTGAGCGATTCAGGGGGCTCGGTGGGCACTTCGCCCAACACGCTGACGTCCTCTTACACCATCGGTACCAAAACTTTCCTGGCCACCCTGGCCCAGGTGACGGCCGGCCAGTCAGGCACCATCAGCTTTGATGTCAATGTGGCGGCCGGTACGGCGCCAGGCGTGCAGAACAACACCGCGACTTCGTCTTACAACAACGGCACTGGCCCTGCGACAGGCTCCGGTTCGTCCAACGTCGTGGCCTTCACGGTGACGCAAACCGCTTCGGTGTCCTTCGCAGGCGCAACGGTTCCCGGCCCCGCAGCACCGGGCCAAACGGTGTCTTTCGCGAACGTGCTGACCAATAGCGGCAACGGTACGGACACCTTCAACATCACGCTTTCTGCGGGCAATTTCCCGTCGGGCACGACGTTCCAGCTGTTCAAAAGCGACGGCCTGACACCGCTGGTAGACACCAACGGTGACACCATTGCCGACACCGGACCGGTGGCCGCAGGGGCAACCTACTCCGTGGTGCTGAAGGCAACGCTGCCACCCACGGCCACCAATGTTGGCGCGCCCTTCATTGTGAACAAGACCGCAACGTCCGCGTTCAATTCAGCCGTCACGGCGGTTGCAGCCGACCAGCTTTCAGTCATCAGCTCAGCGTCTGTTGACCTGACCAACACCTCACCGGCCGGCCCTGGCGTCGGTGCGGGTCCTGAGGGCGCACCGGTGCTGACGCAGGCGGTGAACCCCGGTGGTACAACGACGTTCACGCTGGTTGCCAACAACACCGGCCCGTCACCTGACAGCTACAACCTCGGCGCAAGCACCGTGTCGTCTTTTGCCAGCGTGGCTCTGCCCACCGGCTGGACGGTGACCTTCAAGGCCGACGGCGGCGCAGGCAACTGCTCCACCACGGGTGCCACCATCACCAACACGGGCTCTGTGCCTGCAGCCGGAAACGTCCGGTTTTGCGCGGTGGTCACGGTGCCCGCGACTGGTGCCGGTGCTGCTGCCGGTACCACCTCGTTGTTCTTCCGGGTCCTGTCGCCAACTTCTGGCGCCCGGGACACCATCAACAACGCTGTGACGGTCAATACGATTCGTGCCATTGCCCTGACGCCGACGGCGCTTTCGGGTCAAACCTACCCTGGCGGCTCGGTGGTGTACACCCACAGCCTGGTGAACAACGGCAATGTGATTGAAGGTGGCGGCGCCGCTTCCAGTTCGATGTCACTGACGTCTGTCAACGACCAGGCTGGCTGGACGTCCACCCTGTACTTTGACACCAACAGCAACGGCGTGCTGGACCCCCTGGACCAGCAGATCACAGGCAATCTGGACACCATTCTGGGTGCGGGTGGCCTGGCGGTGGGGCAATCGCGGACGATTTTCAACAAGGTCTTGTCGCCAAGTGGCGCCACACCTGGCGCAGTTGACGTCAGCACCATCACCGTGACCACCAGCACGGGTGTCTATGCGGTTGCGCCTTCTGCCCCTGCGGTGGCCAAAGACAGCACCACCGTGGTGGCGGGCAACCTGACCCTGGTGAAAGCCCAGGCGCTTGACGCAGCCTGCGACGGTACCGCTGACACCGCTTACAGCGGCGCGGTGGTCTCTGCCCGGCCCAACCAGTGCGTGCTCTACCAGATGACCGTGACCAACGTGGGGGCTGCCGATGCCACCAGCGTTGTGGTGTCTGACTCCACGCCAACCTACACCAAGGTGAGTGTGGTTCCCGCTGTTGTGCCCGGCACGATTGCCACCGGCGCCCCCATTGTGGGCGGTGTGGGCTCGTTCAGCGCCAACGTCGGTACCGGCGCCACGGCCTCGGCTGGCGGCACCCTGGCTCCCGGCCAGTCGGCCGTCGTGACCTTCGGCGTCAGGATCGACCAGTAACAGGGCCCCAGCCCTTTGCGGGGGAGGCGAAAGCCTCCTCCCGCTTTTCAGAAGCCACCGTGACCGCTGTGGTTTGTGAAAAGCGGAGTTCCGCTCCCCGCTCACCCCTACGCAACCCATGATTCTTCGCCTGCTGCGGCAGTTTCTCCCCGTCTGCCTGCTGCTGCTGCTGTTGACAGCAGAGGCCGCGCCGACGCCTGCAGGAACCGTCATCAGCAACACCGCCACCGCGACTTTTGTTGACACCGCTACCGGGCTGTCGGTACGGCTGAACTCCAACACGGTGGCGACAATCGTGGCAGGGCTGGAAGCGCTCACCCTGACCAGCAACCAAAACGTGTTGATCGCCACCGGCAGCACCTTCACGATCAGCCATACGCTGACCAATACCGGCAATATTCTCACCAGTTACGCCATCGCCTCGGCGGTCGCGCCTGGCGGCTCTTTTGTGCCGCTCAGCGTGCAGGTGGTGCAAGACAGCAATGGCAACGGCCTGGTGGACGCCGGCGAACCGGTGGTCTCGGGCGGTGGCATTGTTTCCCTGATTCCGGGGGGCAACACCAACCTGCTGGTGACGGGGCAGGCACCGCCCAGCGCCGTGCCCGGCCAAACCGCGCAAATCGTGCTGACGGCCACCAGCCAGACCCAGGGCGCAACGGCCAGCAACACCGACACCATCAACCTCACCAACGGTGCTGCCGTTCAGGTGACCCTGGCTGCGTCGTCCGGGGCCGCAACGCAGGGGGGCTCGCTCACTTTTACCGCCACCGTCGTCAACAATGGCAACGTGCCGGCCTCTCCTGGCCCGGTCACTGTCAATGGTACGGCGACCCCGCTTTTCGTACTGCGTGTGCCGGTGCCGGCGAATGTGCGCTTTGTTTCGGCCCAGGCGTCGTCCAATGTGGCGGCACAGACGCTCTACCACCTGCAGGGCGCGCCCGCCAACAGTTACGTCACAACCGTGCCGGGTGGTGCGGTGGTGGACAGCATCGCCTGGGGCCTGGCCAGCCTGCCGCAGGGCGGAAGCCTGCAGGGCCGGTTTACGGTGGCGGTCAACAGCAACGCGGCGGGCACTGTTTCGGGCACGGCATTTGCCGACTGGACCGATACCGGTGCGCCGCTCAGCACGCCCAGCAACACCGTGGTCTTGCCGCTTCCCACCAGCCCGGCAGGCATCGGTTTCTACACCAGCAACAGTTACGCCACATCGGCCATTCAGAACACGCCTGGCAACCCGCTGTTTGTTCAGGTCAATGCCGCGGTGTGCAATGTCAACCCGGCGCTGATCGGCACGGTGCCCGTCACCCTGACCAGCCAGCTGACCGGCGATATCGAGACCTTCACGGCGGTCGAAACCGGCGTCAACACCGGACTTTTCCGCATTCTTCCCAACGTGCCAACGGCCAACGCGGCCGTCACCATCGTGGCGGCCGGCAATGGCGTTCTGGAGGTGCTGCGCAATGATCTGGTCACCGCCACCATCACCGATTGCGGTGGTGTGTCGGTGTCGGCCACCACCACACTGCTGATTGACCCCTCAGGCGTGGTCTATGACAGCCGCAGCAACCAGCTGGTGGCCGGTGTCACGGTCCAGCTGATTGACGTGACCGGTGCGGGCAATGGCGGCAATGCGGGTGGCCCGGCCAGGGTATTTCAGCCGGACGGCTTCACGCCCGCGCCCAGCGTGGTGGTGACGGCCCTCGATGGCGGTTACGCCTTTCCGCTGGTGCAACCCAGCAGCTATCGGCTGCTGATCACCACACCGGCCGGCTACACCTTCCCGTCGGTTCTGCCGCCTGCGCTGCAACCGGCCGGGCGACTGATTGACGTACAGGGTTCTTACGGCAACGCGTTTGCCGTGGGCGGCGCCTCCAACGCGCCGGTGCGTTTCGATGTGCCGCTGGACGCCGGCGCCGCTGCCGGCGGACTCTTCATCCAGAAAACCGCCAACAAGTCCACCGCCGAAGTGGGTGACTTTGTGGACTACGCCATCAAGTTCAACAACCTCGCGTCAGGCGCGCTGCCTGGCACGGTGGTCAGCGACATCCTGCCTGCGGGCTTTGCCTATGTGCGTGGCTCGGCCCGGCTGAACGGCGCGCCGCTGGCGGATCCGTCGCTGGCTTCGGGCGGAAGCCTGCAATTCGCGGTGGGCAGCATCGCAGCGGGCAGCCAGCCGGTGCTGAACTACCGCGTCCGCGTCGGCGTCGGCAGCCAGGCTGGAACCGGCATCAATACCGCCCAGGCGGCCAGCGGCGCAGTGCAGTCCAACCGGGCCAGCGTGCGCGTGCAAATTGTGGGCGGCGTGTTTTCCAACAAGGCCTACCTGATTGGCAAGGTGTTTGCCGACTGCAGCCGTGATGGCGTGCAGGACGCCGGCGAGCCAGGCATTCCAGGCGTCCGGATTTACCTGGAAGACGGCACCTCGGCGGTGACCGACGAGGAAGGCAAATACAGCCTGTATGGCTTGACGCCCCGCACCCATGTGGCCAAGCTCGACCGCACGACCCTGCCGGCCGGTGCCACGCTTGAGCTGCTGAACAACCGCAATGCGATGGACGCGGGCAGCCAGTTTGTGGACCTCGGCAACGGCGAACTGCGCAAGGCAGATTTCGCCATTGCCCAGTGCAGCCCCGCCATACGCGAACAGATCGCAGCGCGCCGCAAGGCGCTGGCCAATCCCTCTGAAATACTGCAGGCGGCCAGCATTCTTTTGTCGGGCAGCAACGCTGTTGTAGCGACCGACGCGCGCACCTCGCCGGCGTCGGGCGCGATTGGCTTGCCCGGTGCGCAGCAGGGCAGCCTGGCCGGCCGGTCCGCCGCGCTGTTGCCGGGTGGCCCGGCGCCATCGGCCGCCGCGCTGGGTGCCGTGGGCGACCCGGGTGGCCCGTATGCGCCCAACGCACAAGGCATCCCGAGGCCGATTTTTACCCCTGCCAGCAGCCTGCTCACGCCGGCCCCGCCCGCAGCCGAGGCTGCTGCCGCCCCCGAAGCAGCCCCCGCGGCCACGGAACCGGCCGAAGCGGCTGACGCCCTGGAAAAATTGCTGCCCGAGCTCAGCGCCGAAGTGGGTTTTGTCGGCTTGCGCGATGGCCAGGTGCTGCCGTCTGCCCAGACGCGTGTCCGCGTGAAGGGGCCGTTGGGTTCGACCATGGCGCTGCTCGTCAATGGCCAGCCAGTGCCCCTGAGCCAGGTCGGCAAGAAGACCAGCCTGGAAAAAACCCGGACCGCCGCCTGGGAGTACATCGGCATTGACCTGAAACCCGGCAGCAACACCCTGAGCGTGAGTGCCACTGACAGTTTTGGCAATGTCCGCGGCAAGGCCGACATCACCGTCATGGCCCCAGGCCCGCTCGCCAAAATCCTGATCGATGTGCCTGAAAAACCGGTGGCCGATGCTGCCACGGCCGTGTCGGTGGGGATTGCGCTGCGCGACGCGCAGGGGCTTGCCGTGGCCGCCCGCACCCAGATCACGCTGCAGGCCAGTCTGGGCCAGTGGCAAACGCCCGACCTCGACCCGCGCCAACCTGGCACGCAGGTTTTTGTCGAAGGCGGCGAGGGGCGGTTTTTGCTGCTGCCGCCAGCGCAGCCCGGCAAGGCCGAGGTCAGCGCCGCCAGTGGCACCCAAAAAGCCACGGCCCGGCTGGAGTTCGTGCCCAATTTGCGGCCCATGATTGCCGCTGGCCTGGTCGAGGGCACCCTCAATCTGCGCAACCTCAACCCCTCGGCCTTGCAGCCCGCCCAGAGCGGTGATGTGTTCGAGCGCCAGATTCAGAGCGCCTCGCGCAGTTTTGACAATGGCAAAGGCGACGGCGCAGCGCGCACCGCCCTGTTCCTCAAGGGCAAGGTGCTGGGCTCCACGTTGCTGACGCTGTCGTACGACTCGGACAAGCCGTCTGACACGACCCTGTTCCGCGACATCCAGCCGAACCAGTTTTACCCGGTCTACGGCGACTCGTCGGCGCGCGGCTTTGACGCGCAGTCCACCAGCAAGCTCTATGTGATGGTGCAAAACGGCAGCAACTACGCGCTGCTCGGTGACTATTCCACGCAAAGCGACAACCCGGCCCGCCAGCTGACGCAGTATTCGCGTGCCCTCAACGGCGCCAAGGCGCGCGTGCAAGAGGGCGGCATCACTGCCGAGGGGTTTGCCAGCCGCACTGCGACGACCCAGGTGATCCAGGAATTCAGGGCCAACGGCACATCAGGCCCGTTCTTTCTGAACATCAACGGGGTCGTCAACAGCCAGCAGGTCAATGTCATCACGCGCAACCGCAATCAGCCTTCGGTCATCGTCAAGGACACCCCGCTCACGCCCTTCACGGATTACGAAATCGAGCCCTACACTGGCCGCCTGTTGCTCCGCAGCCCGGTGCCCAGTGTCGACTCCGACCTCAACCCGGTCTTCATCCGCATCAGCTATGCGGTCGACACCGGCGGCCCCAAGCATACGGTGGCGGGCGCCGATGTCAGGCTGCAGGTCAGTCCGGGCATCACGCTGGGCGTGGCCGCGGTTCGCGACGAAGACCCGGTGAACACGCAGAACCTGACCGGTGTCAACCTGATCGCCAAGCTGGGCGAAAAAACCGTGGCAACCGCCGAAATCGCCCGCAGCAGCACCGATCTGCAGGGCGGTGGCAATGGCCAGCGTGTGGAGATCAAGCACGAAGACGCGCAACTGCAGGCCCGTGTCTGGGGCGTGCGCACCGAAGCCGGTTTCTACAACCCCAACAGCCTGCAGTCGGCGGGTCAGTCCGAGTACGGCGCCAAGCTCGGCTACCTGCTGGATGAGAAAAACCGCGTGGTGGGCGAGGCCCTGAAAACCACCAACAGCATCACTGGTGCCGACCAGACCGGCCTGGAACTCAAGCTCGAGCACAGCCTGCCTGGCAACGCCAAGCTGGAAGTGGGCGTGCGCAACAGCACCGCCAACGCCTACTCGATTTTGTCGGCACCGGCGCTGCCCGGCACGTCCATCCCGGTGGTGCCTTCGCCGGCCAGTCTGGCCAGTTTCACGCCCGAAGGCAGCCTGACCAGTGCCCGTGTCAAGCTCACGGTGCCGGTGCCCAACGTGCCTGAAGCCACGGTGTACGGCCTGGCCGAATACGCCATCGACGGCAGTGGCGGGCGCCAGCTTGGCGTCGGTGGCGACTACGCTGTCAGCCCTGGCACGCGACTGTACGGGCACCATGACCTGAGCAACAGTCTGAACGGTCCCTACACCCTGAATCCGGCGGTGTCGCAGTACTCCACCGTGGCCGGTATCAACACCGAACTGACGGACAGCACGCAGCTGTTTAACGAATACCGCATGGGCGGTGCCATCGACGGGCGCAGCAGCGAAGCGGCCGTGGGCCTGCGCCGGCTCTGGCGTTTGCCCAGCGGCCTTGGCCTGACGGCTGGCCTGCAGCGCATCAAGCCGATATCCGGTGCGACCCTTGACGACTCCAGCGCGGTCACCCTGGGTCTGGACTACACCGCCGCGATCGACTGGAAAGCCTCCGGACAGGCGCAGTGGCAAACCTCCACCACCTCGCGCAGCTGGCTGGTCACCGCCGCGCTGGCCAACAAGCTCGACGAAGAGTGGACCCTGCTGAACCGCGGCTTGTACAGCGTGCAAACCAATTTTGGCGTGTCGGCGGGGGAGCGTGAACTCATCACCGCCCAGTCGGGCTTTGCCTACCGTCCGGTGAACACCAATGTCTGGAACGCGTTGGGCCGTATCCAGTACAAGCGCGACATCGACAGCACCCTGGGTGCTGGCCTGAACCGCAGCGAACGCGCCTGGATTGCGTCCACCCACCTGAATGTGCAACCCAACCGCCACTGGACAGTCAGCGGCCGCTACGCCGCCAAATGGGCCACCGACCGTTCGGGTGGTTTTGAAAGCCGTTCCATCACCCAACTGGTTGGCGGCCGCTCTACCTGGGACCTGACCGAGCGCTGGGATGTGGGCCTGCAGGGTTACCGCACCTGGGGCAACGGCGCGGCTGAAAACGCGGTCGGCATTGAAGCCGGCTACCTGGTCTGGAAAAACCTCTGGGTTTCGGCGGGGTACAACATCAAGGGCTTTAGCGCACCTGACCTCACCAGCGAAGCGCACACCCAGCGCGGTGCCTATGTCCGCCTGCGCTTCAAGTTCGACGAAACCCTGCTGGACTCGGCGCCTGTCGCGCCAGGTTCAAGCGTCGCTGCGGCCAAACCATGATGACTGAGTTCATGTTGTTCAAAATTGTTTCGAAGCTGCGCCATGGTGTGCAACGGCCTGGGGCAGCCTTGCTGGCGACCTTTGTCGTCCTGCAAGGGCTGTTCGCAGGGGCGGCGAACGCCCAGACCACGTTCAACTTCACCGGGGCGGTGCAGACTTACACGATTCCAGCGGGCGCGGGCGGCATACAGATACGCGCCCTGGGGGCCGGTGGCGGCGGCGGTGGCGGGGATGCGTC
>JANNXF010000235.1:0-12888 GCA_031409395.1 Polaromonas sp.
GCCCCGGGCGCGCAACGCGTCGGCAAAGTGGCGCATGGCGCTCAAGAACAGCGCAATGCGCTGCTTGGCCGACCACACATGGGTGGACTCCTCGGCCACCTCGGCCATCCACACGGCGTCTTGTGCCGGGTCAAAACCGTCAAGCGCCGTGGCGTTTTCATCGAGCTGGTCACCCAGCACGATGACCAGCTGGCGCAGCGGATTGGGAAATTGAAGCGCTGCAGCTTTAGCCATGAGGGGTTTTGTCCGGTTTCTTGCTGGCGCGGCAAGCGTCTGAGCAATACAGCACTTCGAGCCAATTTTTAGCCCAGGCTTTGCGCCCGGGGCTGGCCGGTTTATTACGTCAAACTTGATGCGCCCGGTAACCGCGGCACGCTGGCCGCCGAGTTGCAGGCCTGCATCGACACCCACAAGCCCCAGGCGCTGGTGATGACCGCACCGGGCGACTGGCGCGTGCTGCAAGCTTTGCGCGGCGTGGCAGAGGCCAGCGGCAAGCCGCTGGAGGTGCGGGATGACCGGCATTTCTTCAGCACCGTGCGAGAGTTTGCAGCGCACGCCAAAGGGCGCAAACAGCTTCGGCTGGAATACTGGTACCGCGAGCTGCGCCTGAAGACCGGCATCCTGATGGACGGCGGCAAACCCGTCGGTGGGCAGTGGAACTTCGACGTGGACAACCGCGAATCGTTTGGAGCGAAGGGGCCGGGCGAACTGCCGCCGCGCAGCGCCTTTGCGCCCGACGCCACCACGCGGGAGGTGATGGCGCTGGTCAACAGCCGTTTTACCGGCCATCCGGGTTCGTTGGCCTCGTTTGGCTGGCCGGTCACGCGTGTGCAGGCCCTGCAGGCGCTGCAGGCCTTCATTGCGCAGCGCCTGCCGCTTTTTGGCCAGTACGAAGACGCCATGTGGGCCGGCGAGGTCTGGCTTTACCACTCGCACCTGTCGTCGTCGCTCAACCTCAAGCTGCTGACCGCGCTGGAGGTGGTGCAGGCGGCCGAAGCCGCCTTTCATGCCGGGCAGGCGCCGATTGCGGCGGTTGAAGGTTTTGTGCGCCAGATTCTGGGCTGGCGCGAATACGTGCGCGGGATTTACTGGACCCACATGCCCGACTACGTGGACCGCAACGAACTGGGCGCGCAGGCCGCGCTGCCGGCTTTTTACTGGACCGGCCACACCGACATGGCCTGCCTGCGCGATGCGCTGACGCAAACCCTGACGCACGGCTACGCGCACCACATTCAGCGCCTGATGGTGACCGGCCTGTACGCCCTGCTGTACGGGGTGAAACCGCAGGAAGTACACGGCTGGTACCTCAGCGTGTATGTCGATGCGGTGGAATGGGTCGAGCTGCCCAACACCCTGGGCATGAGCCAGTTTGCCGACGGTGGCGTGATGGCCAGCAAGCCCTATGCCGCCACCGGCAAATACATCCAGCGCATGGGCAACCATTGCAAGGGCTGCCGCTTTGACCCGGCGCAGTCAACCGGCCCAGACGCTTGCCCTTACACCAACCTGTACTGGGATTTTTTGATTCGCCACGAAGCCCGGCTGGCCAAAAACCCACGCATGGCGCTGCAGGTGAAAAACATCGCCCGGCTCAGCCCGGAAAAGCGCGAACTGATAGCGCAGCAGGCCCAGGCCCACCGCACCGAAGTGGGCGCGCTGCCTGCGCCCACGGCGGCTGCCGGCGTGGCCGGCTGAATTTACAGAAGGCTGTTTCATGGCACCGGACCTGTTGTTTGAACCCACGCTGGAGGCAGCGCAGCAGCGTATTGCCGCCGTGCGTCCCGCCGAATACGCCCGTTCACGCAATGCGTTGGGCGGTGCGGTAACCCGGCTGTCGCCCTATATCACCCACGGCTTTGTGACCCTGACCGACGTGCACGACGGCGTGGCGGCGCGCCACACGCTGGCGCCCGACCACAAGTTTGTCTTTGAGCTGGGCTGGCGTGCCTACTTTGCCCATGTTTGGGAGCACCTGGGAAGCGGTATTCACCAGTCCCTGCACGAAGGTTTGCTGCCTGAGGCCGCCTACGCTGCCGAGCTGCCCGAAGACATCCGCCAGGCCCGCACCGGTGTGCCCGCCATCGACTGCGCGGTGCGCGAGCTGTACGCCACCGGCTACCTGCACAACCACGCCCGCATGTGGCTGGCCAGCTACGTGGTGCACCTGCGAAAAGTGCACTGGCATGTGGGCGCGCAGTGGCTTTACGCGCACCTGCTCGACGGCGACCTGGCCAGCAACCACCTGAGCTGGCAATGGGTGGCGGGCACCGGCAGCAGCAAGCCCTATCTTTTCAACGCTGACAACGTGCAGCGCTTTGCGCCCGCCGGGTGGCACAGCCCGGGCACGGTGATTGACACCTCTTACGAGGCGCTGGACCGCATTGCCCGCAGCAGCAAACCGGCGGTGAGGGGCGCTTCGCCTCGAGCGGGCATAGCGGGCGTGGCTGAACCAGAAATAGTCGGCCTGCCCCCAGCGGCCTGTGGTTTTGGATTGCCCGATGCGTCGGCAGTTGCCGGCAAGAACGTGTGGCTGGTGCACCCGTGGGCGCTGGGTGGGCTACCGAGTGATCTGCCCGCTGACACCGTGGTGTTGGGCCTGGCGGTGGCTGATTTTCATGCGCAGCAACCCTGGTCGGCGCTGCGCTGGCGTTTTGTCGGTGAGCGCATGGCGCAACTGGCCACGCTGCGCTGGCAGGCCGATGCGGCCAGTCTGGGGGCGGCCCTGCAAGGTGCGCGCTCGGTGCAGGGGCTGGCCAATGCGCATCTGCAGCCGTTTTTTGACGCGCTGCTGCCGCCCCTGGCGACCCTGCGCGCGCCAGAGCCTCTGTTCAAACCGGTGCCCCGCCTGTGCAGCAGCTTTTCGCAGTGGTGGAACCGAACCGATCTGGTCGAATGACCGCCAGGGTGTTACCGGCCCCGGCCTGATTCATGGCGTGCGGTGCGCGCCGCCGCCAGATCCCAGCCCGCCCAGCCACAGCTTTTGAACAGCACCGGGCCCATCGTGTGCCTTGTCCTTGAGTTTTCAGTGGTCAGCAGCTCGGCCAGGCTTGAAAAAGCCGCCACATCCAGCCCAGCCTGAAGCAGGTCGCCCGCCTCGTGCCGCGCGTCAAGGGTGTCCAGCACCACCGTGCCGTGGCTGGCGACATGGCGGCACAGCTCGGCACCCAACTCCACCATCTGCGGCGTGAAGGCCCCGACGGCGGCCACAAAGGCGTCGTCACGCGGCCTGCCGTCCAGCACCACGCCACTGGCGGGCGTACAGGTCACCACCAGCGGGCAGTCGGCCAGTGCTGCGCTGGCGTCAATGACCACGCGGGCGCTCAAGCCGAGCGACTGCGCCTGCACCGCAAGCTGCCGGGCGCTGGCTTCGCTGCGCGAGGCAATCACGCACTCTGTAATCTGCAAACCTTCGGCAAAGGCCTCCAGGTGCGCCTTACCTTGCACGCCAGCCCCCACCACCAGCAGCGGCCCACTGGTGTTGGGCGCCAGCCGCTGCGCCGCCAGCAGTGACACCGCAGCGGTGCGCCGCGCGGTCACGGTGGGGCCGTCCATTACCAGCACGCGCTGGCCGGTGGCCACGTCAAACACCACCACATCGCCCTGAATCGTCGGCAGGCCCTTGCCGCTGTTGGCGGGGGTGAAGGTGATCAGCTTGGTGATGGCGGTGCGTGCGTCGTGCGCCGGCATGACAAACAGGCTGCCGCCGCCGGGCAAGGGTTGCACCAGGCGCGGCGGCACCGTGACCGCGCTGTCTTGCAGCAGCGCGGTGAGTTCGCTGACCAGCCGGGCGTAGGGCAAACAGGCGGCGGTCTGGTCGGGGTTCAGCAGTGTCGGGGTTGAAGGTGTCATGGGGCTGTCATGGGGGTCGCCATACGATCAGTGGTGTGGCGCGATGGTAAGACGAGTGGGCGCCTGCGTGAATCGTTTTTATCCTACAAATTCACGGGCAAAGCGCTGTATGGATTTTTCGGGCGTCCTTCTAGCATCAAGGCAGTTAGACCAAGAGGAGGTGTTTGATGTTTTCCGACCTGTTGCCCAAAAAGAAGAAAGTGAGCTACAAGGCCTTGTTCTGGCTTGCGGCGGGGCTGGGTGTGTTGGGCCAGCTGGTGGCCATGGCGCTGGTGGTGGACGGGCAGGTGCAAAAAGCGCAACAACGCGACGCCCGCCGCATGGCGGAAGCGAATGCCATCAGCCTGTGCATGGACGCCCACGCCGGGGCCGCCCGCCAGGGCTGTATCGCGCTGGCCAAGGCCGCCGACGCACCTGTGGGCAGCGCTGATGCAGCCCAGGGCCGTGCCCTTGCCAGTCTGCTGGACAGCAGCCCGCCAGACACCCACACCCCCTTGTGGACGGTGCGCGGTCAGATTCAGGGTTTGGTGCCAGTTTCGCTGGCGAGCCGCCACTAGGCCCGCCCACCCGCCGTAGCGGTTAGCATGCGGGCACGATGAAACTCTCTCGCCTGGTGCAACCGCGCAACCCTTTGTTCTGGCTCATGCTGGCGCTCAACGCCTTGTCCACTGTGCTGGCCTGGATGGCGCGCAGCCAGCCACTCAATGGCCTGGGCGTGGCCCTGGTGAGCGGTTTCGCCATAGGCAATGCGGTGCTGGGCACCTGGCTGGCGTGGCGGCTGGTGCGGGACGAGCCGGTGAGCAAGCCCCCCGCGCCGCCCGGCCCCTGAAGCCCCGCTCAAAATCAATGCTCGGCGCCCGCTGCGTGCACGCTGTCACGGGGGGTGCTCAGGGCCGTGGCTACCGCAAGCCGCAAGCCAAGCACCATGTCTGCCAGCGCCATGCCCGGGCTGCCCTGTTCCGGCACATAGGGCACATGGACAAAACCGCCGCGCGTTCGGGGTCTGCCCCGCTGCCTGGCCAGCGCGTGCATGAGTAAATAAAACACCTGGTTGCAGACAAAAGTGCCCGCCGTTTGCGACACCTCCACGGCCAGGCCCGCCCGCTGCAGCGCCAGCAGCATGGCCTTGATGGGCAGGGTGCTGAAGTAGGCGGCTGGCCCGCCTGCCACCACCGGCACGTCCACTGGCTGCTGGCCCGCGTTGTCGGCAATTCTGGCGTCCATCACATTGAGGGCCACGCGCTCCAGCGACAGCGCCGCCCGGCCGCCGGCTTGCCCCACGCAGAGCACCAACGCAGGCTGGTGCAGGCGCAGCAGCTGGCCCAGCGCGGCCCCTGAGGTGGCAAATACCGTGGGCAGCTGCGCTGCAATCACGTCATGACCGCCAATCTGCTGGCCATGCAGCGCCTGCACCGCCAGCCAGCTCGGATTGATGGCGGGGTGGGTGTGCCTGGCGTCGCCAAAGGCGTCAAAGCCGGTCAGCAAAACACGGGGTGTTCTCAAAACCTGAGCGGGGGATGCGGCGGCGGTCATGTTGGCATTGTGATGCGTTTGCACCGGGTGAAACCGGCAGGCTGACCGATGCCTGGCCAGCCCTGCGCGCAAATTTTTTCGGGCTGCCAGAGCCGTCATGGCGGTATGCTCGGGCTGTTTGACGTCTAACCGCAACCGGGAGCAATCATGAAATGGGAAGGCAATCGGGAATCTGACAATGTCGAAGACCGGCGCGATGATGCGGGCGGTGGGGGTGGCGGTGGCGGTGGCTTGGGGGGACTGATAGGGGGCCGCGGCATCGGCATTGGCACCATTGTGGTAGCGCTGGTCGGCGGCTGGATGTTTGGCATCAATCCCCTGACGATTCTGAGCCTGTTAAGCGGTGGTTCGCCCACGGCGCAGGTTCAGCAACAGCCCGGCCCGGCGCAGCGCCCTCCGGCCGACGACCGCATGGCCAAATTTGTCTCTACCGTGCTGGCCGATACCGAAGACGTCTGGAAAAATGTTTTTACCAAGGGCGGCGCCACTTACCAGGAACCCCGGCTGGTGCTGTTTCGCGGCGCGACGCAAACCGCGTGCGGCCAGGGCCAGGCCGCCATGGGGCCGTTTTACTGCCCGGCGGACCAGAAGGTCTATATCGACCTCGGTTTTTATGAAACCCTGAAAAACCGGCTGGGCGCACCCGGTGACTTTGCGCAGGCCTATGTCATCGCGCACGAAGTGGGCCACCATGTGCAAAACCTGCTGGGCATCAGCGGCAAGATGGACCAGATGCGGGGCCGCGTCAGCAAGGTGGAATACAACGCGCTCAGCGTGCGGCTGGAACTGCAGGCTGACTGCTTTGCCGGCGTCTGGGCGCACCACGCCCAGAGCGCCCGGCAGATTCTGGAGCAGGGCGACGTCGAGGAAGCCATGAACGCCGCCGCCAAAATTGGGGACGATGCGCTGCAGCGCGGCGGTGGCGGTGCGGTAGTGCCCGAGAGTTTTACCCACGGCACCAGCGCCCAGCGTCAGCGCTGGTTTGACGCCGGCCTGAGAACCGGCAGCGTCAAGGCCTGTGACACCTTCAGCGCCAAAAATTTATAAGAAACAGGGCTTTCGCCCAATCAATACGGGCGCAAGCAGCTACAAAAATAATAGCAAATGCCCCGCTGACAACGGCCAGACGCAATGATTTTTAGCGCCAGTTTGAGCCCAAAACGCGCTTGAAACGGGGGTTTTCCCCGAAGTGCGACAATCGAGGGTTACATGACATCCTCTTTTTCGAACCTCTCGCTGGCAGAACCGCTGGCCCGCGCCGTAGCTGAAATGGGCTACGAAACCATGACCCCCATCCAGGAGCAGGCCATTCCGGTCGTGCTTCAGGGTAAAGACGTCATGGGCGCCGCACAAACCGGTACCGGCAAAACTGCCGCTTTTGCGCTGCCCCTGCTGCAGCGCATGATGAAGCACGAAAACGCTTCAACCTCGCCCGCGCGCCACCCGGTGCGTGCCCTGGTGCTGCTGCCCACCCGCGAGCTGGCCGTGCAGGTCGCGCAGCAAGTCGAGCTGTACGCCAAGTACACCAACCTGCGCAGCACGGTGGTGTTTGGCGGCATGGACATGAAGCCGCAAACCGCCGAGCTCAAAAAAGGCGTTGAAGTGTTGGTCGCCACGCCGGGCCGTTTGCTCGACCATATTGAAGCCAAGAACGCGGTGCTGAACCAGGTTGAGTATGTGGTGCTCGACGAAGCCGACCGCATGCTCGACATCGGCTTTTTGCCCGACCTGCAGCGCATTTTGAGCTACCTGCCCAAGCAGCGCATCACCCTGCTGTTTTCAGCCACCTTCTCACCCGAGATCAAACGCCTGGCGTCCAGCTACCTGCAAGATCCGGTGACGATTGAAGTGGCGCGTTCCAACGCCACCGCTTCCACGGTGGAGCAGCATTTTTACAGCGTCAGCGCCGACGACAAGCGGCGTGCACTGCACCAGATCCTCAAGCAGCGCGGCATGAAGCAGGCGTTTGTGTTTGTCAACAGCAAGCTCGGCTGCGCCCGCCTGGCCCGCTCACTGGAGCGCGAAGGCCTCAAAACCACCGCGTTGCATGGTGACAAGAGCCAGGACGAGCGCCTGAAGGCACTCGACGCCTTCAAAAAAGGCGAGGTTGATTTGCTGGTGTGCACCGACGTGGCCGCCCGTGGCCTGGACATTAAAGACGTGCCGGCCGTGTTCAACTTCGACGTGCCCTTCAATGCCGAAGACTATGTGCACCGCATTGGCCGCACCGGCCGTGCCGGCGCCTCGGGCCTGGCGGTGAGTTTTGTTGCCAGCAGCGACCAGCGCCTGGTGGCTGACATTGAAAAGCTGATCAAGACCAAGATCGAGCTGGAGCCGATGGAGTTTGACGAAGACCGCCCGCGCATCAGCGAGCAGGGTCGCATCAACGACGGCCGCCGCATGTACCGCGACGCCGAAGGCAATGCCGACGCCAGCCAGAACGGTGGCGCACGCGAGGCCATGGACGCACGGCCACCGCGCGAAAGAAGCGAACGTACCGAGCGCCCGGAACGGCGCGAACGCCGTGAGTACACGCCGCACCGCCAGCCAGCCGTGTCACGCGATCCGTTTTTTGACCAGCCCTACGAGTCCACCGCCGCCGCCGATGCGCAGCCGGCCTGGGAAGCGGCGGCCAAGGCCAACCCTGCGCGCAGCGGTGTGTCGGCCAACATCAAACCCAAGAAAAAAGTCGCGGCGCTTTTCAAAGTCGCCAGCTAGGCACGGCTGGCTCACGCGTCGGCTTCGGAGCCGACCATGGGGTATTTCCTACGGCATATGGCGTGCCTTTCTGGCCCCCTTCGCCGGCCTGGCTGAATAAGCTCTGGGTATGTTCGCCAAACTGCCTGAAACCCCGGCGGCCACCACCGGCTTGCTGGCCGCCACCCGTCACCTTTACCGCCCGCTGTGGCGCGCCATCAACCAGTGGATAGACGCCGACGGCCTGCGCATGAGCGCGGCCATGTCGTTTTACGGCATCCTTAGCCTGGCGCCCCTGCTGGTGCTGCTGGTGGCCGTGCTGGGCTGGTGGCTGGACCGCAGCTACATTGAAACCAGCCTGGTGGAGCAGATCCGCAGCGTGGTGGGGGTTCAGGGCGCGCAGGTGGTGCAGCAGGCGCTTTCGAGCGCGCGGCAGCCGTCTCAGGGCATCACCGCGTCGCTGATTGCGTTTGCCCTGCTGCTGTCAGGGGCCACAGGCGTGTTTGCCGAACTGCAGGATGCGTTTGAGCGGTTGTGGCGCGAGGGCAGTGGCGAGCCGCCCCGGCAAAAGTGGTGGCGTGGTGCGTCGCTGCGGCTAAGGGGCGTGGCCTACATTCTGGCCTTTGGGTTTTTGCTGCTGGTGTCGCTGGCCATCTCGACGTTTTTAAGCTTGCTTTCACGCTGGGCGGGTGGCTACTGGCCGATTGAAAAAATTGGCTTTGTGCTCAATGAACTGGTGTCGTTCGGTTTTTGTGTGGGGCTGTTTGTGGCCCTGATGCGCATGAGCGCCGGCCCCAAACCGTCGCTGCGCTTTCTGCTCATGGGGGCGGCCGCCGGCGCCATTTTGTTTGCGGTGGGCAAGCACCTGATGGCGATTTACCTCACCACCGCCGCCGTGGTGTCTGCTTACGGCGCAGCCGGGTCGCTGGTGGTGATCTTGATGTGGATTTATTTCTCGTCGGCCGTGTTGCTGCTGGCCGCCAGCATGGCGCGTGCCTGGTCTGACGAAGCCGCCACTGCCGTCAGGCCGCCGGTCCCGGCTGCTGCGCCTGGCCGCATTTCACGCTGATCAATTCAAACTCGCCGGCTAAGGCGCCCAGCCGCGCGGCCGTCAGGCAGCCGCCCCAGACACAGCCGGTGTCCAGCGGCAGGGTGTTGTGCCGCAGGCCAGAGGGCTGAGCAGCGTCTGTCACCAGCGTAGACCAGTGGCCAAAAGCGATGGGGGTGGCGCTGGTGGCCCGGCCAGGCGCCTCAAACCACGGCACATGGCCTTTGGGTGCGCCGCCAGCGCCTTCCTTGCTGGCGAAATCCATCGCCCCTTCGGGCGTGCAAAACCGCAGCCGTGTCAGCGCATTCACAATCACCCGCAGCCGGTCTGCGCCTTTTAATCCGTCATGCCACTGGTGGGGCGTGTTGCCATACATGGCGGCCAAAAAATCGTGAATACCAGGCCCCCGCAAGGCCGTTTCCACCTCGGCGGCCAGGGTCAGGGTTTGCCGGGTGCTCCACTGGGGCAGCACCCCCGCATGCACCATCAGCCAGCCGTGCCGTTCAATCGCCATGGCGCGGTGCCGCAGCCAGTCCATCAGGGCCATGCAGTCGGTGGCCTGCAGCACATCCTGCACGGTGTCGCTGCGCCCCGGTTTGTGAATGCCTTGCCACAGCGCCAGCAGGTGCAGATCGTGGTTGCCCAGCAGGCAATGCGCTGCATCGCCGAGTTTGACCAGCTTGCGCAGCACGCCCAGAGAGTCAGGCCCCCGGTTCACCAGATCACCCAGCAAATACAGGGTGTCACGGCTGGGTGAGAAATCAATCACCTCCAGCAGGCGCCCAAATGGCGAATTGCAACCCTGCAGGTCGCCGATACAGTAAAGTGACATGCTGTTCATTCTGCCTCTGGATTCATGGATTTCCTCCTGATTGTTTTTTTGACGCTGCTCAATGGTGTGTTTTCCATGTCAGAGATGGCGCTGGCCTCCAGCCGCAAGGCCAGGCTGACCGCCATGTCCGAGTCCGGCGACAAGGGCGCGCAAGCCGCCCTGGGCCTGCTCGACAACCCCACGCAATTCTTGTCATCGGTGCAGGTGGGCATCACCTCCATCGGCATGCTCAACGGCATCATTGGCGAAGCCGCCTTCAGCGGCAAGCTGTCGGTGCTGATACAAGGTTTTGGCGTGTCACTGCGTGCGTCAGACATTTCTGCCACCGCCATCGTGGTGGCGGTCATTACCTTTGTCACCATCGTGTTCGGCGAACTGGTGCCCAAGCGCATCGGCCAGCTGTACCCCGAGATCGTGGCCCGGCTGGTGGCGCGGCCCATGATGTGGGTGGCCAGCGCCACCAAGCCGTTTGTCAGGCTGCTGTCCATCAGCACCCATGCCGTGCTCAGACTGCTGCGCGTAGACAACAGCGCAGGCCGCGCCGTGACCGAAGAAGAAATTGCCGCCAGCCTTGAAGAAGGCGTTGACGCCGGCCTGATTGAAGAGCACGAGCACCAGATGGTGCAAAACGTGTTTTTGCTTGACGACCGACTGCTCACTTCGTTGATGCTGCCGCGGTCTGACATCGAATGGCTTGATGCCTCAGACACGGTTGCCCAGGCCATCGACAAAGCCGGTGCCACCGGTCATTCGTGGTACCCGGTGTGCCGTGGCAGCCTGGACGACGTGGTTGGTGTTGTCAACGTGGCCAAGCTGCTGGCCTTGCGCGGCTACATTGCGCCTGCAGCAGCGGGCGCAGGCAGCGCCCCCACCGCGACCGACCGCATTGACCAATACTCCATTCCCGCCGTGTTTGTGCCCGAAACGCTGACCGGCATGGAGCTGCTTGAGCAGTTTCGCGCCCAGTCCACCCGCATCGTTTTTGTGGTGGACGAATACGGCGTGGTGCAGGGGCTGATGACCCCGATGGACATGCTGGAGGCCATCACCGGCGAGCTGCAGCCCGGCGCGCAAATTGACGCCTGGGCCACCCGGCGCGAAGACGGAAGCTGGCTGATTGACGGCGCCATGCCCGTGTCAGAACTCAAGGCCAGGCTCGATATCAAAGAGCTACCCGAAGAGGGCAGGGGGCGCTACAACACCGTGGCCGGCCTGCTGCAAAGCGTCTCGGGCCGCCTGCTCAAAACCGCCGAGCAGGTTGAGTGCGCAGGCTGGCGCTTTGAGGTGGTCGATCTGGATGGGCGGCGGATTGACAAGGTGCTGGTGAGTCTGGTGGCTGAGACTTCTGAGCGCTTGTGACGTGCGGCAAACCAGGCAGCGCTGGATCGCGCCTATGCATGTTCGAGCTGTGCCCGTAAAGCTGTGATGACGGCAGTGATCGGCACGCTTTGAAGGCGGGCTGATTGCCCAGAGCGATTACTTGACGGCCGGAACTTTGGCGGTTAACTCCATGCCCAGTGCTTTCATGACCGCCAGAGTTGTCTTTAGGGTGGGGTTGCCGTTCTCACTGAAAGAGCGGTAAAGCTGCTCACGGGAAAGCCCTGTTTGCCCTGCAATTTGCGTCATGCCTTTAGCGCGGGCAACAATTCCCAGTGCCTTGGCGATGTAGGCGGCGTCGCCGGTTTCAAGTGCGTCGGCCATATAGAAGGCAATTTCTTCATCATTGACCAAGGCGGCAGCGGGATCGTAGTTTGTCAATTTTTCAGCCATATTGGTTACTCCATTCTTGAGCCAGTTTTTTTGCCATCGCAATGTCGTGTGCCTGCTGGCTCTTGTCGCCACCACACAGCAAAACGACGAGGGCGCTACCGCGCTGCTGGAAATAGACCCGGTAGCCAGGGCCGTAATGAATCCTGAGTTCGCTCACCCCCTCACCGACCGGGGAAACATCGCCAGGCAACCCTTCGGACAAGCGCGTAAGCCGAGCGGCAATGATGGTTCTCGCCCGGCGATCTTTGAGTCGCGCTTCCCACAAGCGGAAAGTCTCTGTTTGTTTGATCTCGATCATTGATCGTCATTGTAGTTTATTGACTACAAATTGGCAATTGTCCGTCCGGCTACGAACGCAAAAATGGCAGGCTGTATCCGTGCTGCTCAATCAAGCCGCCTTGGAAGTGCTGGAGCGGCGGCAAGGCAATCACCCAACCCATGTATTCACCTACTAGGGTAGTCCAATCGTCCAAGTCAACACCAAGGCTTGGCGCAATGCGCTGCAACGGGCCGGAATTCAGGATTTCCGCTGGCATGATCTGCGGCATACCTTTGCAACATGGCATCGTGAGGCATGAACACCGACGCATGAATTGCAGCGACTGGGAGGGTGGAAAACCCAATCTATGGTGGAGCGCTATGCGCACGTCGAGCCGGAAGGTCTGCAATTCGCGGCCAGTCGGCTAGACTCATTTAAACAAACCAGCGGGTTTTTATGGCAATTTGTCACCCAGTAGTCGACCGAAATCGTTAGAAGTTACAACCAACAATTGGAGAATCTATGTCGGCAGTATTTATCGGTGAGAGTGGTGTAGGCCATTCGTCTGCACCTCTTCAGATTCGCACGTCAGGAAAAGACGTGTTAGCGACAGGTACGGTGATAACGGCTGACAGCAACAACTTGGAGTTCCAGCTTGCGCATCTTCGCGTTGTGTTGTCGTTTGTGAGTGATGGCACAGGCACCAGAATGGACGCCACAGTGGATGCCAGTGCGACTCTTACGCTCATGTTGTTCAACTTCAACAACAGCATCGGCTCTGGAACAACATCGCCCATAGAGATTGGTACGTTCAATGGGCGGAAACTTCACCTTGCGTTCATGGTGTATGCGCTCAGCGATGCAAGCAGTAAAACCGTTCATTACACGTTCATGCTG
>JANNXF010000236.1:0-1942 GCA_031409395.1 Polaromonas sp.
TCAACAAGGGCCACTACACCAACACCGTGTTTCACCGCGTGATACACGGCTTCATGGTGCTGGGCGGCGGTTTAGTAGAGTGCATGAAGCAAAAACCGACAGATGGTGAACTTGAGAACGAAGCCGGCAACGGCCTGAAAAACGACAACTACACCGTCGCCATGGCCCGCACCAATGCACCGCATTCGGCCAGCTCGCAGTTTTTCATCAACGTGTCGGACAACGGCTTCCTGAACCACACCGCCCCCAGCGCTTCGGGCTGGGGCTATGCCGTGTTCGGCAAAGTGGTCGGCGGCACCGACGTGGTCGACAAGATCAAGGCGGTGAAAACGGGCCGCAAAGGCTTTCATGACGACGTGCCCATGGAAGACGTCGTGATTGAAAAAGCGGTAGCCCTGTAAACCCGGTTTTTAGCCCGCCAGTTGCCCCCACCCCCTATGGCCCCGGCCGTGCCCCCTGTTTCGGAGCTTGTCGCTCCGCCTGACTGGCGCACGGTCGATTTCATTTCAGACCTGCACCTGAGTGCTGAACATCCCGCCACTTTTGCGGCATGGCAGCACTACCTGCACAACACCCCGGCAGACGCGGTGTTTATTCTGGGTGACCTGTTTGAGGTCTGGGTCGGTGACGACGCTGCCGATGCGACGGCTGCCGGCCCCGGTTTTGAGGCGCAGTGCGCTGACCTGATGCGCGACACCGCCAACCGGCTGGCGCTGTTTTTCATGCACGGCAACCGCGATTTTCTGGTGGGGCCTGCGCTCATGCGCCGCTGCAACACCACCTTGCTGGACGACCCCACCGCGCTGCTGTTCAACGGCCAGCGCTGGCTGCTGTCGCACGGCGACGCCCTGTGCCTGGGCGACACCGACTACATGCGGTTTCGCCAACAGGTACGCGACCCCGCCTGGCAACAGGCTTTTTTGGCCAAGCCCCTGGCAGAGCGCCAGGAAATGGCCCGCGGCATGCGCCAGCAAAGCCAGGCCAGCCAGCAAACCCGCCAGCAGGCAGGCGCCGCCTATGCCGACGTCGACGCGCCCGCCGCCCGCCAATGGCTGCAGGCCGCCCATTGCGCCACCCTGATTCATGGCCACACCCATCAGCCCGCCGAGCATGATCTGGGCGACGGCTTGAAACGCGTGGTGCTGACCGACTGGGACGCCGACACCCTGAGCCCGCGCGCCGGCGTGTTGCGCCTGGACGCCAGCGGCCTGAAGCGGATCGCGCTGCCTACCCCCTCCATCCAACAGATCACCCACAGGGCCTGACTGATGCTGAACTGGTTAAACCCATTTGGGCTTCGCGCCCGGCTGAAAACAATTCCTGACGAGCTGTGGCTGAAAACGCTGCTGAGCTACCCTTTTCTGGCGCATCGCCCGGTGGCCGACCATGCGCGCCTGCGCCACCTGGTGATCGAGTTTCTGAAACAGAAAGAGTTTTCAGGCGCGCACAGCCTGAAAGTAACCGACGAGATGGCCGTGGCCATCGCCGCCCAGGCCTGTCTGCCGGTGCTGCACATGGGACTGCAGTGGTACAACGACTTCAAAGGCATTGTTGTTCACCCCGGTGCCATGGTGGCGCGGCGCGTGGTGACCGACAACGCTGGCGTGGTGCACCGCTACACCGAGGTGCTTGAGGGCGAAGCCATGCAGGGCGGCCCGGTCACCCTGAGCTGGCAGGATGTGGTCGAAAGCGGGTCGGCCAACTCGACCGACACCGGCTACAACCTGGTGATCCACGAGTTCATCCACAAGATCGACATGCGCGACGGCCAGGCCGATGGCTGCCCGCCCCTGCTGACGCGGCGCCTGCTGTCCGAGTGGCACGAAGTCATGCAACCGGCCTACGACGCATTTTGCGAACAGGTGGTAATGAGCCAGCGCTTTGGCAGCGGCGCCCCCTGGCTGGACGCCTACGCCACCACCTCACCGGCCGAGTTTTTCGC
>JANNXF010000237.1:0-3863 GCA_031409395.1 Polaromonas sp.
CCTGATTGCCAGGCGACGGCGGCTTTGGTTTTCATGGTGTTGATGCGGCTTGCGCTTGAGAGGGAAGGGGAGGAAGGGCTGGAAGTGACTATAAGCCAGTCGCTGCGCAAGCCAACCCACAGCGGCCTGATCTTCATGCGCCCGGTGTGTCATTTTGAGAAAACTTGGCATTTTGCCGGATGCGCCAGTACCGCCCGCAAGGCTAAGTCTGCAAGAAAAATAGCTGCTTTGCCCAGCAGGGATGGGCGTAAGCAGCTATCAATTCAGTAGCGAAAGGCGTGGTCAACAAAAGCCCGCCACGGCTTGCTTCAGCGGCCTGATTCTTTCAGGTGCTGTGTGCGCGCAGTCACTGCCGTGTCGGTGAAGTCAGTGAACACGCCATCCACGCCGGCGCGGTAGAACGCCAGGTACTCCGCTTTGGCGTCGCCCTGGTAGTCTGCGGCCAGTCGGCGCGACTCATTGCGGAAGGTGAAGGGGTGAACAAACAGGCCCGCCTTGTGCGCATCGGCCACCAGGCTGGTGGCCTGCGTCGATGTGGCATCGGCGTCGTTGATCTTGCCGTCGCGGTTGACGTCGATCTGCTTGCCGTCAGCGCCCAGGGTGCCCTTGGTGCTGATGATGAAACGCTTCCAGGGACCAATGCCGTCGGCATAGGTCTTGATCTCGGCCAGGCCTGCTGGCGTGGTCATGGCGTCATACAGGCGTTTGTCGCCCGCCCTGGTCCAGTCGTAAGGGCGGTCACTCGGCACGGCAAAGGTCACGGTGCCGGTTTTGGCGTCGACACCGTCGCCGTCGATCAGCTGGATCAGCCGCGTGTTCAGGCCCTTGCTTTTCATGTACTTCAGGCTGCCCGGCTCAAACGACTGCACATAGATGGGCGCGGTCTTGCTGTTCCAGCCCGCGGCATTGATGATGGCGATCAGCTTGTCTTCCATGGGCAGGCCCAGCTCGCGGAAGTAGGTCGGGTTTTTGGTTTCAGGGTAAACCGCGATCGTGCGGCCAGTCTTGACGGACTGGGCCTTGGCCATGTCCACCACTTCCTGGAAGGTCGGTATCCGGTACTGGCCGTTGAACTGCTGCGGACGCTCGGCATCGGTCGAGATCGCGCCCAGCGTGCGAATCTCGGCTAGCGTGAAGTCATTGCTGAACCAGCCCGTTTGGGTTTCACCGTCCACCTGAATGGTTTTTTTGCGTGACGCGAATTCAGGGCGCCTCGCCACATCGGTACTGATGGCGAGATTGGGGTCGTGGCGTGTGATCAGTACGCCGTCCTTGGTTACCACCAGGTCCATTTCGACCACGTCGGCGCCAAGCTCGATGGCGCGCACATAGGCTTCCATGGTTTCTTCAGGCACGTAGCCTGAAGCGCCGCGGTGTGCGATGACCAGCGGTGCCTTGCCGTCCAGGGTGGCCAGGCCAACTTGCGTCTGCGGGCCCTGGGACGAACAGGCGGCCAGCAACAGGCTGCTGCAAACGAGGGTGAGCAAGCTGCCTTGCTTGAAGGCCTTGCGGGTCGATACGGTCATGGGTGTTTCCCTGAGTGAAAGGGGTGATCGTAGGTGCCAGATCACGACAGCCATGTGACAGTGTGCGTTTGTGCCGGCGCAAAACGGGGTGCCATGAGGCACTTAGGCATAAAAAAAGCCGGAACAAGTCCGGCATTCAGGGGGAAGGTTTGGGTGGCAGATCAGGCGCTGAAAAAGTTCTTCAGCTTGTCGGTCCAGCCCTCTTCGCTGGGTGAGTGCTTGGCACCCCCTTTTCTCAGCGACTCGTCAAACTCCTTGAGCAGCTTGCGCTGGTGTTCGGTCAGCTTGACCGGCGTTTCAACCGTGATGTGGCAGTACAGGTCACCCGGGTAGCTGGAGCGCACCCCCTTGATGCCCTTGCCGCGCAGGCGGAACTGCTTGCTGGCCTGCGTACCCTCGGGAATGTCAATTGCCGCCTTGCCGGCCAGCGTCGGCACTTCAATTTCGCCGCCCAGCGCGGCGGTGGTGAAGCTGATAGGCACCGCGCAGTGCAGGTCGTCACCGTCGCGCTCGAAGATGTCGTGCTTTTTGATGCGGATCTCGATGTACAAATCGCCCGGCGGGCCGCCGTTGGTGCCGGGCTCGCCGTTTCCGGTCGAGCGGATGCGCATGCCATCGTCAATACCTGAGGGGATTTTGACTTCCAGTGTCTTGTTGTTTTTGGTTTTTCCCACGCCGTGGCAGGCCACGCAGGGTTCCGGGATCAGCTTGCCCGTGCCTTTGCACTGGGGGCAGTTTTGCTGCACGCTGAAAAATCCCTGGCGCATTTGCACCACGCCATGGCCGTGGCAGGTGGTGCAGGTGACCACCTTGGTGCCCGGCTTGGCACCACTGCCGTGGCAGGTGGTGCAGTCGTCCCAGCTGGGGATGCGGATTTGCGCTTCCTTGCCGTGCGCCGCTTCTTCCAGCGTGATTTCCATGGCGTAGCTAAGGTCGCCGCCGCGAAAAACCTGACGGCCTGCGCGTTGCTGGCCACCGCGTTGACCGCCAAAAACATCACCAAAAATATCGCCAAACGCTTCGGCAAACCCGCCAAAACCTTCGGCACCGGCAGCGCCACCCCGCATGTTGGGGTCGACCCCGGCGTGGCCATACTGGTCGTAGGCGGCGCGCTTTTGGTCGTCAGACAGCATCTCGTAGGCTTCTTTGGCCTCCTTGAATTTTTCTTCGGCACTTTTCGAGCCATCACCCTGGTTGCGGTCAGGGTGGTGCTTCATCGCGAGTTTGCGATACGCTTTCTTGATGTCTTCGTCGCTGGCGTTTTTGGGAACACCCAGGGTGTCGTAATAGTCTTTTTTGGCCATGTCAGGGGTCGGTCGGAGATCGTGATTGGAAAAGCGTCTGTGACGGTTTGGCGTGCAAGAAGCCTGCGGGGCGGGCGCCGGATGAAAACACAAAAGCGGAAATCCGGGATTGCTCCTGGTTTCCGCTCTTGGGCGAGGTGTTTTCCTTCAGGCTGCTACCGCGCCAGTTATGGGGCCTGTTCAGCCCTTTTTGACTTCCTTGACCTCAGCGTCCACCACGTTGTCGTCAGCGGCTTGTGCCTGAGGCTGTTCGGCACTTGCGGCACCCGGGCCGCCAGCGGCTCCGGCGGCAGCCTGTGACGCTTGCATGTCGGCATACATCTTTTCACCCAGCTTCTGGCTGGCTTCCATGAGGGCCGTGTTCTTGGCGTCAATGGCGGCTTTGTCGTCGCCCTTGAGGGCTTCTTCCATGTCGGCAATGGCGGCTTCGATTTTTTCCTTCTCACCGGCTTCGAGCTTGTCGCCGTATTCACCCAGCGATTTTTTCACGCTGTGCACCATGGCTTCAGCGTTGTTTTTGGCGGTGACGAATTCGACTTTTTTCTTGTCGTCTTCGGCATTCAGCTCGGCATCTTTCACCATCTGCTGGATTTCGGCCTCAGACAAACCGGAGTTGGCCTTGATGGTGATCTTGTTTTCCTTGCCGGTGCCCTTGTCTTTGGCGCCCACATGCAAAATGCCGTTGGCGTCAATGTCGAAGGACACTTCAATTTGCGGCGTGCCGCGTGCTGACGGTGGAATACCTTCGAGGTTGAACTCGCCCAGGCCCTTGTTGCCCGAAGCGATTTCCCGCTCACCCTGGAACACCTTGATGGTGACTGCCGGCTGGTTGTCTTCAGCGGTTGAGAAGGTCTGCGCAAATTTGGTCGGGATGGTCGTGTTCTTCTTGATCATCTTGGTCATCACGCCGCCCATGGTTTCAATACCCAGCGACAGCGGGGTCACATCAAGCAGCAGCACGTCGGTGCGGTCGCCTGACAAAACCTGGCCTTGAATCGCGGCGCCAACAGCTACGGCTTCGTCAGGGTTCACG
>JANNXF010000238.1:0-10115 GCA_031409395.1 Polaromonas sp.
CAGCATGACGTTTGACGGTGTGGACGCCCATGCAAGCTACAAAACCGCCAACAGCAGTGTGCTGCGCCAGCGCATCCAGATGATTTTTCAGGACCCGTATGCGTCGCTCAACCCGCGCTGGATTGTGGAAGACATCATTGGCGAGCCGCTGAAAGAACACCGCATCATCACCGACGCGGCCGAACTGAAAGCCAAAGTCGGCGACTTGCTGCAGTCGGTGGGCCTCAGCCCGCTTGACATGCCCAAGTACCCGCACCAGTTTTCAGGCGGCCAGCGCCAGCGCATCTCGATTGCCCGGGCACTGGCTACCAGCCCCGAGTTTCTGGTTTGCGACGAGCCGACCAGCGCACTGGATGTCAGCGTGCAGGCGCAGGTGCTCAACATCATGAAAGACCTGCAGAAAAAACGCGGGTTGACCTATCTCTTTATCAGCCACAACCTGGCCGTGGTGCGCCATGTCAGTGACAACGTCGGCGTGATGTACCTCGGCCGTCTGGTCGAGCTGGCAGACAAGCAAGCCCTCTTCAGCACGCCGCGCCACCCCTACACGCGCATGCTGCTCGACGCGATTCCCAAAATGACCGAAACAGGTCGCGCCCGTACCGCCGTGCAGGGTGAAGTACCCAACCCCCTGAACCCACCCACAGGCTGCGCCTTCAACCCGCGCTGCCCACACGCCAATGATCGCTGCCGCACCGAGCGGCCTGTGCTGCTGGCGTTGCACGGCACCAAGGTGGCGTGTCATGCAGTGGAAGAAGGACGAATTTAGCCGGGTTTTTTGCTATGTATTCAGTAGCATCTTGCACCCGTACTGTCTGGGCCAGAGGCCTGAAACGCTGAAGATACCGGAAACTGTCTTTCAACTTCTTTTGGCATCCCACCACCGGTACATCGGCTCAGCCAGCAACAGTACGGCTGCCAGCCGCGTGACATGAAACGCTGTCACCACCGGCACCCCGAGTTGCAACACCTTGGCCGTAATCGCCATTTCGGCAATGCCGCCCGGTGAGGTTCCCAGCAGCAGCGTGGCCCAGTGCAGATACGTGAACTGCGCCAGCAGCCACGCGAAACCGGCGCACAGCCCCACCATGACCAGCGTGGCCAGCGCCACCGAGCACAGCCAGCGCGGCGCCATGTGCACAAAGCCGGGCGTGAAGCGCACGCCCAGGCTGATGCCAATCAGCAGCTGCGCCGTATTCGTCAAGCCCTGTGGAATCGCCGACAGGCTGATGCCGCTGGCCGTCAGCGCCAGCGACACTGCCAGCGCCCCGATAAACCACGGGTTGGCGCGCTTGAGCCTGAGCATGCACCAGCAGCCCAGCCCCGTCAGCAGCGCCAGCAGGGCCAGGCCAGGCCACTGCACCAGACGCGCGCCGGGCAAGCTGGTGTCCAGGCCGTGCAGGCCCGCCCACTGAAACCCGAAGGGAATAATGAGCGTCACCAGCAACACGCGCAGGCTGTGCGCCGACGCCACCAGATCGGTCTGCGCGCCGTGCCGCTCTCCGAGCAGCGTCATCTCTGAGGCCGCGCCTATCGGTGCTGCAAAGTAAGTGGTCACCCTCGACAAGCCAGCGATATGAAATTTTGCCCCCCAGGACTGCCGCGGGCGGCCCTGCACAGGCCCTGGCCCATGGTGCACCCGGTACAGCCATTCCCCAAAAACCAGACCCAGGGCCAGCGCCCAGACAATATTCAGCCCGATCGCCCACCACAAGCCAAGCACCAGCGCGACCACCTGCGGCGTGAAATAAAGCCCCAGCGCCGCCCCGATCACCCACTGGCCCGCGTTGCGCAGGGGCGTCCAGCTGGCCGTTTGCCCGCCCAGGATGGACACCAGCGCGGTAGCCACCAGCGGCCCGATCATCCACGGCAGGGGCGTGCGCAGCGCCAGACACAGACCTGCCGCCGCCCAGGCCAGCAACAAGGTGCAGACCACGCGGGTCACAGGGGCCTGAAAAAACAGCGAAAGGCGGGGGGCGTTCAGGGACATGGTCAGGCGAAAAGCGGCACGGGGCCGCGTCAGGGGAAGGTCAAGGACAAAGTATTAGTATCTACCGATGCGCTACTTTCGTTTTAAGGACCCTCGTACTGCGGCGCCCCGTGCTGCGGCCGCCCTGCTGGGTATGGCCCTGATGGCCGTGGCAGGCGGCTGCGCCAGCCGGCCCGAAGCTCCCATCGTCCGGCAGCCCAGTGGCAGCGCGGCCACCGCCACGGCCGAGCGGGTGGCCGCGTTGCTGCCGGCCGATGTGCTGCTGGTGGGCGAGCAGCATGACGCGGCCGAGCACCAGCAGATCGCGCAGCAGGTGATTGCCTACCTCGCCTCGCGCAACCTGCTGGCCGCCGTCAGCCTGGAAATGGCCGACACCGGCGTCAGCACGGCCGCGCTCAAACCCAGCGCCACCGACCTGCAAATCCGCAACGCCCTGAACTGGAACGACAAAGGCTGGCCCTGGGCCGCCTACGGGCCCGCGGTGGTGACCGCTGTGCGGGCCGGTGTGCCGGTGATGGGCGCCAACCTGCCGCGCGCCCAAATGGGTGGCAGCATGGCCGACGGCAAGCTGGACGCCCAGTTGCCTGGCCCGGCCCTGAAGGCGCAGCAGCAACTGATCCGCATCGGCCACTGCAACCTGCTGCCCGAAAGCCAGATCACCCCGATGACGCGCATCCAGATTGCCAAGGACATCACCATGGCCAACACCCTGGCTGAAGCCGTGGTGCCCGGCAAGGTGGTGCTACTGCTGGCTGGCAACGGCCATGTCAACCGCCAGCTCGGCGTGCCCCAGCACCTGCCCGGCAGCCTGAAGGTCAAGGCCGTTCACCTTAGGGCCGACAGCAGCCCTGAGGCGGCGGGGCAGGACGCCGCCTTTGACGCCACCTGGGCCACGCCGGCGCTGCCAGCAACGGATTACTGCGCCGGGCTGCGTGAGCAGCTGGGGCCCAAAAATGAAGCGGGGACTACCGCCAAGCCCTGACAGAACAGACCTGGCGGCCTTTCACCGGCCCGCCATGCGCTCTGCTTTTGATAGCTGCTTGCGCCCGTTCTGTAAGGGCCAAGGGCCGATTTGACGATTGATTTCCAAGCCGGAGGCGCCTAGGCGTTCTTGCGAATCGCGTCGCCCACCACACTGACAATCTGTTCAATGTGCTGTTTTTCCACCGTGAACGGAGGGCAGATCACAATGTTTTCAGCGGCCGGCCGCACCAGCACGCCGTGGTGAAAGCAGTGCATGAAAATGTCATAGGCGCGCTTGCCCGGCGCGCCGGGAATGGACGCCAGTTCAACCGCACCGGCCAGCCCCAGGCTGCGAATGCCCACCACATGGGGCAAGCCCTTCAGGCCGCTGTGCAGCGCATCGCCCAGCACCACGCCCATCTGGCCGGCGCGCTCAAACAGGTTTTCTTCTTTAAACAGATTGAGCGTGGCAATGGCGGCCGCGCAGGCCACCGGGTGGCCCGAATAGGTGTAGCCGTGAAAGAACTCGACCGCGTGGTCGGGCGCACCGGCATTGGCCTGCATCATGCTGTCGTAAATACGGTCTGAGCAGATCACGCCGCCCAGGGGAATCACGCCGTTGGTGACGCCCTTGGCAAAGTTCAGCATGTCGGGCACCACCCCGTAATAGTCGGCGCCAAAGTTGCTGCCCAGGCGGCCAAAGCCGGTAATGACTTCGTCAAAAATCAGCAAAATACCGTGCTTGTCGCAGATCTCGCGCAGGCGCTTCAGGTAGCCCTTGGGCGGCAGGTACCAGCCGGCGCTGCCCGCCACCGGCTCGACAATCACGGCGGCAATGTTGCTGGGGTCGTGCAGCGGCAAAATGCGGTTTTCAAGCTCCAGCAGAATGTCTTCCTGCCAGACCGGCTCGACCCCATTGATGTAGGCATGGTTCACCGGGTCATGGATGAAGCGCATGTGGTCCACCCGCGGCAGCAGGGCCGAACCAAAAACCTTGCGGTTGGCCGGAATGCCGCCCACGCTCATGCCGCCAAAGCCGACGCCGTGGTAGCCGCGCTCGCGGCCAATAAACACATTGCGGTGCCCCTCGCCCCGGGCGCGGTGGTAGGCCAGCGCCACCTTTAACGAGGTGTCGGCAGCTTCCGAACCTGAATTGCAAAACAGCACCTTGTTCAGGTCACCCGGCGCCATGGCGGCAATCATTTCAGCGGCCTTGAAGGCCTGGTCGTTGCTGGCCTGGAACGCGGTGGCGTAGTCCAGCGTGTCCAGCTGCTTTTTGATGGCTTCGTTGATGGGTTTGCGGTTGTGTCCCGCCGTGACACACCACAGGCTTGAAATGCCGTCGATCACCTGCTTGCCGTCATGTGTGGTGAAGTGCATGCCGTCGGCCGCAACAAAAACGCGCGGGTCTTTCTTGAAGCTGCGGTTGGGCGTGAACGGCAGCCAGTGGTGCTCCATGTTGAAGTCTTGATAAGCCATGGGGGTGTCCTTGTGGGTTCGCTGCCCAGCCAGGGGGTGGGCGGCGCGATTTCGGGTCGGGGCAATCCTGCATTCTGGCACTCTTGCGGCGGGTTGGCACCCGTAAAACCCCTGCGGCCAGGCGTGTGCAGGCCTCAACCTGCGACAATTCATCCCTTATGAATCACGCTTATATCCTGACCCTGTCTTGCCCGGACCGACGGGGCATTGTTCATGCCGTATCGGGTTTTTTGTTCCAGAACGGCGGCAATATTGAAGAGGCCGCGCAGTACAACGACCCGGGCACCGGCCTGTTTTTCATGCGGGTGCAGTTTGCCTGTGACCAGCTGACCCATGAAGCATTGAAGAGCCAGTTAAGCGCTTTTGCCGAGCCCTTTGAAATGCGCTGGAAGCTGCACGCCACCACCCAGCCCATGCGCACCGTCATCATGGTCAGCAAAGAAGGCCACTGCCTGAACGACCTGCTGTTTCGCTGCAAATCGGGGCTGTTGCCGCTGGACATCCGCGCCATTGTGTCCAACCACCGCGAGTTTTACCAGCTGGCCGCCAGCTACAACGTGCCGTTTCACCACCTGCCCGTCACGGCGGCCACCAAGGCGCAGGCAGAAGCCAGGCAGCTTGAAATCATTGAAACCGAAGGCGCCGAGCTGGTGGTGCTGGCGCGCTACATGCAGATACTGTCCAACGACCTGTGCCACAAGCTGGCGGGCCGCGCCATCAATATCCACCACTCGTTTTTGCCCAGCTTCAAGGGCGCCAAGCCCTACTACCAGGCGCACGACCGCGGCGTCAAGCTGATTGGCGCGACCGCGCACTATGTCACCGCCGACCTCGACGAAGGCCCGATCATCGAGCAGGATGTGGCGCGCGCCGATCACAGCAAAACCGTGGAAGACCTGACCGCCATGGGCCGCGACACCGAAAGCCAGGTGCTGGCCCGCGCCGTGAAGTGGCACAGCGAGCACCGCGTGCTGATCAATGGCCATAAAACCGTTATTTTTAAATAGTATGTGCCCCCACGGTCGCTCACTGCGTGTAGCTTCCTGCCCCCCGGGGGGGCCGCTGCGCCTGCGGCCTGGCGGAGCCAGTTCCGCGGCCCCTGCTTGCAAAAAGACTGTTTCACCGTCACTCACGGCGCGTACGGGTGCTCCTTGGCCATGACTCCTGCTACTCGAATCCCGCCTATTCAGTGTCTGGTGACCTTTGAAGCGCTGGCGCGGCTGCGCAGCGTGACCCAGTCGGCCGAAGAACTGTGCGTGACGCCCAGTGCGGTGAGCCACCGCGTCAAGCAGCTGGAGCAGATCATTGGCACCAAGCTGTTTGGCCGGGCTGATTTCTCGCTGACCACCGAGGGCAGCGAATACCTGGCGCATGTGCGGGAAGGCCTGGCCACACTGCAAAAGTTTCCGGGCGCTGCCGGGCAAAGTGCCACGCCTGGCAAGCGCAAGCTGCGCCTGGCGGTCACACCGACCTTTGCGCGCTCGGTGCTGATTCCGCGCCTGCGCCAGTTCACCGACGCCTACCCCGAGATTGACCTCACGCTGCAGGTGTCGATTCCGCTGCTGGACGTGGTGGCCGAAGATGCCGACCTGGTCGTGCGCTTTGGCACCGGACGCTATGCCGATCTGGAGCATGTCTGCCTGAGCACCGATGAAGTCACGCCCCTGGCCTCGCCGGCATTCGTGCGGGAACATGGCCCGTTCGAGGTGCCCGATGACCTGGAAGGCGTCAGCCTGCTGCGCTCGCCGCTGGAGCCCTGGCGCACCTGGTTTGCGGCCCACCAGCTGGACTGGCCGGAGCCGCTGGACGGCTCCCAGTTCAATGACATCGGCCTGATGTGCGACGCCGCCGCTGCCGGCATGGGCATTGCCCTGGTCCGGCTCAAGCTGGGTGCACCCTGGCTGGAAAACGGCTCGCTGGTGCGCCTGGGCACCAGCGCCGTGTTTACCCGCAACACCCCCAGCCCGCATGCCCATTACCTGTGCTGGCGCACCGGCACCATGGACCGCTGGGAATGCGCCGCCTTTGCCGACTGGCTGCGCAAAAGCCTGGGCTGACACTGCAGGGCAGGTACCGGCCCAAACCTTTCTTTAATCCCCTTCTTTAATTCACAAGCAGCTTTAGTTTTCTTCAACCTGCCAGCGGCCGCTTGCCCTAAAGTAGGGGTTCAACACGGAACACCGCCATGAACGCAGCCCTTTCCCCGGACCAGCAAGCGCAGATCGAGCGCGCCGAACGCACAGCGCGCCAGGACCAGGTGGTCACCGCCCTGAAAGCCGTTTTGCCCGCAGACGCCCTGCTCTGGAACAACGAAGACACCACCCCCTACGAATGCGACGGCCTGACCGCCTACCGCCAGCGGCCGCTGGTGGTGGCGCTGCCTGAAACCTATGCCCAGGTGCAGGCCGTGCTCAAAACCTGCCACGCGCTGCAGGTGCCGGTGGTCGCGCGCGGCGCCGGCACGGGCCTGAGCGGCGGCGCCATGCCGCACAAGCTGGGCGTCACGCTGTCGCTGGCCCGCTTCAACAAGATCCTGAAGGTTGACCCGCTCAGCCGCACGGCGCTGGTGCAGGGCGGCGTGCGCAATCTGGCGATTTCCGAGGCGGCAGCGCCGCACGGCCTGTATTACGCGCCCGACCCGTCGAGCCAGATTGCCTGCACCATAGGCGGCAACGTGGCCGAAAACTCGGGCGGCGTGCACTGCCTGAAATACGGCCTGACGGTGCACAACGTGCTCAAGGTCAGGGGTTTCACCATCGAAGGGGAAGACGTCGTGTTTGGCAGCGATGCCCTCGATGCCGCCGGCTACGATTTGCTGAGCGTGGTGATTGGCAGCGAAGGCATGCTGGCCATCACCACCGAAGTCACCGTCAGGCTGATTCCCAAGCCGCAGCTGGCGCGCTGCATCATGGCCAGCTTTGACGACCTGCGCAAGGCCGGTGACGCCGTGGCCTCGGTGATTGCCGCCGGCATTATTCCGGCCGGGCTGGAAATGATGGACAAGCCCATGACCGCTGCCGTGGAAGACTTTGTGCATGCCGGTTACGACCTCAGCGCCGAGGCGATTTTGCTGTGTGAAAGCGATGGCACGCCCGAAGAGGTGGAAGAAGAAATCGGCCGCATGAGCGACGTCCTGACGCGCTGCGGCGCGACCGCCATTGCAGTGAGCCAGAACGAGGCCGAGCGGCTGAAATTCTGGAGTGGCCGCAAGAACGCCTTCCCGGCGTCGGGCCGCATCAGCCCCGACTACATGTGCATGGACTCGACCATTCCCCGCAAGCGCCTGGCCGATATTTTGCTGGCGATTGCCGACATGGAAAAAAAGTACCAGCTGCGCTGCGCCAACGTGTTTCATGCCGGCGACGGCAACCTGCACCCGCTGATCCTGTTTGATGCCAATGACCCCGACCAGCTGCACCGCTGCGAACTCTTCGGTGCCGACATTCTGGAAACCAGCGTGGCCATGGGCGGCACGGTGACCGGCGAGCACGGTGTGGGCGTGGAAAAACTCAACTCGATGTGCGTGCAATTCAGCGCCGAAGAAAACGAGCAGATGTTTGGCCTCAAACGGGCTTTTGATGCCAGGGGTTTGCTCAACCCCGGCAAGGTGATTCCCACGCTGAACCGCTGCGCCGAGTACGGAAAAATGCTGGTGCGCGGCGGCAAGATCTCGCACCCGGACTTGCCGCGGTATTGATGGCCGCCACGCTGGATATGGCCCCCACGCTTCTCACTTCGTGTAGTGCGCTGCCCCCCGGGGGGGCCGCTGCGCCTGCGGTCTGGCTAAGCCAGTCCCGCGGCCCCTGCTTGGAGGGAGAGCCCCCACGATCGCTCACTGCGTGTAGCTTCCTGCCCCCCGAGGGGGCTGGCGGCCCGGCGCGGCAGCCGGGCTTTTAGCCATGCAAGGACTGCGCGGACTTGCCTGGTTACTGGTGTTTCAGTCCCTTGGGGAACTGCTGGCGCGTGGCCTGGGTTTGCCGCTGCCAGGGCCGGTGATCGGCATGCTGCTGCTGGCACTGGCCCTACGCTGGCCAGGGGTGCGGGAACCGGTATCGGTGTGCGCAGACTTCCTGCTGTCGCACCTTTCGTTACTCTTTGTGCCTGTTGGCGTGGGCGTGATGACGCATCTTTCGCTGGTGAGCCAGTACGGTGTGCGCATGCTGGTGGTGCTGGTGCTGTCTACCCTGGCCGGTTTGGGGGTCACGGTGCTGACCCTGCACCTGATGCGGGACCGCAGCGCCACCCCTGGCGAGCCGCTCACCGGAGACCCGCATGCCTGACTTTGTCGAGCTATGGGTTTACCTGTCGGCCACACCCCTGTTTGGCCTGACCGCCACGCTGGCGGTCTACGTGCTGGCGCAAACCGCTTATGCTCATCTTCAGCAAGCCCCCTGGGCCAACCCGGTGTTGTGGACGGTGGTGTTTCTGGCCAGCGGCCTGCTGCTCACCGGTGTGCCCTACCCCAGCTACTTTGCCGGTGCGCAATTCATCCATTTTTTGCTCGGCCCGGCCGTGGTGGCGCTGGCCTGGCCCTTGTGGCAAAGGCGCGCCGAACTGCGCCTGCGCTGGCGCAGGCTGCTGATCGCCGCACTGGCCGGCGGCACGGCGGCCACCGGCTCGGCCGTGTTGCTGGGTTGGGTGCTGGGCTTGCCCGAGGGGGTGCTTCGTTCGCTGGCCCCCAAGTCGGTCACCGCGCCGGTGGCCATGGGCATTGCCGAACAGATAGGCGGCATACCGGCGCTGGCCGCCGTGTTTGCCGTGATCACCGGTCTGGTGGGTGCGCTCTTCGGCAAATACCTGTTTGATGCCTTGCGTATTCCGACCGACCGCACCGGCTGGGCGGCCCGGGGCTTTGCCCTGGGCACTGCCGCCCACGGCATAGGCGCGGCACGGGCCCTTCAGGTGAATGCCGACGCAGGCGCCTATGCCGGGCTGGCGCTCGGGGTGCAGGTGCTGCTGTCGTCCCTGCTGATCCCGCTGGCCTTCAAGCTGCTGTAACGGCAGCCTGAATTCGGCCGCCTTAAACCGCCTGCAGGCCCGGCTTGGCAACGGGCGCGGGCTTGGTGCTGCCTTGCGTGCCAAACATGATTTCGCCCGAGAGCTGCCCCCCTTCTTCAATCACCAGCTTGCCGTAACGAATGACGCCCGTGACCTTGCCGGTGGCGTAAATCACCAACTTTTGGCGCACCGTCAGGTTGCCATCAAACTCGCCACGAATCTCGGCCACATCAATTTCAGCAGAGCCCTTGAAAGCGCCCTGCTCGGCGATCTGCATCACGCGCGAGTCCATGGTGGCCTCGACCAGTCCTTCCACCACCAGGGTGTCGCAGTCGGTGATTTCAACGCCTTTCAGCTTGATGTTGGGCCCCACGGTCAGCTTGCTGCCACCTTCCTTGGCCGTGCTGACGGGTACCGGGGTGTCTGCCAGGGGTTTGGCGGCAGTGGAGCTGCTGCCCTGGCCAGACGCCGATAGCGTGCCGGACGACCCTGCCGGTCCGTAGCCATTGGAAGTGCCTGCACGCAGGTTGGTGGGGGTGTCGTTATCACGCTTGCCAAAAAAAGGGGTTGCCATGTGTTGTCCTTGAAAAAAAACAGATGGTAGGTCTGCACAAAATAAAAAGCTTGCGCCTTGTGCAAGAGAGGTAACGAAATTAATTCTTACATTCTGAGCCGGTGATCCGTC
>JANNXF010000239.1:0-3130 GCA_031409395.1 Polaromonas sp.
TAAAAAAGAATTGAAGAGAAATCTTGACGATTTCACTTTTACCTCTATCTCATGAGCGTTTAAAGTCAAAAGACTTTGACTTCCCCCAATCAACCAAAGCTGATCAAGAGTCGTCTGGCAATCGCCTTCAAACGCCCATACATATCGGCTGTAAATTTTTAATGATCCTGACTTCTTCGCATCAGCAGCTCTTTTTAAGAACTACTGCTTCGTTTCAGTCGTTAGCTGTAATCAGCTGAGCCTCAAATTATATACCGGTTTTTTAAGCCGCGTCAAATAAATTTTGAAGTTTATTTGACTTTCTAACCTGACTTGCTTTGCCGACTTGCCGCTTCCGTTTAGAAGCTGTTTCATCAGCGCAGCCTTAGACTATAGCACGGGTTTTCCAGGTCCTCAAGCCCGATTTGAAAAACTTTAACAAAAGATGTTTCGGACGCTGGCGCAGGGCGGTCCCCACGCCCTTTCGCCGCCTGCAGGGGTTGGCACCATTCAACCCTGCTTGGCCGGTTCACCCTTGGGGGCGCGCCGGACGGTGCCGCTCACCCGCGGAACACCTCTTGCCGCCAAATGACACACTCTACGCGCCAGCACCTTGGCCTTGAACGCCTTTCACCCCAGGGTAAACCCGCCATCCGGCCCAGGGCAACGCGCTGGCCAGCTAGCGGCGCGGCCGTCAAAAACCACCGCCACCAACAGCCCATCCCCGGCACCCGGATAATCGACCCTCTATATGGCACTCATTACCTTACTTGACGCCCAACTCGCTTTTGGGCACGTCGCACTGCTGGACCACGCAGATTTTTCACTCGAGACCAACCAGCGCATTGGCCTGATCGGCCGCAATGGCACAGGCAAGTCGTCGCTACTCAAGATCCTGGCGGGTCTGGAAAAGCCTGACGACGGTACCCTGCAGCTGCAGCAGAACCTTCGGATTGCCTATGTGCCGCAAGAGCCCAGCCTTGACCCGCACGCTACCGTGTTCGTTGCAGCCAGCGCCGGTCTGGCCAGAACCCGGCATGTGGTGGAGATGTACCTGGCTGCGGACGAGCATACCGACCTGGACGCCCTGCAATCGGAGATTGAGGCGCTGGACGGCTGGAACTGGGAACAACGCGTGGAGGAAACCCTGCACCGCCTGCACCTGGACAAGGACGCCATCGTCGGCGACCTGTCGGGTGGCACCAAAAAGCGTGTGGCGCTGGCCCAGGCGCTGGTGGCCAAGCCTGACGTGCTGCTGCTGGACGAGCCGACCAACCATCTGGACCTGGACTCGATTGCCTGGCTGGAGGAGCTGCTGGTCAACTTTAATTGCTCCATCATCACCATCACCCACGACCGGGCCTTTCTGGACCAGGTCGCCACCGTCATTGTGGAACTGGACCGCGGCAAGCTGCACAGCTACCCGGGCAACTTTGCCCAGTACCTGGTGCAAAAGGAAGAACAGATGGCGCAAGAGGCCGTCATCAATGCCAAGGCTGACAAGCTGCTGGCACAGGAAGAGGTCTGGGTTCGCAAGGGCGTGGAAGCGCGGCGCACCCGCAGTGTGGCGCGCATTGGCCGGCTGGAAGTGCTGCGCGACAGCCGGGCATCGCGCCGCGACGCGGTGGGGCGCGTCAATCTGGATGTCTCCAGTGGCGAGAAGAGCGGCAAGATCGTGGCCGAGCTGACCGATGTGTCCAAAAGCTTTGGCCACCCGGGCAGCGAAAAAATCATCGTCAACAAATTTACCGGCACCCTGCTGCGCGGCGACAAGATCGGCCTGCTGGGCCCGAACGGGGCTGGCAAGACCACGCTGCTCAAACTCATCCTCGGTGAAATCCAGCCCGATGTGACCACCCCGCCCGGCAAGATCCGCCAGGGCGCCAACCTGCAGGTGGCCTACTTTGACCAGATGCGTGACAGCCTGGACCTGGACGCCACGCTCGAGGACTTCATCAGCCCGGGCAGCGAATGGGTCGAGATCAATGGCCAGAAAAAGCACGTTAAAAGCTACCTGACCGACTTTCTGTTCTCGCCCGCACGCGCCAACTCCCCGGTACGCACGCTGTCGGGGGGCGAGCGCAACCGCCTGCTGCTGGCGCGCCTGTTTGCCCGGCCGGCCAATGTGCTGGTGCTGGACGAGCCGACCAACGACCTGGACATCGACACCCTGGAGCTGCTGGAAGACCTGCTGCAAAACTACGAGGGCACGGTGTTTCTGGTCAGCCATGACCGGCGCTTTCTCGACAACGTGGTCACCAGCACGATTGCCTATGAAGGCACGCCGGAAAACCCCGGCTTCTGGCGCGAGTACGAGGGCGGCGTCACCGACTGGATCACCCAGTCCAAGCGGGCCGCGCAAATTACCGGCAGCGGCAAAACCCCTGCAGCCGCCGCCAGCGCCAAACCTTCAAGCAAAAACAGCCCTGAGCCCAATAAAGACGGGCGCGAGCAGCTATCAAAAAAGAAGTTGAGCTACAAGGAGCAGCGCGAGCTGGACGGTCTGCCGGCGCTGATTTCACAGCTTGAATCGCAGCAAAAAGCGATTGAGCAGGAGCTGTTTGACGGCACGCTGTACACCAGCAACGCCAAACGCGCCGCCGAGCTGAATGCACGCAACAGCAAGATCGAGGAAGAACTCATGGCGGCGCTGCAGCGCTGGGAAACCCTGTCGGCCTGAGGGCCTGTGCCGGGCGTCTGGTGGCCCGCTCAAGGCGGACGCCTACAGCAGGACGCGACAAAACGGCGGGGTGCCAAAGGGGCCAGCGGCCTGGCTTGCGCTAGAGTAGGCTGCACCATGCTCACCCTCACGCCCCTCCCCGCCTTGCGCCCTGCCGCGACGGCCGCCTCCCGCCTCCAGCAGTCGGCCCTGCTGTGCGTGCTGCTGGCGAGTGTCTGGCTCACAGGCTGCGCTTCCTTGCCCAGCGAGGTTGACAGGCCGGTGTCCACGGCACTGGCCACGCCCTCGGAAACCCGGCTGGGCGGCCTGGTGGAGGCGCAGGCCGCTACCGCAGGCACCCGCAATGACTCGGGTTTCGCGCTGGTCAGCAGTGCCGAGCTGGCCTTTACCAGCCGCATGGCACTGATCAAGGCTGCTGAAAAAACGCTGGATATCCAGTACTACGCGATTCACGCGGACGACACCACCGAG
>JANNXF010000240.1:0-1670 GCA_031409395.1 Polaromonas sp.
GGCTCCACAATGCTGCGGGTGTCGACAAACACGTCCTTGATGGCGGCGCACACTGCATCGGTGTCAACCGTGATGAACTCGTCGACCAGTTCGCGGCTGATACGAAAGGTTTCTTCACCCACCAGCTTGACGGCCGTGCCGTCTGAAAACAGACCTACATCCTGCAGGGTGACGCGTTTTTGGGCGTCAACCGACTGGATCATGGCGTCGGAGTCGTTCATCTGCACGCCAATCACCTTGATCTCGGGCCGCACCGCCTTGATGTAGTTGGCCACCCCCGATATCAGCCCGCCGCCGCCGATGGCGACAAACACCGCGTCCAGCCGCGACGAGCTGGCGCCGCTGCCCAGGCTTTGCAGCTGGCGCAGGATTTCCATCGCAATCGTGCCCTGGCCGGCAATCACATCGGGGTCGTCAAACGGGTGCACAAAGGTCAGGCCGTGTTTTTTCTCCAGCACCACCGCGTGCAGGTAGGCGTCTGAATAGCTGTCGCCATGCAGCACCACCTCGCCGCCCCAGGCCTTGACCGCATCAATCTTGAGCTGCGGCGTAGTGGTGGGCATGACGATCACGGCGCGGGTGCCGAGCTTTTGCGCGCTCAGCGCCACACCCTGGGCGTGGTTGCCGGCCGAGGCGCAGATCACGCCCTTTTTCAGCTGCGCCGCACTGAGGTGCGCCATTTTGTTGTAGGCCCCGCGCAGTTTGAAGCTGAACACCGGTTGCTGGTCTTCACGCTTGAGCAGCACCGTATTTTTCAGGCGCTGGCTCAGGTTTTTGGCCGGGTCAAGTGCTGACTCGACCGCCACGTCGTAAACCCGTGCCGTGAGGATTTTTTTCAGGTAATCCGCAGGGCTCAAGGGCTTGAGCGGTGTTTTTGCGGGTGATTTACCGGTTGGTTTGCCGGTGGGGTTTTGGGGCGCCGGTTTTGTCGCCGGGGCGGCCTGGCCTGTCGGTTTGGCGGTGGATTTTTTCGGGGAAGGCATGTTTTCTCGCAGCTGGTCACCAACCCGCATCATAGGGGCAAGAAAAAAGGCCCAGACCTTGCGGTCTGGGCCTGTAAATCCACCCTTTGAGGAGGTGGAGGAGACAACCAGTGCAAAAATACAGAAAACGCGTTGGCGAATCGGTATCAATGCGATGATTTGAGTATAGCGGAGCCATGTTGCGCTGCACAATATCCGGGGGCGTAAATTAGACGTTTATCCCCAGTTTTAACCATGAATTTTTTGCATAAGGAGCGCCGTTTATGGAATGCACAGTGAGTTGGACCGGCGGCACTGCATCGACGCTCTCGCGTTCGGGCATGACTTTTCTGGCTGAAACCGGCAGTGGCCACACGCTGGTGATGGACGGTGCGCCCGACGCCGACAAGCCTGAAAACGGCGGCGCCAACCTGGCACCCCGCCCGATGGAAACCCTGCTGGCCGGCACGGGCGGCTGCACGGCCTATGACGTGGTGCTGATTCTCAAGCGCGGTCGCCACGATGTGCGCGGCTGTTCGGTCAAACTCAGTTCTGAAAGAGCCCCGGCAGACCCCAAGGTGTTCACCAAAATCCACATGCATTTTGTCGTGACCGGCCGCGCCCTGGCGCCCGTGGCGGTAGAACGCGCCATCGCCATGAGCCACGACAAATACTGCTCGGCCACCATCATGCTGGGCAAAACCGCCC
>JANNXF010000241.1:0-3849 GCA_031409395.1 Polaromonas sp.
CCTGTATCGCAAGGACCGGGAGGGAAAATTGGCCCTCTCGCCGGCATCGTGGCCCAGCAGATTGGCTCCGGAGACAACGCGCAGAACGCGATTGTCTATCGCACTATTCTGTGGTGCTTTCTAGCAGGAGGGGCACTATCAGCTATCGTCCTGATTCACGCATTCGTCAAAGAATCGATCACTCCTATGTCCGGAGTTAAGGACGTATGGTCAATATTTGCACCTGTCATCACCCTGGCGCTTGGCTACCTCTTCGGGAAAGGCAAGTGACTTCTAACCTGTCGTTCCAGCGGACCGCCTGCGGCGGCCGTTTAACTCCAACGTTGAGATTGAAGGAAGAGACGACTTGGGGTAATAATTAGCCAGCGGTTACGTACTGACTACGTGAAAAAGGGGATAGACCTGGAAGACTATCCCCTTTTCATTTGGTGCCGGAGAGATGAATCGAACACCCGACCTTCTCATTACGAATGAGCTGCTCTACCGACTGAGCTACACCGGCTTTTTCTGAAATATAGCCTTCAATTATAGCCCGGAGTGGTAGGAGGTGATTCGATCTACCTCGTTTTTGGAACCGAGCACCACGCTGACGCGCTCGTGCAGTTTGCCGGGCTGAATGTCGAGGATGCGTTGTTTGCCGTTGGTGGACGCGCCGCCGGCCTGCTCGATCAGCCAGCTCATGGGGTTGGCTTCGTACATCAGGCGCAGCTTGCCGGCCTTTTCGGGCTCGCGTTTGTCCCAGGGGTACATGAACACGCCGCCGCGTGTCAGGATGCGGTGCACGTCGGCCACCATGGAGGCGATCCAGCGCATGTTGAAGTTCTTGCCGCGCGGGCCGTCTTTGCCCAGCAGGCACTCGTCGATATAGCGTTTGACCGGTTCGTCCCAGTGGCGCATGTTGCTCATGTTGATGGCAAATTCCTGGGTGTCTTCCGGAATCTGCACGTTTTCTGCCGTCAGTACAAAAGAGCCTTGCTCGCGGTCGAGTGTGAACATGGCCACGCCGTCGCCCACGGTCAGCACCAGGGTGGTTTGCGGGCCATACACACAGTAGCCTGCGGCCACCTGCCGGTTGCCCGCCTGCAGAAAGTCTTTTTCTTCAACACCGGTGCTGGCTTCGGGCTTTTTCAGCACGCTGAAGATGGTGCCAATGCTGACATTCACATCAATGTTGCTCGAACCATCCAGTGGGTCAAACAGCAGCAGGTATTCGCCCTGCGGGTAGCGGTTGGGCACCAGGTAAATGCTGTCCATTTCTTCAGAGGCCATGGCCGCCAGATGACCACCCCATTCGTTGGCTTCAATCAGCACTTCGTTGGCGATGATGTCGAGCTTTTTTTGCACTTCGCCCTGCACGTTTTCACTGCCGGCGGTGCCCAGCACGCCGCCGAGCGCGCCCTTGTTGACGGCCTGGCTGATGCTTTTGCAGGCCCGGGCCACCACTTCAAGCAGCAGGCGCAGCTGCGGCGGAATGCGGCCGTCCATGCGCTGCTGCTCCACCAGGTAGCGGGTCAGTGAGATTTTTTGGGACATCAGTACTTCCTTCAGAGGGTTGGGTGACGTGGGCTGTGCAGAAAACTAGGCTGCCAGCGCGCGGGTGACGACTTCGTGGGTGTCTTTGCTCAGGTCAGTTCTGGCGGCCACGCGGGCAATGGCTTCGCGGGCTGCGCTGCGGTAGGGCTCGGCCAGTTTGCTCCAGCGGTCGAGCGCGCGCGCCAGGCGGGCGGCCACCTGCGGGTTCATGGCGTCCAGCTCCATCACGCGGTCGCTCCAGAAGACGTAGCCGGCCGCGTCTGCGCGGTGAAACGCCGCCGGGTTGGCGCAGAAAGTGCTGATGACGCTGCGCGCCCGGTTCGGGTTGCGCAAGCTGAAGTCAGCGTGTTTCATGAGCTGCCTGACGGCTGGCAGGATGTTGCCGTTGCGGTCTGGCGCGCTGGTTTGCAGGCTGAACCACTTGTCAATCACCAGGGCCTCGCCCGCGAACATGGCATGGAAATGCGTCAGCGCCTGGGCGGCCAGCGGGTGGCCGCTGGACACCAGCGCTGCCAGCGCATTGAAGCGGTCGGTCATGTTGCCGGCGTCCTTGAAGCGCTGCAGGGTTTTGCCCGGCCACACCGCGTCGCCATCGGCTTGCGAAGCCAGGCACAAATGGGTCAGTGCCATGCCTGCCAGGGCGCGGCGGCCAGACGACAGCGCGTCGGGTGTGTAGGCGCCAGTGTCGTGGCTGGCCTGGTAGACCGCTTCCCAGTCGGCTTTCAGGGCGCTGGCCAGTTGCTGGCGCATGGTTTCGCGCACCGCGTGCACCTGCTGCGGGTCCACCACGTCGAGCTGCTCTGACAGGTAGGTTTCAGACGGCAAGGTGAGCACCAGCTCTTTGAAAGCGGCATCTAGCCCGGGGTGGTGCAGCACCTCGCACATGGCCGACACATAGGCATCATTTAGCACGTTTGCCGAATCAATTCGGGTGCCGGCAGCTATTGATTTAATAGCAACCAGTGCCTGGTTCACGGCCAGGCGTTGGCCTGCTTCCCAGCGGTTGAAGGGGTCGCTGTCGTGCGCCAGCAGGTGCAAGAGCTGGGCGTCGGTGTAGTCAAACGCCAGCACCACCGGGGCGGTGAAACCGCGCAGGATGGACGGTACCGGCTCAGCGGTCACATTGACAAAAGTGAAGGTTTCGCTGGTTTGCGTCAACACCACGGTGCGGCTGGCCAGCCCGGCGGCCGGCTCACCCGCCAGTTGCAGGGGCAGGTCGTGGCCATCAGCGGCCAGCAAACCCAGCGTGAGCGGAACCACAAACGGTTCTTTGACGGGCTGGCCCGAGGTCGGCGCGCAGCTTTGCGTCAGGCTCAGGGTGTAGGTGCTTGCGGCGGCGTCGTACGTGCCTTGCGCCTGCACGCGCGGTGTGCCGGCCTGGCTGTACCAGCGCTTGAACTGCGGCAGCAGGCGTGCCAGGTCTGAGGCCGGGTTGGCGTCGGCAATGGCCTGGGCAAAGTCGTCGCAGGTCACGGCCTGGCCGTCGTGGCGTTCAAAGTACAGCGTCATGCCTTTGGCAAAACCGGTGCGTCCTGCGGGGTCTTGTTCGCTGGCCACCAGGGTCTGCATCATGCGGACCACTTCTGCGCCTTTTTCGTAGATGGTGACGGTGTAGAAATTGCTGATTTCAATGTAGCTGTCGGGCCGCACCGGGTGCGCCATGGGGCCGGCGTCTTCAGGGAACTGGGCGGTGCGCAGCACACGCACGTCTTCAATGCGTTTGACGGCGCGGGCCGAGGAAGGGGAGGGGGCCCCTTCCTTTCCCCCTTGTTCGCCGCACAGGTCCTGGCTGAATTCCTGGTCACGGAAGACGGTCAAACCTTCTTTGAGCGAGAGCTGGAACCAGTCGCGGCAGGTGACGCGGTTGCCGGTCCAGTTGTGAAAGTACTCGTGGCCGACCACGCTTTCGATGTTGGAAAAGTCGGTGTCCGTGGCGGTGGCCTGATTGGCCAGTACGTACTTGGTGTTAAAGATGTTCAGGCCCTTGTTTTCCATGGCGCCCATGTTGAAGTCGCTGGTGGCCACAATCATGAAGCGCTCCAGGTCCAGCGCCAGACCAAAGCGGGCTTCGTCCCACGCCACTGAGTACATCAGCGAATTCATGGCGTGCTCGGTCTTGTCGAGGTCGCCGGGGCGCACATAGACCTGCAGCAGATGGTCTTTCCCTGCGCGCGAGGTGATGCGCTGCTCTCTGCACACCAGCTGGCCCGCCACCAGCGCAAACAGGTAGGCGGGTTTTTTGTGCGGGTCCACCCATTGGGCGAAATGCCGGCCGTCTTCCAGCGGACCTTCGGCCACCAGGTTGCCGTTGGACAG
>JANNXF010000242.1:0-7002 GCA_031409395.1 Polaromonas sp.
GTGCGGCCGTTGCCAGCGAGGCCAGTACCAGGCTGCCCAGCAAGACAGATTTCACGAATTTCAAGGTTTTCTCCAACAGAGGGGGTCGGGTTTGTAGAACAGGCCTGCAAACTGGCACGCGCCAGCAACCACTCCTGAAAAGCACGGACTGTACCAGCGCGCGTGCCTTTGCGACGCAATACCCGCCAAAGAGCTGATTTTCACCCAACAAAACCCCGGTGGCCAAAACACCCAAAATCGCCACAAACCCTTGTAAAGACTGATAAATAAGCTTATTCGCATAACGGCAGAACAATTGTGTCGTTTGTTTTTATAAGCCGCTGTTTTACATTGCTTAGTTATGCATGAATTTGCCTTTGTATTTGCCGGGTTCGCCGTGGGTCTTGTTGTGGGCCTGACGGGCGTGGGCGGCGGCTCGCTGATGACGCCGCTGCTGATTTTTGTGTTTGGCATCAAACCGCATCTGGCCATTGGCACAGACCTGCTGTTCGCGGCCTTCACCAAAATGGGTGGCACCGTCAGCCTGGCACGCGCCCGGGTGGTGGACTGGCGCATCGTCTGCCAGATGGCCTGCGGCAGTATTCCGGCGGCACTTGTCACCCTGTATGCACTGCAGCACCTGGGGCCCGCCAACCCGGCCACGCAAACCCTGATGACCACCACGCTGGGGCTGGCGCTGCTGCTGACGGCGGCCGCCACTTTTTACAAGGTGCTGCTCGGCAAGGCCGCACCCACCCGTATTGCCCCCGAGCTGATGGACAACGCTACGCGCGCCCGCCATTGGGCCCTGCCCGTGCTGTTTGGCGCGGTCATCGGCACGCTGGTCACCATCACCTCGGTAGGCGCTGGCGCGATTGGCGTGATTGTGCTAATGCTGCTCTACCCGGCCCTGCCACTGCCGCGAATCGTGGCGGCCGATATCGCCCATGCGGTCCCGCTGACACTGGTCGCCGGGCTGGGCCATGCCTCGATCGGGTCAGTGGACTGGCCCTTGCTGGTAAAGTTGCTGGCCGGATCGCTTCCCGGCATCTGGCTGGGCGCGCACCTGATGCGCAAAACGCCTGACCGCGTGATTCGCTCACTGCTGTCCGTGCTGCTGGCCTATGCCGGCATCAAGCTGATTTCCATCTAGTTGACCCCATTTTCCCCAAGAACACCCACCAAGCCTTCGTTTGATTGCTGACAGCCATGTACCAATACACAGAATTTGACCGCCAGTTTGTAAAAGCCCGCGCCAGCCAGTACCGTGACCAGCTGACGCGCTGGCAGGCCGGCCAGTTGCCCGAAGAAGAGTTTCGCCCGCTGCGCCTGCAAAACGGCTGGTATGTGCAGCGCTACGCCCCCATGCTGCGCGTGGCGGTGCCATATGGCGAACTCTCCAGCGCCCAGCTTCGGGTGCTGGCCACCCTTGCCCGCGACTACGACCAACCCGACGCAGCCTTGCTGCAAAACGCCCAGGCCACACAAGACAAGCTCGGGCCGGTCGTCTTGAGAAACGGCAAATCGGTACACACCCAGCTGGAAAAGGGCTACGCCCACTTCAGCACCCGCCAGAACGTGCAGTACAACTGGATTCCGCTCGACAAATCAGCCGAGGTAATGGACCTGCTGGCCAGTGTCAGCATGCATGGCATCCAGACCAGCGGCAACTGCATCCGCAACATCACCAGCGACGAGCGCGCGGGCATTGCGGTCGACGAGATTGCCGACCCCCGCCCGTTTGGCGAAATCATGCGCCAGTGGAGCACGCTGCACCCCGAGTTTTCGTTTTTGCCACGCAAATTCAAGATCGCCATCAGCGGCGCCAAAGAAGACCGCGCCGCCATTGCCTGGCACGACGTCGGCCTGCAGCTGCTGCACAACGCCCAGGGCGAGCTGGGCTTCAAGGTGCTGGTGGGCGGCGGCATGGGCCGCACGCCGGTCATTGGTTCGGTGATTCGCGAGTTCCTGCCCTGGAACCAGATCATGAATTACCTCGAAGCCATCGTGCGGGTCTACAACCGCTATGGCCGCCGCGACAACATCTACAAGGCCCGCATCAAGATTCTGGTGAAAGCCGAAGGCCAGAAATACTTTGACGATGTGGAAGCCGAATACCAGCAGATCATGGACCACGATGGCGGCCCGCACACCATCACGCAGGCTGAATACGACCGTGTCGCCGCATGCTTTGTGTCGCCCGTTGTGGCGACTTCCCGGCGCGAGCCTGGCACGGCCGATGCTGCCGTCGCAAAAATCCTCGACGCGGCGACCCAGGCCGATGCGCAATTCGGCCGCTGGCTGACACAAAACGTGGCGCTGCACCAGAACCCTGAACTGCGCGCCGTCACGCTGTCGTTCAAGCGCCTGGGCCAGGCCCCTGGCGACGCCACCGCCGACCAGCTCGACATCGCCGCCGACCTGGCCGAACGTTTCAGCGCCGGTGAAGTCCGCGTCTCGCATGAGCAAAACCTGCTGCTTCCGTGGGTACGCGCCGACCAGTTGCCCGAACTCTGGCGCGCCGCCCGACAAGCCGGTTTTGCCAGCGCCAATATTCATTTGCTGACCGACATGATTGCCTGCCCCGGCGGCGATTTCTGTTCGCTCGCCAATGCGCGATCGCTGCCGATTGCCGAAGCCATCACCGAGCGCTACCAGGACCTGGACGAACTGCACGACCTGGGCGAGATTGACCTGCACATCAGCGGCTGCATCAACTCCTGCGGCCATCACCACAGCGGCCACATTGGCATTCTGGGCGTTGATAAAGACGGCAAGGAGTGGTATCAGGTGTCGCTGGGCGGCTCGGACGGCTCCAGCCTGTCCGGCCCGGCGGTGCCCGGCAAGGCGGTCGGCCCGTCGTTCTCGGCGGCGGAAGTCCCCGAAGTGATCGAAGCCGTGCTGGACACCTACCGCCAGCAGCGCGAAGGCCGCGAGACCTTCATCGCCACCTTGCGCCGTGTCGGCAGCGAGCCCTTCAAGGTGGCCGCCAACGGCGCGCGCTTCAACGCCAGCCGGACTGAAGCCAGCGCCGCCTGAGCGCGCCGCAGCAACCCAAGCCCCATTGCATTGAATCGTCCTGAAATCGACCTTGAACCGCAGACAAACACTATGAAATTAATAGCTGCCAGCGCCCATTTACCTGGGGCTACAGGCCAAAACGCCATTGAACTTCCGAACGATGCCGACCCCTTGCAGGTGGCACTCGATGGCGTCAGCCGCATCGACCTGAGCTTTCCCAAGTTCAGCGATGGCCGGGCTTTCAGCCAGGCTTTTTTGCTGCGCCGCCGCCTGGGCTTCAAGGGCGAAATCCGCGCCACCGGCGATGTGCTGTGCGACCAGCTGGCGCAAATGGAGCGCAGCGGCTTTGACGTGGCCGTGCTGCGCGCCGACCAGAACATGGCGGTGGCCGAACGCGTGCTGGCGGCCTACCCCGGCTACGGCGTGGGCAAATACCAGGGTGACGCAGTGGACATTCTTCCGCACTTCGCCAGCGCCTGACGCTGTACCAAAAGCCTCACCAGAAAGTATCACCATGGGTGCCATTTCCCTTTACGCCAAGGCATCGCCGGATTTTGCGCAAAAACTGGCGCACAGCCTGGCGCTGCTCACCTCGTCGGCGACACAATACGCCCCCATCGCACAGGCCTCCAGCCTGGGTGCTGAAGACATGGTGGTCACCCACCTGCTGCAGGTATCCAGCAGCCCGGCCAGCATTTTTGTGCTGGAAACCGGCATGCTTCACACGCAAACCGTGGCCCTGATAGCCCGCATCGAGGCGCGCTACGAGCGCCAGGTCGATGTCTACCGGCCCGACGCCGCCGTGGCGGCTGATTTTGTGCAAGCCAACGGCAGCGAGGCCATGTACAAAAGCCTGGAACTGCGCAAGCAGTGCTGCCATATTCGCAAAATGGAACCACTCGAACGTGCGCTGGCCGGTAAAAACGGCTGGCTGACCGGCCTGCGCCGCGAACAGTCGAACGCACGCGCCGAAGTGCATGACATTGAACACCAGCCCGGGCGCGTGAAGATCAACCCGCTGGCCGACTGGACCTGGGGCGATGTGTGGCACTACATCGCGCTTAACGACATTCCGTACAACCCGCTGCATGACGAGTTTTTCCCCAGCATTGGCTGCGCACCCTGTACCCGCGCCGTCACGCTGGGCGAAGACTTCCGCTCGGGCCGCTGGTGGTGGGAGCAGGAAAGCGCCAAGGAGTGCGGCCTGCACGTCGCCGCCGACGGCACGCACGAAGCGCAGGAACCTGCCGCTTTCGAACCCGCGTCCTCCATCCTCCCGTCCACAGTTTCCAGCATCATTCCCATCAGGGAGATCCCCGCATGAACGCCAGAACCGAAACCCAGTTGCTGTCAAAGCTCAGCAATGCCCACCTCGATGCGCTGGAGGAAGAAACCATCTTCATTCTGCGCGAAGTGGCCGCCGCCTTTGAACGCCCCACCCTGCTGTTTTCAGGCGGAAAAGACTCGCTGGTGATGCTGAAATGCGCCGAAAAAGCTTTTGTGGGCGCTGATGGAAAAGGCCATATCCCCTATCCGTTGCTGATGATTGACACCGGCCACAACTTCCACGAAGTCACCGATTTCCGTGACTTTCGCGCCAAGGAACTGGGCGCCGAACTGATAGTGCGCAACGTCGAAGACTCGATGAAACGCGGCACCGTGCGCCTGGCGCACCCCGGCGAGTCGCGCAATGTTCACCAGTCCGTCACGCTGTTGGAGGCGATTGACGAGTTCCGCTTTGACGCCCTGATTGGCGGCGCGCGCCGTGACGAAGAAAAAGCCCGCGCCAAGGAGCGTATTTTTTCGCACCGCGACAGCTTTGGCCAGTGGCAGCCCAAGGCCCAGCGCCCCGAGCTGTGGACACTGTTCAACACCCGGCTGCAACCCGGCGAGCATTTCCGCGTTTTCCCGATCTCCAACTGGACCGAACTCGATGTATGGCAATACATCGAACGCGAACAGATTGCCTTGCCTTCGCTGTACTACGCGCACCAGCGCAAGGTGGTTGAACGCAAGGGCCTGCTGGTACCGGTGACCGAACTCACCCCCGCACGCGACGGCGAAGAAGTGGTCGAAAAAACCGTGCGTTTCCGTACCGTGGGCGACATCACCTGCACCTGCCCGGTCGCCAGCCCGGCGGCCACGGCGGCCGAAATCGTGATTGAAACGCTGGCCGCCGACGTGAGCGAGCGCGGCGCAACGCGCATGGACGACAAAACCTCGGACGCTTCCATGGAAAAGCGCAAGAAAGACGGATACTTCTGATGAGTACTATTGATTTGATAGCTGGTGGCACCCAAAATACCGGGGCTTCAGGCCAAAATGACCTGCGGTCTGCGTTGAAGTTCATCACCTGCGGGTCGGTTGACGATGGCAAGAGTACGCTGATTGGCCGCCTGCTGGTCGACAGCCGTGCGGTGCTGCAGGACCATCTGGCCGGTGTGCAGCGCGGCGGCGAGACCGATCTGGCCCTGCTGACCGATGGCCTGTCGGCCGAGCGCGAGCAGGGCATCACGATTGACGTGGCCTACCGCTACTTTGCCACTGAAAGCCGCAAGTTCATCATTGGCGATGCGCCCGGCCATGAGCAGTACACCCGCAACATGGTCACCGCCGCGTCGAGTGCTGACGCCGCCGTGGTGCTGGTCGATGCCACCAAGCTCGACTGGAAAAACCCGGCGATGGAGTTGCTGCCGCAAACCCGGCGCCACTCGCTGCTGGTCAACCTGCTGCGCGTGCCCTCGATTGTGTTTACCGTGAACAAGCTCGATGCCGTCGAAGACCCCACCCTCGCCTTCAGCAACATCAGCGCCGCCCTGATGGCCTTTGCACAGGCCGCCCGGATTCCGGTCAAGGCCATCGTGCCGATCTCGGCGCTCAAGGGCTACAACGTGGTCGATGCCCATGTAGGCTGGTGCGGCTACACCGGCGCAACCCTGCTGGCCCTGCTGGAGCACCTGCCCGCCACCGCCGCCGAAACGCAAGAGGCGTTTGCCTTTCCGGTGCAATGGGTCGAAAAATTCTCGTCTTCGTCAGACACCTCCCAGGGCCGCCGTGTCTTCTGGGGCCGTGTCGCCACCGGGGGCGTACAACCGGGCCAGTCCATCACTGTGCTGCCAAGCGGGCAAACCGCCATGGTGGCCCAGGTGCTGGACCACACCCGCCAGCCCAAATCCATCCTGGCCGGTCACAGCGCCGGCATCGTGCTGGACCGCGAAGTCGACGTGTCGCGCGGCGACTGGCTGCTGGCCGAAGGGGCCTTCGAGCCCTCACGCGAGCTGTCGGTCACCATGGCCTGGATGGACGACGAACCGCTGGTGGCGGGCCGCGTTTACTGGGCGCTGCAGGGCCACCGCTGGGTCAAGGCCAAGGTCAGGCGCATCGTGCACAAGCTCGATGTGAACACCCTGGCCGAAGAAGACGCCAGCGAATTGCCGCCCAATGCCATTGGCCATATCGAGCTGAGCCTGCAGGAAGCGCTGGCGACCCTGCCCTATGCGCGTTCACGTGTTCTGGGCTCGCTGGTGCTGGTAGACACCGCATCGCACAAGACCTCTGGCGCCGCGCTGGTTCTGTAGCCCGACACAAATAAGCCACACTTCCTGACCCTGTTAACGGAAACCTCTTAAAATCAAGGGTTTCCACCGATCAGCCAACACACCCATGACTCACATCGTTTCCGAATCCTGCATACGCTGCAAATACACCGACTGTGTGGATGTCTGCCCCGTGGACTGCTTCCGCGAAGGCCCGAACATGCTGGTGATCGACCCCGACGAATGCATTGATTGCGCGGTGTGCATTCCCGAATGCCCGGTCAATGCCATTTACGCCGAAGAAGACGTGCCAGCCGACCAGATCGCGTTTATCAAACTCAATGTGGATTTGAGCCGCGCAGCGGGCTGGAAAAGCATCACCAAGCGCAAGGACGCCCTGCCAGACGCCGACGACTGGAAAGACAAAACCGGCAAGCTGGCCGAACTGGTGCGCTGACCCGCAGGT
>JANNXF010000243.1:0-1700 GCA_031409395.1 Polaromonas sp.
CCCGGCCCAGCGCGCCGCCGCCCGCGCCCTGCTGGAAGCGCCCCTGAGCGCCAGCGGCCTGGCCACGGTGCAGGACGTGATGGCGCTGGAGGCGGTGCTGCGCGAACTGGAGGCAGGCTCGTCCCTGCGCGTTCCCGACAACTACGCGATTGCGATTTACGGCACACCCGCTGCGCAGGCTGCCTGGGGCTGGCGCCTTGAGGGGCATCATTTGTCGCTGCACTTCACGCTGGACAGCGACCAGGTCGTCAGCACCCTGCCCCAGTTCATGGGTGCGAATCCCGCGAATTCCGCGCTGCTGCCCAAGGCCGTCGCGGGCGGGCCGAAAGCCCCGGCCCGGCCGCTGGGCGCCGCCGAAGATGCCGCCCGTGCACTGCTGGCCAGCTTTGACGCAGGCCAGCGCGCCCAGGCGGTGCTGAGCGCGCAGACCTATGGCGACATCGTCAGCCGCAACGCCAGCCAGGCCTCACCGCTTGAAAAGAGCGGGTTGGCCCACGCCGCCATGAACCCCAACCAGCAGCAGGCGCTGCTGGCACTGGCAGCGCAGTTTGCGGCGCACGTCAAACCCGCGCTGGCGGCCGCCCGCATGCAGCGCGTGCGCACGTCGGCGCTTGACGCCGTCACGTTTGCCTGGGTCGGCTCGGCCCAAAAAGGGCAAGGCCACTACTTCCGGATTCAGGGCGAAAAGTTTTTGATTGAATACGACAACTCGGGCGGCAACCACGTCCACAGCGTATGGCGCGATTTTGACGGCGACTGGGGCCGCGACGTGCTGGCCGAGCATTACCGGCGCGGCCGGCCGCAGGGGTCTAAAGCCAGCAGTCTCTTGCGTTGAATTGGCACTTTGCCCAATCAACACGGGCGCAAGCAGCTATACATTTAATAGCGCCCGGCTGGTCGGCGCAAGCCGCTGCGGCACCCCCAAGGCCAAGGCGGCTCAGCCGGCCTTGGCCATGCGCTCGCTCTTCCAGTACACATCGTCGCCGCCGTTCATGCGGTTGAGCACGCGCGACAGCACAAACAGCAAATCACTCAGGCGGTTCAGGTACTGGCGCGGTGACGCATTGAGTGTTTCCGCCTGGTCCAGCGCCACCACGGCGCGCTCGGCACGCCGCGCCACGGTGCGGCAGACATGGGCCAGCGACGCAGCGCGCGAACCGGCTGGCAAGATGAACTCGGCCAGGCGCGGCAACTGCGCGTTGTGTGCTTCCAGGGCTTGGTCGAGCAGAGCCACCGCCTCGGGCTTGAGCAGTTCAAAGCCGGGAATCGACAGCTCGCCCCCCAGATTGAACAGCTGGTGCTGTACTTCCACCAGCAGCTCGCGCACGCCGTCGGGCATCTCTTCGCACAGCAGCACGCCGATGCTGGAGTTGAGTTCATCGACATCGCCCATGGCGTGCACCCGCAGGCTGTCTTTGGACACCCGGGTGTTGTCACCCAGCCCGGTGGTGCCGTTGTCGCCGGTGCGGGTCGCAATCTGTGTGAGTCTGTTGGCCATGGTGGTGTTTACCGTGAAGGATTGAAGAAGGCGAACGCGTTTGCACAAAGGGATTGACTAGCACGCCAGCGCCAGAAACCGCGTTACGTACAGCAAGCAAATGTGAGGTCGTGGGCGCTCATGTGAGCGGCGCAACACCGTGCAAGACTGCTGGCGGGCGGGCACCGGCTGCGTTGAAATGGGTTCATGAACCTTTTGAAGA
>JANNXF010000244.1:0-1746 GCA_031409395.1 Polaromonas sp.
CGTGGCAGCGGTGGCAGCTCACGCCCAGCTCGTACAGCGGCGACTTTCGGTCTTCTTCGCTGAGCGGGTCGCGGCAAGAACGGCACAGCGTGAACTGGCCGGGCTGAAGGCCGTGGCCTACCGACACGCGCTCGTCAAACACAAAGCATTCGCCTTGCCAGCGGCTTTGGGCCTGGGGCACGGTTTCCAGGTATTTAAGAATGCCGCCTTCCAGGTGGTAGACCTCCTCAAACCCTTTTGAGCGCAGCAGCGCGGTGGATTTTTCGCAGCGGATGCCGCCAGTGCAGAACATGGCGACTTTGGGTTTTTTGCCGTCCACAGCGGCCAGCTGGCCGCCTTCAGCCATTTCACGCGCCACCCAGCCGGGCAGCTCTGAAAAGCTCTGGGTGTGCGGGTTGATGGCCCCCTGGAAGCTGCCAATCGACACCTCGTAGTCGTTGCGGGTGTCCACCAGCACCACGCCGGGGTCGGCCAGCAACTGGTTCCAGTCTTGCGGCTTGACGTACTGGCCGGCCATCAGCGCCGGGTGGACCTCAGGCACGCCCAGCGTGACGATTTCGCGTTTCAGCCGCACTTTCATGCGGTAAAAAGGCAGATGGTCGGCCCACGCCTCCTTGTGCTCCAGCAGAGCCAGTCGCGGGTCAGCGCGTAAAAAAGCCAGCACCGCGTGCACGCCCTCGGGGCGGCCGGCAATCGTCCCGTTAATGCCTTCGGCGGCCAGCAACAAGGTGCCCTTGACGCCATGGGCCTCGCAGCACGCCAGCAGCGGCGCCTGCAGATCGGCAAAGTCGGGAAGCTCGACAAACTTGTAGAGCGCGGCGGTGAGAAAGTCGGACATGGGCGTGGCAAAAAACGGCGGGCAATACACAGGCGGGGAACGACCTATTTCGCCCCCGAACCGCCATCCTAACCGCAGCCAGTGCGCCAGAAAATACGGTTTTGCTGCGCTGCAACAAAATAAGCGTATGCTGGGCAGCGTGGGTCCCTGATGGCGGCCTGCATGCCGTCTTTGGCCTAGACCCATGTCCAATCCGTGAGTCCCCCGCATGACTTTTGTGTTTTTTGTCCGGCAGCCCAGCCCATGGCCACCAGCCTGAGCAGCCTGTGGCTCAAAAACATGCGGCGCATCAGCAAGGCGCAGCAGGCGCAGGGCCGAAGGCTGTTCAAAAGCCTGGTGCCCAAAGCCAGCAAAGCGCCAGCGGTGGGCAAAAGCGCGCGCCCATCCCTTAAAAGCGCCACGCCCGCCAAACCCGTCAAGCGGGCACGGCCCAAGGCCAAGGCGGCAACGCCGGTCCGCAAGCCGCTGGTCGTGCCCGTCCAGGGTGTCTCCAGCCTGCCGGGCAGCTGGCAAAAATCATCTTTTTCATTCCCGGGCGAGGGGCAATTGGCACCCACCCGGCGCATGCAGTACTGGCTGTATTTGCCCAGTGCGCCGGCCGGTGCGCCGGTGGCCGCGCGGCCGCTGGTGGTCATGCTGCACGGCTGCCAGCAAACCGCACCCGATTTTGCCGCCGCCACCCGCATGAACGCACTGGCCGAGCGCAAGGGTTTTGCCGTGCTGTACCCGCAGCAGTCTGCCGCCGCAGATTCGCACCGCTGCTGGCACTGGTACAAGCGCAGTACCCAGCAGGGGCTGGGCGATGTGCGGCTGGTGGCCGCCCTGATGGCGCAGGTGCAGCGCAAACACGGCCTGGACGCATCGCGCACCTATGTGGCGGGCCTGTCGGCGGGGGCGGCGCTGGCCAC
>JANNXF010000245.1:0-6639 GCA_031409395.1 Polaromonas sp.
GCCAGCCCGACCACCTGCCAGTTTTTGTCCTTGTTTTCCTGGTAGAAGTAATCCAGCAACGGAAGCTCTTCAATGCAGGGCGGGCACCAGGTGGCCCAGAAGTTCACCAGCAGGGGCTTGCCGCGAAAACGGTTCATGGGCAGGGTTTTACCGTCGGGGGTGTCAAAGCTCAGGTTCCAGAACGCCTCAGCGGCCGGCTGGGCGCTGGCCTCGGGCGTGCCCGCGGTACCGGCTTTGGCGCTCCCGCCTGTCACCGCATGGGGCTGAAACTTCCACCAGGCGGCACCCACACCGGCCAGACCAGCGGCGGCGGCAACACCGCCATAAAGCATATTTCTGCGATTCACTTCTCAAGCTCCAAAGGGACAGTTGGCGGATTTAGCAATTTTTGCACGGCGGCCAGGTTGCCGCGTGGCGAACGGCCCTTGCTGTCGGGCCGCAAGGCGCCACGCACATCGTCGTGGTCGTACACCATCAGGTGAACGCCCACGGTTTCATTCAGGGGTTTGCAGACACTTCGCAGGCTCAGCGCTTCAATGCTGCCACCGGTAAAACCGGTCACGGTGCGTGGCTCGTAATCGACCTGGTGTTCAATCAGCGCAATTTCGGCTGATTTGGAGTCGTCGCAAAACAGCTGGATGTAAATATCGGACAGCCGCGTGGCGGTGCCGTGCCAGACTGCCCCCGCCAGATAGGGCCGAAACGCCTGCATGCGCTCCATCCAGACCAGCGCCAACGTCCGCAGCGCCGCCAGCTCGGCGGGCTGGGTGTCGGCGCAAAACAGGGCGATGTACTCGCGCACGGCGTCTTCCAGCGTGTCGTTGTCAGGCAGCTCGGTGCGCGCAGGCAAGCCCATCTGCTTGGCGGCGCGGCGTTTGGCCGGGCCATATTCCAGCCCTTCCTCGACCACCAGGGCAGCGGCAGCGGCAGCAATTTCGGATTTGAGGGTGTACAAGGTGGGGATTTGGCTAAAGGCACAGGGCTCCGCAGGCGTGACCTGCGATTGTGCCCAAGTTGGGTTCATGCCACGGGTTAAAGTTCAGTGTCGCACCAGTTGCTATTAAATCAGGAGCTGCTTGCGCCCGTGATGATTGGGCTAGAGCCCGATTCCGCTTGACCCCTTGGCCCAGCGGGGGAAGGCGCAAGACGATTCCAGTGTGATGGATTCAGTCAGCTCGCACGCAGCCGCTGCAACAGCCCGGCGGTGGAGCCATCCAGCCCCGTGGTGTCGCCGCTTTGCAGACGCGGCTCGATATCTTTGGCCAGCACCTTGCCCAGCTCCACACCCCACTGGTCAAAGCTGTTGATGCCCCAGAGCGCGCCGCTGACAAACACGCGGTGCTCCTGCAGGGCAATCAGCGCGCCCAGGCTGGCGGGGGTCAGCCTTTCCAGCAGCAAAAACGTGCTGGGCCGGTTACCGGGGAAATGTTTGTGACCACTCACATCTTCTTTACCCACCATCAGCGCTTGCGCCTGGGCCAGGGCGTTGGCGAGCAGTTTGTCATGGTGCCCCGGCAAGTCATGCGGCGCGGGGGCGGCTTGCCTGACGGCCACAAACTCGACCGGCACCACCTGGGTGCCCTGGTGCAGCAGCTGAAAATACGCGTGCTGGCCGTTGGTGCCAGGCTCGCCCCAGAGCACGGGTGCGGTCTGAAATGGCAGCGTCTGGCCGTCCACGTCCACACGCTTGCCGTTGCTTTCCATTTCAAGCTGCTGCAAATAGGCCGGCCAGCGCCGCAGGGCACTGCTGTAAGGGGCGATGCTGCGGCTGCCAAAGCCGTGAAAGTTGCGGTACCAGATGTCCAGCAGGCCCAGCCGCACCGGCAGGTTGCGCTCCAGCGGCGCGCTGAGAAAATGTTCATCCATGGCATGGGCGCCGGCCAGAAAAGCGCGAAACCCCGCCGCGCCCAGGCTGAGTGCCAGCGGCAGGCCGATGGCCGACCAGAGCGAATACCGCCCCCCCCCCCAGTCCCCGAAGCCAAAAGTGGGGGTGTTGCCAAAGGCGTTGGCCGCGGCCACGTTGGTGGTCAGCGCGGCAAAATGCCGGGCGGTGTCTTGCCCGCCATGGGTCTCAAACCAGTCGCGCGCCGAGTGCGCATTGGTCATGGTCTCGGTGGTGGTGAAGGTTTTTGAGGCGATCAAAAACAGCGTGCTTTGCGGTTTCAGCGGCGCCAGAACGTCGGCCAGTTCCTGGCCATCGACATTGGACACAAAATGAAAGCGCTTGCCCGGCGGCGCAAACTCGCCCAGGGCCAGCACCGCCATCTGCGGGCCGAGGTCTGAGCCACCAATGCCGATGTTGACAATGTCGGTGATCGCCGCATCGGCGCGCACCTGCTCTGCGTAGGCCAGCATGGCGTTCAGTGTGGCGTGCACCCCCGTCAATTCTGCCGCTATGTTTTTAATAGCTTCTGGCGCCCGTTCCGATTGGGCCAAAGCCGGATTTCGCAACAAGAAATGCATCACCGCGCGCTCTTCGGTGCTGTTCACGCGTTCGCCGGCAAACAGGGCGTCGCGGGACTGCGTCAGCCCGCATTGCCGGGCCAGCTCGAACAGCAGGGCCTGGCTGTCACGGTCAATCAGGTTTTTGGACAGGTCGGCAAAAACATGCGGCGCGTCCTGGCTGAAGGTGTCAAAGCGCCGAGCGTCCCGTGCAAACGCGTTTTTCAGGTCGAAATGCTGGCCAGAGGCCTCAAAACAGGCCTGCAATGCCGTCCAGGCAGGCGTCTGGTCGCAACGCAATCGTTTCATGGCGGTGCCTCAGGCGGCCAGCATCAGTTGCTCAAGCTTGAGCGCGTCATGGGCAAAGGCCCGAATGCCTTCTGCCAGCTTTTCGGTGGCCATGGCGTCCTGGTTGAGCGCGTAGCGAAACCCGGCTTCGTCAAAATTGACCGCCGGCAGGTCCAGCGCCGCGGCGGCACTGGCGTCCAGTGCGCGGCCCAGCGGCGCATCGGCGGCGGCCAGCTGCGCCAACAACTCGGGGCTGATGGTCAGCAAGTCGCAGCCGGCCAGCGCGGTGATCTGGCCGACATTGCGAAAACTCGCGCCCATGACCTCGGTGGCAATGCCAAAGTGCTTGTAGTGGTTGTAAATCTCGCGCACCGAGCGCACGCCGGGGTCGTTGGCGCCCGCATTGTCGGCTTCTACCCACGCGGCGCCGGCAGACTTTTTATACCAGTCGTAAATGCGGCCGACAAAGGGCGAAATCAGCTGCACCCGGGCTTGCCCGCAGGCAATCGCCTGGCAAAACGAGAACAGCAGCGTGAGGTTGGTGTGAATGCCGCGTTGCTCGAGTTTTTCGGCGGCCTGAATGCCTTCCCAGGTGGCGGCCACCTTGATCAGCACCCGGTCAATGTGAATGCCCTCGGCCTGGTACAGCTCAATGAGGCGTTCGCCACGGGTGTAGGTGGCGTTGGCGTCAAAGCTCAGGCGGGCATCGACCTCGGTGGACACCCGGCCCGGAATGATGGACAAGATCTCGCAGCCAAAACGCACCAGCAGCCGGTCCATGACTTCATCGAGCGCGCGGCCCCTGAAGCGGTTGACGGTTTCAGCCAGCAGCGGCTGGTAGTCGGCTTTTTGCACCGCCTTCAAAATCAGCGACGGGTTGGTCGTGGCATCTTGCGGCTTGAACTGCGCCAGCTGGTGGAAGTCGCCGGTATCGGCCACCACGGTGGTGAACAGCTTAAGGGTGTCGAGTTGGTTCATGGTGAAAAAGTGTAGGTGACAGCAGGCAAAAGCCGGGCCAGCGCAGCGCCTGCTTGAGTTACCATTATGCCCACAGAATATGAAACTAAATTACCGGCACGAACGACTGTACTGACAGCGGGCAGGCCTGCAACAAGCACACCCAAAGTCCTCCCATGAGTTTTGACCTTGTTTTATTTGGCGGCACCGGCGACCTGGCCTGGCGCAAGATCATGCCGGCCCTGTTTCAGGCCTTTCGCCACGGTTCGCTGCCTGTGGGGGCGCGTATCCTGGGGGTGGCGCGTGACGATTTGTCTGACGACCAGTACCGCGCCCTGATCAAGTCGCGCTTTGACCAGGTCGATCTGGCCAAGCGCCCGAGCGAAGAAGAGTTTTCGCGCTTTGCCGCCATGCTGGGTTACCTGCGCATGGACCTCGCCAACCCCGCCGACTACGCTGCCCTGGCCACCCGGCTGCAGCAGCGTCCGGCCGATGTGGTGGTGATGTATGTGGCCACCGCCCCTGGCCTGTTCACCGTGGTCTGCGAGCAGATTGCCGCCGCCGGGCTGAACGGCCCGCAGACCCGGGTGGTGCTTGAAAAACCGCTGGGCCACGACCTGGCCTCCAACCGCGCCATCAACCAGACCGTGCGCAGCGTGCTGCAGGAATCGCAGATTTTCCGCATCGACCACTACCTGGGCAAGCCGTCGGTGCAAAACCTGTTTGCGCTGCGCTTTGGCAATTCGCTGTTTGAGCCCCTGTGGCGGCGCGAACATATTGCCAATATCCAGATCACCATTGCCGAAGGGCTGGGCGTGGAAAAACGCGGCGCGTTTTACGACAGCACCGGCGCGCTGCGCGACATGGTGCAAAACCATGCGCTGCAACTGCTCTGCGCCATCGGCATGGAGCCGCCCATCAACGCCCATGCCGATGCGATTCGGGACGAAAAACTCAAGGTCTTGCGTTCCCTCAAGCCCTGGACCCCCGAAACCCTGAGCCAGCATGTGGTGCGCGGCCAGTATGCCGCTGGCAGCATCGACGGCGAGGCCGTACCCGGCTACCGCCACGAACCCGGCGTCAGCGCCGACAGCAACACCGAAACCTTTGTCGCCTTGCGCACCGAAATCGCCAACTGGCGCTGGGCCGGCGTGCCGTTTTATATCCGCACCGGCAAGCGGCTGGCCGGCCAGGACGCGCACATTGAGGTGAACTTCCGCCCAGCGCCGCACGCCATTTTCAGGTCCACGCAGGCCAACTCCAATGTCGCCAACCGGCTGGTGATCAATTTGCAGCCCAAAGACGGGCTGTAACTGCATTTGCTGGCCCAGGGCGCCGACCCGCGCCGGAGCAACGGGAGTGAAAGCGCCCGGGGCAGCAAGGGCGCGCTGGCGCTGGCACCGGTGCAGCTGGACCTGGATTTTGACAAGCGCTTTGGCTTCGAACGGGTGGGCGCATATGAGCGTTTGCTGCTCGACGTGATCGACGGCCGGCTCAACCTGTTTGTGCGCAGCGACAAACAGGAAGAAGCCTGGCGCTGGGTCGAACCCATGCTGGACGCCTGGAGCAATGACCCCACCGGTCCCCGTCCCTACGCGGCGGGGACCTGGGGGCCCAGCGCCTCAAGCGCCATGATTGCGCGCGATGGGTATTGCTGGAGCGAGGAATGTTAGCCCCCACGCTCCCCACTGCGTGTGGTTCGCTGCCCCCCGGGGGGGCCGCCCCGCCTGCGGCCCGGCAAAGCCGGTTCCGCGGCTCGGACTGGTTTTTTTCGAACCGGAGTTTTGCGACGTGCAGGGCCAGTCATGGGGCCAATGGCCGCAGAGGGGATCTCCCCAACCAGCAGGGGCCGCGGGACTGGCTTCGCCAGACCGCAGGCGCTGCGGCCCCCTCGGGGGGCAGGGAGCTACACGCAGTGAGCGACCGTGGGGGCCCACATGCTTGACCGGATTAAAGCGTCATTGCCGTCGTTGGCACCGGCCGAGCAACGTGTCGGTCGGCTGGTGCTGGCCGACCCGCGCGCCTTTGCCAAGCTGCCGATCACCGAGCTGGCCTACCGTTCGCATGTCAGCAAACCCACGGTGGTGCGGTTTTGCCGCAGCGTGGGCTACGACGGCCTGAGTGACTTCAAGCTCAAGCTGGCGGGCAGCGTGAGTGAGGGCGTGCCTTTTATTCACCGCAGTGTGGATGTGGACGACAATGTCGGCGATGTGCTGGTCAAGGTGATTGACAACACCGTGGCCGCCTTTTTGAAGTACCGCAACGACGCCAGTACGCCCGCCTTTGAAAAAGCCACGCAGGCGCTGCTCATGGCCTACAACACGGGCAAGCGCCTGGAGTTTTTTGGCGTGGGAAATTCCGGCATCGTGGCGCAGGACGCGCAGCACAAGTTTTTCAGGCTGGGCATTCCCAGCATCGCCTACAGCGACGGCCATCTGCAGGTCATGAGCGCGTCTTTGCTGGGGCCGGGCGACTGCGTGGTGGTGATTTCCAACTCGGGCCGCACCCGCGACCTGATGGACGCCGCCGGCATTGCGCGTAAAAACGGCGCCACCACCATCGTCATCACCGTCACCGGCTCACCGCTGGCCGCCGAAGGGCATATTCACCTGGCGGCCGACCACCCCGAAGGCTACGACCGCTACAGCCCCATGGTGTCGCGCCTCATGCACCTGATGATTGTGGACATTCTGGCGACCTGCGTCGCGCTGCGCATTGGCCCCAAGCTGCAGCCCTTGCTCAAGGAAATGAAGAACAACCTGCGCAGCAAACGCTACGCCTGAAGCACGCATGAACCGCCTTGCCCCCTCCACCAGCGGGGGAGCAACTGTGTTTCAAAGCAAATGATTTTTTCAATTATTTCAAGCCACCGCAGCCTGTGAACAACCATGGTCAGCCTGCCAAGGTTTCCCCGATTTAAAGATGGCATTGATGATGATCAACAGCTTGTGC
>JANNXF010000246.1:0-5451 GCA_031409395.1 Polaromonas sp.
GAGTTGAATGCGGGCAATCGACTCGATGTTTTTCGCGTCCAGCGCGTGGAAAACCACCGTCTCGTCAATCCGGTTCAGGAACTCGGGACGGAAGTAGTTTTTAAGCTCGTCCGTGACCGCGTCCTTGATCTCTTCATACGGTTTTCCGACCATGGACTGGATGATCGGTGAGCCGATGTTGCTGGTCATCACGATCACGGTGTTTTTAAAGTCCACGGTGCGGCCCTGGCCGTCGGTCAGCCGGCCATCGTCGAGCACCTGCAGCAGCACGTTGAAGACATCAGGATGGGCTTTTTCAACCTCGTCGAGCAACAGCACGCTGTAGGGTTTGCGGCGCACGGCTTCGGTCAGGTAGCCGCCTTCTTCGTAGCCCACATAGCCCGGCGGCGCGCCAATCAGGCGGGCCACGCTGTGTTTTTCCATGAACTCACTCATGTCGACGCGAATCAGGTGGTCTTCACTGTCGAATAAAAAGCCGGCCAGGGCCTTGCAGAGTTCGGTCTTGCCGACGCCGGTGGGGCCAAGGAACAAAAAGCTGCCGGTGGGCCGATTCGGGTCGCTCAGGCCCGAACGCGAGCGGCGAATGGCGTTGGCGACTGCGCCTATGGCTTCTTCTTGCCCCACCACACGCTCGTGCAGCTTGCCTTCCATCAGCAACAGCTTGTCGCGCTCGCCCTGCATGAGTTTGCTGACCGGAATACCGGTGGAGCGGGCCACGACTTCGGCGATTTCTTCGGCGCCCACCTGGGTGCGCAGCAGCTTGGGGGCGTTCGCCGCACCCTTTTGCGCCTCGTTGTCCTGGGCGGCCTTGAGGCGTTTTTCAAGGTCGGGCAGCTTGCCGTACTGCAGTTCGGCCACCTTGTTGAAGTCGCCCTTGCGGGTCTGCTCTTCAATCTGAAACCTGATGCGGTCGATTTCCTCCATCACGTCCTTGGAGCCCAGCGCCTGGGCTTTTTCAGCCTGCCAGATTTCATCGAGGTCGGAGATTTCCTTTTGCAGCCGGGTGATTTCTTCTTCTATCAGGTCAAACCGCTTTTGCGAGGCTTCGTCTTTTTCACGGCGCACCGCTTCACGCTCGATTTGCAATTGAATCAGGCGGCGGTCCAGCTTGTCCATGACCTCGGGTTTGCTGTCGCGCTCAATGCTGATCTTGCTGGCCGCTTCGTCGATCAGATCAATCGCCTTGTCAGGCAAAAAACGGTCGGTGATGTAGCGGTGGCTCAGCTCTGCCGCCGCCACAATGGCCGGATCGGTGATCTGCACGCCATGGTGCAGCTCGTACTTTTCCTTGAGCCCGCGCAGGATGGCAATGGTGGCTTCCACACTGGGTTCACCCACCAGGATTTTCTGAAACCGGCGCTCCAGGGCGGCGTCTTTTTCAATATATTTGCGGTATTCGTCGAGCGTGGTGGCGCCTACGCAATGCAGTTCGCCACGGGCCAGCGCGGGCTTGAGCATGTTGCCGGCGTCCATCGCGCCTTCGGCCTTGCCCGCACCCACCATGGTGTGCAGTTCGTCAATGAAGACAATCGTCTGGCCTTCGTCTTGCGCCAGTTCTTTCAACACGGTTTTCAGGCGCTCTTCAAACTCGCCCCTGAACTTGGCGCCGGCCAGCAGCGCGGCCATGTCCAGCGAGAGCACACGTTTGCCCTTGAGCGACTCGGGCACCTCGCCGGCCACAATGCGCTGGGCCAGGCCCTCGACAATCGCGGTTTTACCGACACCGGGCTGGCCAATCAGCACCGGGTTGTTCTTGGTGCGGCGCTGCAACACCTGGATGGCACGGCGGATTTCGTCGTCGCGGCCAATCACCGGGTCCAGCTTGCCTATGCGGGCACGCTCGGTCAGGTCAAGGCAGTATTTTTTGAGGGATTCGCGCTGGCCTTCGGCGTCGGCGCTGTCAACGCCCTGCCCGCCGCGCACCGCGTCAATGGCCGCTTCCAGGGATTTGCGGCTCAAGCCGTTTTCGCGGGCGATTTTGCCCACATCGGCCTTGCTGTCAGCCACTGCAAGCAAATACAACTCGCCGGCAATGAACTGGTCGTTGCGCTTGATGGCTTCTTTTTCAGTGGCTTGCAGCAGTTTGGCCAGGTCTGACGAGACCGAAATCTGGTCTTGCCCGCTGACCTGCGCCAGCTTTTTAATGGCGGCCTGCGCCGATGTTTCAAGGCCGTGGACGTTCACGCCGGCCTTTTCAAGCATGGCACGCGGGCCATCGCTTTGCCCGAGCATGGCCGCCAGCAAATGCACTGGCTCGATATAGCCATTGTCATTGGCGAGCGCCAGCGACTGGGCGTCGCTCAGGGCTTCCTGAAATTTGGTGGTGAGTTTTTCTTGTCGCACAGTCTGGCTCCCGATAAAGTACGGCCGCTGTGGCGCGACCTTGCGTCACAACAGCCTGGTTAACACTTTAAGGCTTTCCCGGTTTTTTTCAAGAAGCGGGCGCCATGTCAGGCGCTTGTCTGACAGGCCACTTTAAAACCCGGCATTCAGGCCCCCGCTCGCCCCGCGGCGTTTTTGCCGTTGGAGGCTACGCAGCGGCCGCCGCATTGCTGCCGCTTATACCCCATTTGGCCAGCGCGTCGTCGTCGCTGACCCGTGCATCAACCCAGCGCGCGCCCTCGGGCGTTTGCTCTTTTTTCCAGAACGGGGCCTGGGTTTTGAGGTAGTCCATCAAAAACTCGCAGGCCTTGAAGCTCTCGCCGCGATGGGCCGACGTGACCGCCACCATGACGACCTGGTCCAGCGGTTGCAGCAGGCCGACGCGGTGAACAACCCGGGCGGCAAAAATATCAAAGCGCACAAAAGCCTCGTCAATCATGGCTTCAATGGCTTTTTCGGTCATGCCGGGGTAGTGTTCCAGCGCCATGCTGTCAATGTGCAAGCCGTCGTTGCGGTCACGGACAGTACCGACAAAACTGCAGACCGCCCCGACCCGTTTGTCATGGGCGCGCAGCGCGGCAATCTCGTCGGCCAGATTGAAGTCGTCGGTGCAGATCAGGACGCGGGCTAAAGTCATGCTGCGATTTTGCCACCGGCCCCTAAAGCCGGGTAAGATTTAAGGCATGACTGGCCTCACCCGTTTCCCGACAGCCTGGATGCCCTGCGGCACCAGCGCGCATCGGGCGTGCGCCAGCAAATCAAAAAAACCGCTGCTCATTTGACCGGGGCTGCGGTTCCGTCGTCGAATGAGCGATGGAACCGCCACTGACCTTGACGTTTTTTGCGGACACCCCCCTCTTGTTTTGATGACGGCTCTTCAAGCCGGTCTGTTTTTTACAGGATGCGCCCTCATGCCCGCCACAAGTAACACCCAGCAGGATTTTTCGGGACTCTGGATCCCGCTCATCACCCCCTTCGAGCACGGCCATGTTGACCATGCGGCTTTGAAACGTCTGGTGGCGCATTACCGCGCCAGCGGCATTGCCGGGCTGGTAGTCTGCGGTTCTACCGGCGAAGCGGCGGCGCTCAGCGACGACGAGCAGCTGGCCGCGCTGGCAAGCGTGAAAGAGGAAGCGCCAGGTTTGCCCCTCATCATGGGCTTGTCGGGTTACCACCTGGGCAAGACGGCAGAGCGCATCAGGCAGCTGGGTGGGCACGGCCTCTGCGGCATTTTGCTGCCGGCTCCCAGCTATGTCCGGCCCGCGCAAGCCGGTCTCATCGAGTGGTTTACCCAGCTGGCCGATGCCAGCGCCGTGCCGCTGATCGTCTATGACATTCCCTACCGGACGGGTGTGAAAATCGAGCTGGAAACCCTGCTGGCGCTGGCCAGCCACCCGCGCATTTGCGCCGTCAAGGACTGCGGCGGCGACGTGGCCAAAACCCGGGCGCTGATTGCAGATGGCCGGCTGCAGGTGCTTTGCGGCGAAGACGCCAATCTCTACTCAACGCTGGCACAGGGCGGCCAGGGTGCGATTGCGGCTGCGGCGCATGTGCACACACGGCGTTTTGTTCAGGTCATGCAGCGCATCAAGGCGGGTGAACTGGCCCAGGCCCACGCCCTGTGGGAACCGCTGCTGCCACTGATTGACGCCCTGTTTGCCGAGCCCAACCCGGGCCCGTTGAAGGCGCTGCTGGCACGCCAGGGCCTGGTTCGCAACGAATTGCGCAGCCCGATGACAGCGGCCTCGGACGCTCTGGCCGAACGCCTGCAACAGCTGGATGCGCTGGTAGACCGCTAAGCGGGTTTTGCCCTTCAGCCGCCTGTGACCGGCGGGAAAAAAGCCACTTCGCAGCCCTCGCAGAGCAGCGCCGACTCGTCGCTCATGACCTGGTTGAGCGCCATGCGTACGGCCTTGCCACGCGCCAGGCTGGAGGCATGCGCCGGGCTGGCGGCCAGCAGTTCGTCGCGCAGCTCTGCCAGGGTGGCGGCTGCGGTTTCGCGCGGCTCACTGGCCTGGCCGATGGCTTCGCGAATGGAGGCGAAGTATTTGACGGTGACTTTCATGGGCATTTAAAAAAAGGCTTTTATGAATAGAGGGCTGAAAACGGGATGAACTGCACCGTATCACCCCGGGCGATGCGGCACCCCGCCGGGTTGTCCACCAGGCCATCAGCCCACACCGCCGAAGTCAGCACGCCAGAGCTCTGGTTGCCAAACAGCTCCAGGCCCCCCGCTGCGTTGCGCCTGACGCGCAAAAACTCACGGCGTTTATCGGCTTTTGCCCAATCAAAATGGGCGCAGGCAGCTATCGATTCAGTAGCAACTTCCGTCGCCCCCTGAAGTCTGAGCAGGAAGGGCCGGACCAGCAGCAAAAAGGTCACAAAACTGGACACCGGGTTGCCGGGCAAGCCAATAAAGTGGGCCGCACCGACCTTGCCGTACGCAAACGGTTTGCCTGGCTTGATGGCGATTTGCCACAAATTAAGTGTGCCCAGCGCCTGCACGGCGGGCTTGATGTGGTCTTCTTCGCCCACCGAAACACCGCCGCTGGTCAAAATCAGGTCGTGTTGCTGGCTGGCACCCTGCAAGGCGGCCACCGTAGCGTCCAGCCGGTCGGGAACGATGCCGAGATCGGTCACGCTGCAGCCCAGCCGCTGCAACAGCGCCTTCAGAAAAAACCGGTTGGAGTTGTAAATGGCACCGGGCTTCATGTCTGCGGGGGCCACCTCACCGGGCATGACGAGTTCATCGCCGGTTGAAAACAGGGCGACCCGCACGCGCGGGGCGACCGGCAGCGTGGCAAAGCCAATGCTGGCGGCCAGACCCAGTGAGGCTGGGCTCAGGCGCTCGCCGCGCTGCAGCACCACCGTGTCTGGCGCCACATCTTCGCCGCGCCGGCGAATCCACTGACCCGGTTTGGGTGGCACCAGAACCCGAACACGGCCATCCTCCCCCGTTTCGCAGTCTTCCTGCATCACCACGGCGTCAGCGCCGGGTGGAATCGGGGCGCCGGTAAAAATACGCGCCACAGACAGCGGCGCCAGCGCGTGCCCGTGGCTGCCGGCCGG
>JANNXF010000247.1:0-23106 GCA_031409395.1 Polaromonas sp.
GTTCTCAACGTCAACGGCATTGAAGTCATTTACAACCACGTCATTCTGGTTTTAAAAGGCGTGTCTTTGAATGTGCCTGAAGGAAAAATTGTCACCATTCTGGGCGGCAACGGCGCGGGCAAAACCACCACGCTGCGGGCCATTTCCAACCTGCTCAAGGGCGAACGCGGCGAGGTCACCAAGGGCTCGATCGAGCTGCGGGGCGAACGCATTGAAAACCTCTCCCCGTCAGACCTGGTGCAGCGCGGCGTGGTGCAGGTGATGGAGGGGCGGCATTGTTTTGCCCACCTGACGATTGAGGAAAACCTGCTCACGGGTGCCTACACCCGCAAGAACAAGGGGGAAATCGCCGCCAACATGGAAAAGGTCTATGCCTATTTCCCCCGCCTGAAAACCCGCCGCAGCTCGCAGGCCGCCTACACCTCGGGCGGCGAACAGCAGATGTGCGCCATTGGCCGCGCGCTGATGGCCAATCCCAGCATGGTGCTGCTCGATGAGCCCTCCATGGGGCTGGCGCCACAGATCGTGGAAGAGGTTTTCAACATCGTGAAAGACCTGAACCAGAAGGAAAAGGTCACCTTTCTGCTGGCCGAGCAAAACACCAACATGGCGCTGAAATACGCCGATTACGGCTACATCATGGAAAGCGGGCGTGTGGTGATGGACGGCGCCGCCAGCGACCTGGCCAACAACGAGGATGTGAAAGAGTTTTACCTGGGCGTGGGCGGCGGTGAACGCAAAAGCTTCAAGGACGTGAAAAGCTACAAACGGCGCAAGCGGTGGCTGGCATGAGCGCCCTGGACACGGGGTTTTTTGACGCACTGGAGTCGCGCCCGCCCGCTGAACGCGAGGCCGCGTTGCTGGCGGCTTTGCCGCAGCAAATTCTGCGCGCACAAACCCACACACTGGCGTTTGCCGCAGTTCTTGACGGCGTGGATGGCGCGGCCATTACCTCGCGCGCCGCACTGGCGCGCCTGCCGGTGACCCGCAAGCATGAATTGCTGGAGCGCCAGCAGGCTGTGCGCCAGGCCGGCGGCGATGTATTCGGGGGCTTCAGCGCACTGCGCTACGGCGCGCACATGCCCCGGGTGTTTGCCAGCCCCGGCACGATTTATGAACCCGAAGGCACGCGCAAGGACTACTGGCGCATGGCGCGGGCCATGCATGCGGCGGGTTTTCGGCCAGGCCAGCTGATTCACAACAGCTTCAGCTACCACTTCGTACCCGCCGGTTCGATGATGGAAACCGGTGCGCATGCGCTGGGGTGCACCGTGTTTCCGGGCGGCACCGGGCAAACCGAGCAGCAGGTGCATGCCATGGCCGAGCTGAAACCGGCGGGCTACATTGGCACGCCGAGTTTCCTGAAGATCATTGTCGAAAAAGCGCTGGAGATGAAGGTGGCCCTGCCCAGCGTGACCCGGGCACTGGTGTCTGGCGAGGCGTTTCCGCCCAGCCTGCGCGACTGGCTGGGCGAACGCGGCATCGCCGGCTACCAGTGCTATGCATCGGCGGATCTGGGTCTGATTGCCTATGAAACCGAAGCGCGCGAGGGCTTGGTGCTCGACGAGGGCGTGATCGTGGAAATCGTCCGCCCCGGCACCGGCGACCCGGTGGCCGAGGGCGAGGTGGGCGTGCTGGTGGTAACCACGCTGAACCCCGACTACCCGCTGATCCGCTTTGGCACCGGCGACCTGTCGGCGCTGTTGCCTGGCCATTGCCCCACCGGGCGAACCAATGCGCGCATCAAGGGCTGGATGGGCCGGGCTGACCAGACCGTGAAAGTCAGGGGCATGTTTGTGCACCCGGGGCAGGTGGCCGCCATCGCCCGGCGTTTCCCCGAAGTGCTCAAGGCCCGTCTGGTGGTCAGTGGCGAAATGGCCAATGACCACATGACGCTTCAGGTGGAATCGCTCGCCTCGGGCGCGACCCATGCCGGTCTGGACCAGCGGATCAGCGAGGTTGTCCGCGATGTGACCAAGCTGCGCGGCACGGTGGAGCTGCTGGCGCCCGGCAGCCTGCCCAACGACGGCAAGGTCATTGAGGACGCCCGCAGCTACAAATGACAGAACCTGGCGGAAATTGGGCTGCAAAGCCCCTTCGCGGGATTGTCCTTACGTAGTTCCCGCGATACCGTGGCAGCAGCCAGCCCCTAAAATTGTTTCATCAAACTCTAGGAGCTACCCATGAAACGTTTGCTGGTTCTTGCCGCCGCTGCGACGGCCATTTTTGCGCATGCACAAACCTATCCGGGCTCGAAACCCATCACGTTTGTGGTTCCTTTTGCAGCAGGCGGCCCAACCGACCGCGTGGCACGCGATCTGGCCGAGGCGATGCGCAAATCCATGGGCAGCGGGGCCAATTTCGTGGTCGAAAACGTCAACGGCGCGGGCGGCACGATTGGCGCCACCAAGGTCGCCAAAGCAGCCCCCGATGGCCACACCCTGCTGCTGCACCATATTGGCATGGCGTCAGCGCCAGCGCTTTACCGCAAGCTGCAGTACAAGCCCCTCGACGATTTCGAGTTTTTGGGCATGATCAACGAAGTGCCGATGACGCTGATCGGCAAGCCCCAGTTGCCGGCCAACAACTACCGCGATTTTGAAAACTACATTCGCGCCAACGCCGGCAAGCTCAATATCGCCCATGCCGGGCTGGGTTCCGCCTCGCACCTGTGCGGCCTGATGTGGCAATCGGCCATCAAGTCGACCGAGGCCATGACAACCATTCCCTTCGGCGGCACGGCACCTGCCATGAATGCACTGGTCGGCGGCCAGGTCGACCTGATGTGTGACCAGACCACCAACACCACCAGCCAGATTGAGGCTGGTCGCGTCAAGGCCTTTGCCGTGACGACCGCCAAGCCGCTGTCCAACAACAAGCTGCTCAAGGACTATCCGACCCTCCAGGAAATGGGCCTGAAAGGCTTTGACCTGACCATCTGGCATGGCCTTTATGCGCCCAAGGGCACGCCACCGGCCGTGCAGGCCCAGCTCAATGCCGCGCTGAAGCTGGCCCTGAAAGACCCTGATTTCATCAAAAAGCAGGAAGGTCTTGGCGCTGTCGTCGTGGCCGACAAGCGCGTGGAACCGGCGGCGCACAAGGCCTTTGTGGCCGCAGAAATCACCAAACTCAAGCCGGTGATCGAAGCCGCTGGCAAATTTGCCGACTGAGCCGGTATCCTGCATGGACATCAAAGCCGCCTGGTGATCGCCAGGCGGCTTTTTTCATGCGGGGACTAACCCTCTTGAAGCAGCAGCAAGGGCGCGGTATGGTTTCTCTGCAACGCCAGCCACACCTCACCGGAGATCACCTTGACACCCTTGTTTGCATCAAATCGCCGTTTCGCCCTTATAACTACGGCGCTGGCAGCTCTATATTTGATAGCAACTGCAGCGGTGGCACAAAGCAGCTGGCCCAGCAAGCCGGTCAAGATCGTGGTGCCCTTCGCACCGGGCGGAACCACCGACATTCTGGCCCGCGCCATGGCCCCTGAACTGTCCAAAGCCTTCGGCCAGCCCTTTGTGGTGGAAAACCGCGCCGGTGCCGGCGGCAACATTGGTGCCGACGCCGTGGCCAAGTCGGCCCCCGATGGCTACACACTGCTCATGGGCACGGTTGGCACGCACGGCATCAACAAGTCGCTGTACAGCAAGATGGCCTACGACCCGCAAAAGGACTTTGCGCCCATCACCCTGGTGGCAGGGGTGCCCAATGTCATGGTCGTCAATGCCGAGAAGGCCAAAGCGGCGGGCATCAACAACGTGGCCGACTTCATCCGGCTGGCCAAATCCAGGCCGGGCCAGCTCAACATGGCCTCCAGCGGCAATGGCACGTCGATTCATCTGGCGGGTGAGCTGTTCAAGACCATGAGCGGCACCTACATGACGCACTTCCCCTACAGCGGCTCGGGCCCGGCCCTGCTGGCGCTGGCCGGCGGCGATATGGATGTGATGTTTGACAACCTGCCTTCGTCCATGCAGCTGATCAAATCGGGCAAACTCAAGGCCCTGGCCGTGACCAGCTCTGAGCGTTCTGCCGCCGTGCCGGATGTGCCGACCGTGGCGCAAGCGGGCGGGCCGGCCCTCAAGGGCTTTGACGCCAGCTCCTGGTTTGGCCTGCTGGCGCCGGCCGGCACACCGCCAGAGATTGTCAATCGCATTCAGCAGGAAGTTGCCCGGTCGCTGAACACGCCGGCCATCAAGGAAAAGCTGCTGGCACAGGGCGCCATTCCCGGCGGCAGCACACCGCCAGAATTTGCTGCCTTCATCAATGCCGAAGATCAAAAATGGGCGCAGGTCGTGAAGGCTTCCGGCGCCAAGGTGGATTGACTTGCGCGCAGGCTAGACGCCCCACACCACCTCGTGACCCGACTTCTGGTTGCGCCGCAGCATGTCGATGAAAGGCAGTGCGCGCTGGTGCAGGCCCAGGCCGTCGCCGGGAATGTCGCCCGAATTTTCGTCGCCCGACGCTTCCAGCGCGATGGCCGCCTCAAGCGCTGCCAGCGCTGCCGGCATTTGCTCGGGCAGGATGATGCCCTTGGTGCCGGCGTCCTTGCCAATGATCTCCAGTATGCGGCGGCCGTTGGCCTCCAGCATGATCACATCGCCAGCGTCTTTTGATTTGAATTTGTACAGCATGTGCGTCTCCTCTGGTTAAACGACGACCTTATTATGGGCAGCTTTGCGTGCCGTGTGTGTAGGCAGGCTCCGTATCTTTCCCGGGCGCTCTGCCCGCCGGTTTTGCCGTTGTACTTGCTGGCCAGGGTTGTCATGGGGCGTCTGGGCCAGCGCCCTGCAGGTAAAGCAAAATAGCAACCATGTTCAATATCGCCACTGTTCAAAAACCACCCGCCCAGGCGCTGCTGCAAGACGGACTGAGCCTGCTCTACCCGGCCGACCTGGTGGCCAGCCTTGCGCTTCAAACACCCCACTGGCCGACCGCCTGGCAGGGGCTGAACGACTCCTGGAACCGCTTGCCGCCTGATGCGCACCTGAAAGACGGCGGGCATTACCGCAAGCGCCGGCATGGCTGCTTTGTGCAGGACATGCAAGGTGGCACCTTTAGCCAGACGCCGCACCGCGCGCACTGGCAGCCCACCGACTACAACGCGCTGCACGGTGGCTTTGAGCGCTGGTTTGATCCGCTGGAGCCGGCCGTCGCAGAAGCTGCCTCGTGGACCGATTTGCTGGCCAGCCTGGGCAGGCTGTTTGCCCAGGTCAGGCCGGTGCCGCGCTGGCACATTGAAGCGCACCAGTTCCGCATCGACACGGCGGGCGGGGTGGGCCGGCCGACGCCGGAAGGCGCGCACCGCGACGGTGTCGATTTTGTCGTGGTGCTGCTGGTGGCCAGGCACGGCGTCAAGGGCGGCGAGACCCGGGTATTTGACGCGAACGGCCCGCACGGCGTGCGCTTTGTCATGCAGCAACCCCTGACCGCCCTGCTGCTGGACGACGCACGGGTGATTCACGAAACCACGCCCATCCTGCCCGCCGACAGCGCCAGCAGCCAGGGTTATCGGGACACGTTGGTGCTCACTTACCGGGCCTCTGGCTTTCAGGCGCCCTGATTGCCCGCAGACGGCGGCAAGACCCGGGCCGCCCCAAAGACCTTTATGACGGCGGGCAGGCCCCGCCGGGCCTGTTTTCGGATCAGGGAAAAATCCGCTTGACGAATATACTTTAAACCTAAACAATTAAGGCCAGATTAATCCAGAGAGCACGCATCTCATGCATATTCTTTGCCTTGGCGGTGGTCCCGCAGGTTTGTATTTCGCCCTGCTGATGAAGCAGCAGAACCCGGCGCACCAGATCACGGTGGTCGAGCGCAACCGGCCTTTTGACACCTTTGGCTGGGGCGTGGTGCTGTCAGACCAGACCCTTGGCAATTTGCGCGCGGCCGATGCGGTCAGCGCGCAGCTGATTGGTGACGCCTTCAACCACTGGGATGACGTGGAGGTGTTTTTCAAGGGACGCAGCGTGCGCTCTGGCGGCCATGGCTTTTGCGGTATCGGTCGCAAACGCCTGCTCAATATTTTGCAAGAGCGCTGCATCGCGTTGGGTGTTGACCTGGTGTTTGAAGCGGATGTGCAGGATGACCAGGCCGCAGCGGCCCACTACAACGCCGACCTGGTGGTGGCCTGCGACGGCCTGAACAGCCGCATCCGCTCGCGCTACGCCGATACCTTCCAGCCTGACGTGGAGCTGCGTGCCTGCCGCTTTGTCTGGCTGGGCACGAAGAAAACCTTTGACGCCTTCACCTTTGCCTTTGAGCAAACCGAGCACGGCTGGTTTGCCGCGCACGCCTACCAGTTTGACGACAGCACCTCGACGTTTATCGTTGAAACGCCCGAGGCCGTCTGGAAAGCCCACGGCCTGGACCAGATGAGCCAGGAAGATGGCATTGCCTTTTGCGAAAAGCTGTTTGCCAGGTACCTCGACGGCAACGCGCTGATGAACAACGCCACGCATGTGCGGGGCTCGGCGATCTGGATACGGTTTCCGCGTGTGGTCTGTGAGCGCTGGGTGCATTGGCCCGAAGTGCAGAGGGCTGAAGACATGTCTTTGCCAGCAGGGGCCGCGGAACCGGCTTTGCCGGGCCGCAGCGCCCCCTCGGGGAGCGAGTCACACGCAGCAGGGAGCGTGGGGGCACCGAACGAAGCGCCGGGCCGCCCCAAGCGAAGTTCAGCCCCCCAGGGGGGCAGCGAACCACACGCAGTGGGGAGCGTGGGGGCACCAGTTGTCTTGATGGGCGACGCCGCCCACACCGCCCATTTCTCGATTGGCAGCGGCACCAAACTGGCACTTGAAGATGCAATTGAGCTGGCGCGTTGTTTTGCCAAGACCAGCGACATGGCCGAGGCATTGCAAGCCTATGAAGCCGTGCGTTCGGTCGAGGTGCTGAAAATTCAGAACGCGGCGCGCAATTCAACCGAGTGGTTTGAAAACGTCGCGCGTTATAGCGGCATGGAGGCGGAGCAATTCTTCTACTCGATGATGACGCGCTCGCAGCGCATCAGCCACGAAAACCTGCGCGTGCGCGATGCCGACTGGCTGGCGGGCTATGAACAGTGGCTGGCCCAGAGCAGCGCCAGCAGCCGCAGCGCCGGGCAGCCCCAAGCAAGGCCAGCCCCCTCGGGGGGCAGCGCCGCACACGAAGTGGCAAGCGTGGGGGCCACATCCACGCCGCCGCCCATGCTGCTGCCGCTGAAGGTGCGCGAGCTGCAGCTCAAGAATCGCATCGTCGTCTCGCCCATGGCCACCTACAGCGCCATTGACGGCGTGCCGCAGGACTTCCATCTGGTGCACCTGGGCGCCCGCGCGCTGGGCGGTGCGGCGCTGGTCTTTGTGGAAATGACCGCACCCGAGCCCGAAGGCCGCATCAGCCCGGGCTGCCCGGGTTTGTGGAACAACGCGCAAATGCAGGCCTTCAAGCGGATTGCCGATTTTGTTCATGCCTCGGGCGCTGGCGCCAAAATCGGCCTGCAACTGGGCCACAGCGGTCCCAAGGGGTCCACGCAGGTCGGCTGGGACGCACCCGATGAACCACTGCCAGAGGGCAACTGGCCGCTGCTGGCCGCCAGTGCGGTGGCCTATGGCCCGACCAATCAGCTGCCGCAGGCCATGACGCGCGCCGACATGGCGCGCATCACCGCCGCGTTTGTGCAGTCCACCCAGCATGCCGCAAGCGCCGGTTTTGACTGGCTGGAGCTGCACTGCGCGCACGGCTATTTGCTGTCGAGCTTTATCACGCCGCTGACCAACCTGCGCACCGACGACTACGGCGGCAGCCTGGAGAACCGCTGCCGCTACCCGCTGGAAGTCTTTCGCGCCATGCGGGCGATGTGGCCCGCCCACCTGCCCATGAGCGTGCGCATTTCAGCCCATGACTGGGCGCCCGGCGGCAACACGGCCGATGATGCGGTGGCCATGGCGCGGCTGTTCAAGGCCGCAGGCTGCGACTTTATCGACGTGTCCTCAGGCCAGACCACGCGCGCCGCCAGGCCGGTGTATGGCCGCATGTACCAGACCCCGTTTGCCGACCGCATTCGCAACGAGGTGGGCATACAGACGATTGCCGTCGGCGCCATTTCAGAGGTGGACCATGTCAACAGCATCATTGCCGCCGGCCGCGCCGACCTGTGCGCGATTGCGCGCCCGCACCTGGCCGACCCGGCCTGGACGCTGCACGAAGCTGCCAAGCTGCAAAGCCGCCACGTCAGCTGGCCCCAGCCCTACCTGAGTGGCCGGGACCAGCTTTACCGCGAAATTCTTAAGCAAAAAGAGCTTTTGGCCCAATAAACACGGGCGCAAGCAGCTATCAAATAAATAGCAAGCATTTCCAGAACATACAGGAACCAAACCATGGACATGGAAGCAAGAGGCCACAGCGAACACCCGGAAGCACTGCGGCTCTGGCTGCGGATGCTGACCTGCACCCAGCTGGTGGAAAAGCAGGTGCGCACCCAGCTGCGGGAACAATTTGACACCACCCTGCCCCGCTTTGACCTGATGGCCCAGCTCGAACGCAGCCCCGAGGGCCTGAAGATGAACGAGCTGTCGCGCCGCATGATGGTGACGGGTGGCAATGTCACGGGCATCACCGACCAGCTGGTGGCCGAAGGGCTGGTCGAGCGCATGGACGTGGCGGGCGACCGCCGCGCCTACCGGGTCCGGCTGACGCCACGCGGGCGCAAGCTGTTTGACGAGATGGCGCGCCAGCACGAGGCCTGGATTGTGACGGCCTTTGGCGCCCTGTCACTGCGCGAAGTGGAGTCGCTGCACAAGCTGCTGGGCAAGGTCAAGCAGCACCACACCGATCAGCTCGGCGACCCGCAGGGCAGCAACACACTGGAAATCGCATGAAACACTACATTGGCTCCGCCAACCCCATGCACGCGCAGTTCAATACGCTGGCCGGCCACAAAGCGCAGCATTTCGCGTATGCCTTTGACGACGGCGTGGCAACGCTGACCCTGAACCGCCCCGAGCGCAAGAATCCGCTGACCTTTGACTCCTATGCCGAGCTGCGCGACCTGTTTCGCGCGCTGAACAGCGCCACCGATGTGAAGGTGGTGGTGCTGACCGGCGCCGGTGGCAACTTCTGCTCGGGTGGCGATGTGCACGAAATCATCGGCCCGCTGACAAAGATGAGCATGCCGGAACTGCTGGAGTTCACCCGCATGACGGGTGACCTGATCAAGGCCATGCGCTTGTGCCCCCAGCCCATCGTGGCGGCGATTGACGGTATTTGCGCCGGCGCCGGGGCCATGATGGCGCTGGCCTCTGACCTGCGGCTGGGCACGGCGCAAGCCAAAACCGCCTTTTTGTTCACCCGGGTGGGGCTGGCCGGTGCCGACATGGGCGCCTGCGCCCTGCTGCCGCGCCTGATTGGCCAGGGCCGCGCCTCGGAACTGCTATTCACCGGGCGCACCATGAGCGCACAGGAAGGCCTGCAGTGGGGCTTTTTCAACGCCCTGCACGAACCCCAAGCGCTGCTGGACAAAGCAACAACCCTGGCCCACCAGCTTGCCAGCGGACCGACCTTTGCCCACGGCATGACCAAAACCATGCTGCACCAGGAATGGGCCATGACACTGGACCAGGCGATAGAAGCCGAAGCGCAGGCCCAGGCCATCTGCATGCAAACGCAGGACTTCACCCGCGCCTACGCGGCGTTTGCCGCCCGGCAGCAACCCGTGTTCAAAGGCGATTGAGCATGAAACCGTCTACCGCCCACCTGAGCCTGCCTTTTTTTGACGCGGTGCATCGCGAGCTTGGCGCGAAGCTGGTCGACTGGATGGCCGACCAGCAGATTGACGAAAGCGATGACCGCCAGGCCTGCAAGGCCTGGGTGAAACTGCTGGGCGCCCACGGCTGGCTGCGCTACTGCGTGCCGGCCGGGCCTGACGGTTCTTTGGGGGGGGCGCTGGAAAAACTCGACTCCCGGGCACTGGTGATCTTGCGCGAGACCCTGGCCTTTCATTCACCGCTGGCCGATTTTGCCTTTGCCATGCAGGGGCTGGGCAGTGGCGCCATCACCCTGGCGGGCACGCCGGCCCAACAGGCCGCCTACCTGCCGCAGGTGGCCAGTGGCCAAAAAATCGCTGCCTTTGCGCTCAGCGAACCCGACGCCGGTTCTGATGCCGGCGCCATGGCCACCGAAGCCCGCAAGACCGCTGGCGCCTGGGCCATGAATGGCACCAAGACCTGGATCAGCAATGGCGGCATCGCTGACTTCTATGTCACCTTTGCCAAGACAGAGCCCAGCGCAGGCACACGGGGCATCACCGCTTTCATTGTTGACGCCCAGACGCCCGGCCTGGACAGCAGCGAACACATCGCCGTGATGGCACCGCACCCCCTGGCCACCCTGCGGTTTACCGACTGCACGCTGGCTGCCGACACACAGCTGGGCAGCTTGAACAACGGCTTCAAGCTGGCCATGCAGACCCTGGATATCTTTCGGGCTTCGGTCGCTGGCGCGGCATTGGGCATGGCACGGCGGGCGCTGGCCGAGGCCGTGAGCTATTCACGGCAACGCAAGATGTTTGGCCACACGCTGGCCGACTTTCAGCTGACGCAGGCCAAACTCGGCGAAATGGCGGCGCTGGTCGACGCTGCGGCGCTGCTGACCTACCGCGCCGCCTGGCTGCGCGATGAAAGCGAACGGCTGGGCAGCAACACCCGAATCACCGCAGAAGCCGCCATGGCCAAAATGACCGCCACTGAAAACGCGCAGCGTGTGATCGACATGGCCCTGCAGATGCACGGCGGCCTGGGTGTCAAGGTCGGCACCAAGGTCGAAAGCCTGTACCGGGACATCCGTTCCCTGCGTATTTACGAGGGCGCCACCGAAGTCCAGCAACTCATCATTGGCAAGGCGGTGTTGCAATCATGAAGGCCCAGACATCATCTCCTGTGGTGCAAACCGACCGTTTTGTGCATGACCGGCTGCCGCCGTTTGCACAGTGGCCAACGCTGGCCTACACCCTGCCCGAGACACGCATTGCCGACCAGGCCAATCTGGTGGACCGGCTGTTTGCCCAAGCCCTGCAGAACGGGCATGGCGACAGGCCCCTGCTGCGTTCAGACACGCTCACCCTGAGCTACGCCGATGCGCTGGCCCGCGTCAACCAGATTGCCCAGGTCCTGACGGAGGACTTCAAGCTGGTGCCGGGCAACCGGGTGCTGCTGCGGGGCGGCAATTCCATCGGCATGGCGCTGGCCTGGCTGGGGGTGGTTCAGGCGGGCCTGATTGCAGTGGCCACCATGCCGCTGCTGCGCGCCAAAGAGCTGGGCGAAGTGATTGAAAAAGCACAGCCCGCGCTGGCGCTGTGCGACGGTGCCCTGCTGCTGGAACTGCAAATCGCACAGGCCCAGTTCCCGACGCTTCGCACCATCGTGCCGTTCAACCTGCAGAACGATGCGGGCTCGCTGGCGGTACTGGCGGATCGCAAAAACGGCCGTTTCACGCCTTGCCCGGTGCTGGCCGACGACATTGCCATGATGGCGTTCACCTCCGGAACCACGGGCAGCCCCAAAGCGGCGGTGCACACACACCGCGATGTACTGGCGGCTTGCGAAGCCTGGCCGCGCCATGTGCTCAAGGCCGGGCCACAAGACATTGTGATGGGCTCGCCGCCACTGGCGTTCACCTTTGGCCTGGGCGGTATGCTGGTGTTCCCGATGTGGGCCGGTGCTTCGGTGTATTACCCGTCGATTGTCTACACGCCCGAGGCCATGGTTCGGCTCATCAATGCGGTGGGCGCCACCATTTGCTACACCGCCCCCACGTTTTACCGGCAGATGGCCCCGTTCGCCAGGCAGCATGGCGTTGCCAGCCTGCGGCTGTGCGTGAGCGCCGGGGAAGGGCTGCCCGACGCGACGCGGCAACTGTGGAAAGACGCCACGGGCATTGAAATGATCGACGGCATTGGTGCCACCGAAATGTTCCATATCTTCATTTCATCGGCAGGCCCGGACGTGCGCCGGGGGGCCATTGGCAAAGTGGTGCCGGGCTACAGTGCCAGGGTGGTGAACGACGATGGCGTCGAAGTGCCGCGTGGAACCATCGGCAAACTGGCCGTCATTGGCCCCACCGGTTGCAAGTACCTGGACGATGCGCGCCAGACCAGCTATGTCAGGGCGGGCTGGAACTACCCCGGCGATTCCTTCATGCAGGACGCTGACGGCTATTTCTTTTACCAGGCACGGGCCGATGACCTGATCATCACGGCAGGCTACAACGTCGCCGGCCCCGAGGTCGAAGACGCGCTGCTCAAACACCCGGCGGTGGCCGAATGCGGTGTGGTTGGCATCCCCGACGAAGACCGCGGCATGGTGGTCAAGGCCTTTGTCGTCCTCAAGCCCGGACACGTCGGCGACGACGCCATGGTCAAAGCCCTTCAGGACCATGTCAAGGCCACACTGGCGCCATTCAAGTACCCACGCCAGATCGCGTTTCTGACCACGCTGCCGCGTACCGAGACCGGAAAACTGCAACGCTTCAAATTGCGCAAGCCATGAAATTCACCACCCAAAAACAGGTTCGTTTTCACCACTGCGATCCGGCAGGCATCGTTTTTTACCCGCAGTTTTTTTACCTGATGCACGAGGTACAGGAAGACTTTCTGGCCCACATCGGATTCCCGGAACATCGGATGATCGAAAACGGCTTCGGCGTTCCTATCGTGGATTTGAAAACCGAGTTCCTGGGCATGTGCCGCAACGGCGACCAGCTCACCCTGACGCTGGACCTCACCAAAATAGGCCACACCAGCCTGGGGATGCACTATGAAATCCACGGCACCCCGCCGATGGATGGCGGTGCAGCGCCCCTCAAACTGAAGGCACAGGCTGTGGTGGTCTATTTAGAACTGCCTACCGGAAAACCCGTTCGCATTCCGGATGACCTGCGCAGCGCGCTTCACCCCTATCTACACACAAGGCCGGAATGAACATCATGAAAAAAATCCAACCCCCAGATTGGGCAGAACCCAAAGGCTACTCGAACGGCGTGCTGGCGCGTGGTGCCCTGTTATTTGTGGGCGGCCAGATCGGCTGGAACGCCGAACAACAATTTGAAAGCGACGACTTCGTCGTACAGACTCGCCAGACCCTGCAAAACATTGCGGCCGTCCTCAAGGCAGGCGGCGCAGGGCCGGAGCACATGGTGCGCATGACCTGGTATGTGGTGGACCGTCACGAATACAGCGCCAGACTCAAGGAGATTGGGGGCGTCTACCGCGAAATCATGGGAAAGAACTTCCCGGCCATGACCTGTGTGCAAGTCGCAGGGCTGGTTGAGGAAAGGGCTCAAATTGAAATTGAGGTCACGGCCATGCTGCCCGACTGAGGTCAACCATCGCGCAGCATTACGCCCTCAAATAAAACCCGACCACAAAGCAAAAAGCCCACTTGAAAGTGGGCTTTTTGCTAACTGGACTGGTTACCAGAATGTTGGTTGCGCGGGCAAGATTTGAACTTACGACCTTTGGGTTATGAGCCCAACGAGCTACCAGGCTGCTCCACCGCGCGATATGAATTTATTATAACCTAGTTATGCCTTGACTGCGTCAGAAACAGTGTCTTCCGACACTTCTGGACGGTCAACCAGCTCAACGAGTGCCATCGGTGCATTGTCACCCACACGGAAACCCATTTTCAGGATGCGGGTGTAGCCACCAGGACGGGCCTTGTAACGTGGGCCGAGTTCGGCAAACAACTTGACGACCATATCGCGGTCGCGCAGGCGGTCAAAAGCCAAGCGCTTGTTGGCCAGTGTTGGCTCTTTGGCAAGCGTGATCATCGGCTCTACCACACGGCGCAATTCCTTGGCCTTGGGCAGCGTGGTCTTGATGGCCTCATGCTGAAGCAGCGAGTTCATCATGTTGCGCAGCATGGCGAGGCGGTGCTCGCTGGTGCGGTTGAGTTTACGTAGTCCGTGTCCGTGTCGCATGGTGATTCCTTTTTTAATTTCCAGACAGCCGTATCAGGTACTGCCCGTGCGATGCCCCAACTGATTGGGGTCTATTCAGTTCAATTAACGCTTGTCAAGTCCGGCCGGTGGCCAGCTCTCCAACCGCATTCCCAGCGTCAGCCCGCGCGAGGCCAACACTTCCTTGATCTCATTGAGAGATTTCCGGCCCAGGTTAGGCGTCTTCAACAGCTCATTTTCCGTGCGCTGAATCAGGTCGCCAATGTAGTAAATGTTTTCTGCCTTCAAGCAGTTCGCAGAACGAACAGTCAGTTCGAGCTCGTCCACCGGGCGCAACAAGATCGGATCGAACTGCTGTGAACTGCGCTGAACTGGCGCATCAAAAGCGGCCAATTCGTTGCCTTCGAGCTGGGCAAACACTGCCAGCTGCTCCACCAGAATCTTCGCCGATGCGCGAACTGCATCTTCTGCGGTCACAGCACCATTCGTTTCGATTTCCAGCACCAGCTTGTCCAGATCGGTACGCTGCTCGACGCGGGCGCTCTCAACCGTGTAGCTCACGCGTTTGACCGGTGAAAACGAAGCATCCAGGACAATCCGGCCGATTGATTTCGGCGATTCATCACCATAGCGACGCACCGTACCGGGCACATAGCCACGGCCATTCTCAACCTTGATCTGCATGTCGATTTTGCCGCCATGCGACAAATTCACAATAACATGCTCAGGGTTGATGATTTCGACGTCGTGCGGCGTCTGGATGTCAGCAGCAGTCACAGGACCTTCGCCGTCCTTGCGCAAGCTCAACGTCACTTCATCGCGGTTGTGCAACTTGAAAACCACACCCTTGAGGTTCAGCAGGATGTTGACAACATCTTCCTGAACGCCATCGATGGATGAGTACTCATGCAAAACACCGGCAATGGTCACCTCGGTGGCGGCATGACCCACCATGGAAGACAACAAAACACGGCGCAATGCATTGCCCAGCGTATGGCCATAGCCACGCTCGAACGGTTCGAGAGTCACCTTGGCGCGATTGGCGCCAAGCTGCTCTACATTGATGGTTTTAGGTTTCAACAAATTAGTCTGCATGCAGTCTTCCTCTCAATACCCTCGGTTCGTTACACCGATAAGGCTGGCGAAGCACACCCTGGCGATACAGTGCCCTGTATCGCAGGAACGAAATTAGCGTGAGTACAACTCGACGATCAACGATTCGTTGACGTCAGCGGCAAACTCATCACGGTCAGGCACCTTCTTGAAGACGCCTTCGCCTTTTTCAGCATTCACATCAACCCAGGCCGGCAGACCAACTTGCTGTGCAAGCTGAAGGGCTTCGGTAATGCGGGTTTGCTTTTTGGACTTGTCGCGAACAGCGATCACGTCGGCAGTCTTGACCATGTACGAAGGAATATTGACCGGCTTGCCATTCACCGTGATGGCTTTGTGCGACACCAATTGACGCGCTTCAGCACGAGTAGAGCCAAAGCCCATACGGTAGACAACGTTGTCCAGGCGGCATTCGAGGATGAACAGCAAGTTGGCGCCGGTATTGCCTTTGCGGCGGTCGGCTTCTTCGAAATAGCGGCGGAACTGCTTTTCGAGAACGCCATACATGCGTTTGACTTTTTGCTTTTCACGCAACTGAAGACCGAAGTCAGAGGTGCGGGTACCCGAAGTACGGCCATGCTGACCTGGCTTGGAGTCGAATTTGGCCTTGTCACTGATAGAGCGGCGTGCGCTCTTCAGGAACAGGTCAGTGCCTTCACGGCGGGATAGTTTGGCCTTGGGGCCTAGGTAACGTGCCACTTGAATGTCCTTGTGTCATCTGCTGCATTGCTGCAGGAGCCTTCGGTGTCAACCTAACGGCGGTGGGCTTGATAAAAAATGTCCAGCGCTAAAGCCAACCGCAGTGCAGTCGACCCGCCCGGACATAGCGATTAAATGCGGCGACGCTTTTGGGGGCGGCAACCGTTGTGCGGAACAGGCGTCACGTCAGCAATCGAATTGATCCGAATACCCAACGCACCCAGTGCGCGCACAGAAGACTCACGTCCAGGACCAGGGCCCTTGATTTCGACATCAAGGTTCTTGATGCCTTGCTCAATGGCTGCGCGTCCGGCCACTTCTGAAGCGACCTGCGCTGCAAAAGGAGTCGACTTGCGTGAGCCCTTGAAACCCTGGCCACCAGAAGAGGCCCAGGACAAAGCATTGCCTTGGCGGTCGGTGATCGTGATGATCGTGTTGTTGAAAGATGCGTGGACGTGGGCAATGCCATCGGCCACGTTCTTGCGTACTTTCTTGCGAACGCGCTGTGACGCGCTATTGCTTGGTGATTTTGCCATGACGACCTCTCAATTATTTCTTCAAGGCAGCAGCTGCCTTACGCGGACCCTTGCGGGTACGGGCGTTGGTCCGCGTACGCTGACCGCGCATTGGCAGACCGCGACGGTGACGGAAACCGCGATAGCATCCGATGTCCATCAGGCGCTTGATGTTCATCGTGGTTTCACGACGCAAGTCACCTTCAATCGTGAACAGAGCGATCTGGTCACGAATTTTTTCCAGATCACCATCAGTCAGATCTTTGACCTTCTTGGCGTAGTCAATGTCACATGCTTCGCAAATTTTGCGAGCACGTGTGCGACCTATGCCAAAAATTGCAGTCAAGCCGATTTCGGCATGCTTCTGCGGCGGAATATTGATACCAGCGATACGAGCCATGTGCGTCCTCTAAATCTCTTGAAAATCAGCCTTGGCGCTGTTTGTGCCGTGGATCTGTGCAGATCACGCGTACAACGCCCTTGCGCCGGATGATTTTACAGTTGCGGCAAATTTTCTTAACCGAAGCTGAAACTCTCATTTCTTTCTCCTAAAACCTAAGCTGTTGAGAACAGCTGATTGCCATGCAATCCTGCGCTGCCCCGCAAATAAAACCTGTTGCCTGTCGGGAACGAATCAAAACTACGTCTTGAAATTCGCCTTCTTCAGCAGTGATTCATACTGCTGCGACATCATGTAATTCTGAACCTGGGCCATGAAATCCATGGTCACCACCACAATAATCAGCAATGACGTTCCACCGAAATAAAAGGGCACGTTGTATTTCAAAATCAGAAACTCGGGCAACAAACACACGAAAGTGATGTACACGGCACCTGCCAACGTGAGCCTGACCAAAATCTTGTCAATGTAACGCGCTGTCTGGTCACCAGGACGGATTCCAGGAATGAACGCGCCACTCTTTTTCAGGTTGTCTGCTGTCTCACGGCTGTTAAATACCAGCGCGGTGTAGAAAAAGCAGAAAAATACGATGGCTCCGGCATACAGCATCACGTAGATGGGCTGCCCTGGCGTCAAGGTACTGGCAATATCTCTCAACCAGCGCATGCTTTCGCCTGTACTGAACCAACCTACCACCGTTGCCGGCAGCAAAATGATGGAAGAAGCAAAGATGGGAGGAATCACGCCTGCCATGTTGAGCTTGAGGGGCAGGTGCGACGACTGTCCACCGTACACCTTGTTGCCGACCTGGCGACGTGCGTAATTCACAAGAATTTTCCGCTGCCCACGCTCAACAAACACCACAAAATACGTAACCAACACCACCACAGCAACAATCACGATGGCTATCAGAATGCTCATGGCACCTGTTCGCACCAGCTCAAGCAAACCACCCAGGGCACTTGGCAGTCCAGCAGCGATGCCGGCAAAAATCAATATCGAAATGCCATTGCCCAAGCCGCGCTCGGTAATCTGCTCACCGAGCCACATCAAAAACATCGTGCCAGCGGTCAGACTGAACACCGCCGTCATCCGGAATCCGAAACCTGGCACCAGAACAAGACCTGGAGAGCTTTCAAGCGCCACCGCAATACCCATGGACTGAAACAGGGCCAAGGCCAGGGTTCCATAACGGGTGTATTGCGTGATCTTGCGACGGCCGCCTTCCCCTTCCTTTTTCATCTGCTCGAATGTTGGCACCACATAGGTGAGCAACTGCATGATGATGGAAGCCGAGATGTAAGGCATGATGCCCAGGGCAAACACCGTAAATCGGGACAGAGCACCTCCCGAAAACATATTGAAAAGATTCAATATGCCGCCCTGCTGGCCCTTGAACAGCTCTTTCAGCTGACCAGGGTCAATGCCCGGAACCGGAATGTGTGCACCAACACGGTACACAACCAGCGCCAACAGCAAAAACGTGAGCCTGCTGCGCAGATCACCATATTTGCCGGTTTTAGCAATTTGAGCCGAGTTGGTTGCCACTTACTTGTCCCTGTCAGGTATTAAGCGATCGAGCCGCCAGCGGCTTCAATGATGGCCTTGGCACCTGCCGTCGCACCAATGCCGTTCAACTTGACCGCTTTGGACAAAGTTCCCGACTTGATGATCTTGACGTTCTTTGCCAGCTGACCCACCAGACCGGAGGCCTTGAGTGTCAACAGGTTGACTTCGGCCAGGCCGAGCTGCTCCAGTGCTGACAGCGTAACTTCAGCATTGAACTTGAGCAGATGCGACTTGAAACCGCGCTTGGGCAAGCGACGATGCATGGGCATTTGACCGCCCTCAAAGCCTACCTTGTGGTAGCCGCCCGAACGTGATTTTTGGCCTTTATGACCGCGTCCTGCTGTTTTGCCGAGGCCAGAGCCAATGCCACGACCAACGCGTCGTTTTGCATGTTTTGCGCCTTGGCCAGGCTTGATTCCGTTCAATTCCATGGTGAGTCTCCGCTCAGACAATCTTGACCAGATAACTGATCTTGTTGATCATGCCGCGCACTGCGGGCGTGTCCTGCAATTCGCTGGTGCTGTTGATGCCACGAAGGCCCAGACCGCGCACAGTCGCGCGGTGTGATTCCTTGGTGCCAATCGGGCTGCGAACCAGCTGGACTTTTACTGTGGTTTCTTTGGTCATTTCAATACCCGGCTTAGCCGAAGATGTCTTCGACTGATTTACCACGCTTGGCCGCAATTTCAGAGGCTGTCGTGGAGTTGTTCAGTGCATCCATGGTGGCGCGCACCATGTTGTAAGGGTTGCTCGAACCATGGCTCTTGGCCACGATATCGGTAATGCCCATGACTTCAAAAACAGCGCGCATCGGACCGCCGGCAATGATGCCCGTGCCCTTGGGCGCTGGCGCCATCATCACATTGGCTGCACCATGGTGGCCAAATACGTTGTGGTGAATCGTGCCGTTTTTCAATGACACTTTGGTCATGTTGCGACGCGCTTCTTCCATCGCTTTTTGCACGGCAGCAGGCACTTCTTTCGACTTGCCCTTGCCCATGCCGACCCGACCGTCACCGTCGCCAACCACCGTGAGTGCGGCAAAACCGAGAATACGGCCACCCTTCACCACTTTGGTCACGCGATTGATCGCGATCATTTTTTCCTTCAGACCATCGTCTGGAGCGTCGTTTTGCGATTTTGCTTGAAACTTAGCCATACTTAATTCCAGTCTGCTTAGAACTGCAAGCCAGCTTCGCGTGCCGCATCAGCCAGCGCTTTGACGCGGCCATGGTACGCAAAACCGGCGCGATCAAACGCCACTTTTTCTACACCTGCTGCTTTTGCCTTCTCGGCAATACGCTTGCCAATGGCCTGCGCAGCAGAAACGTTTCCACCCTTACCAGACGCGCCAATTTCCTTGCGCATTTCTACTTCGGCAGTAGATGCAGCGGCCAGAACCTTGGTACCGTCGCCAGAAATAACGCTGGCGTAAATGTGCAGATTGGTACGGTTCACCGTCAAACGGGCAACGCCTTGCGTGGCAATGCGGATGCGGGTCTGGCGTGAACGACGAAGGCGCTGCTCTTTTTTGGTCAACATGATGCAGCTCCTTATTTCTTCTTGGTTTCTTTGATCGTGATCTTCTCATCCGAATAACGGATGCCCTTGCCCTTGTAAGGCTCGGGAGGACGAACAGCACGAACTTCAGCGGCGATCTGGCCGACACGCTGACGGTCAGAACCCTTGATCACCACTTCCGTGGGAGTCGGGGTCGCGACGGTAATGCCTGCTGGCATATCCATCACCACAGGGTGAGAATAACCAACGGTCAAATTCAGTTTGGCGCCTTGCGCCTGGGCCTTGTAGCCCACACCAATCAGACTGAGCTTTTTCTCAAAGCCCTTGGTCACACCCGTCACCATGTTGTTCACCAGCTGACGCATGGTGCCACTCATGGCATTGGCCTGGCGAGACTCGTTGGCGGGCGCAAAAGTGAGCTTGCCGTCATCATTTTTAATGGTGACGAGCACATTTTGCGTCAGCGCCAAGGTGCCCAGCGCGCCTTTAACGTTGATCTGGTCTTCTTTAATGGCCACGTCCACACCCTGGGGAATGGCGACCGGCATTTTTCCTACACGAGACATTTCAGTTACTCCTCAATGCCGCCGTTAGGCCACGTAGCAGAGCACTTCGCCACCGATACCGGTAGCGCGCGCTTTGCGATCGGTCATGACGCCCTGGGGCGTCGTGACAATTGCCACACCAAGGCCATTCATGACCTGGGGGATGGCGCCATGGCCTTTGTAAACACGAAGGCCGGGGCGACTGACGCGCTCGATGCGTTCAATCACAGGGCGGCCTGCGTAATACTTCAGGGCGATTTCCAGTTGGGGCTTGCCTTCATTAGCCTTGACGGAAAAGCCATCGATGTAGCCCTCTTCCTTCAACACCTGTGCAATGGCAACCTTGACTTTTGAAGACGGCACCTGCACAACGGCTTTTTCAACCATTTGCGCATTGCGGATGCGTGTCAACATGTCGGCGATAGGATCACTCATACTCATTTGCGGTTCTCCTATTGCTTACCAGCTTGCCTTGGTGATACCAGGGATATCACCAGCAAAAGCCAATTCGCGGATCTTGGCGCGAGCCAGACCAAATTGACGGAACGTACCACGCGGGCGACCCGTGATAGCACAGCGGTTGCGCTGGCGAGTCGGGTTTGCGTTGCGCGGCAACTTTTGCAGCTCGAGGCGAGCCAGTGCGCGCTCGTCATCGGAGCGCTTGGCGTCGTTGGACGTCGCCTTGAGCTCTGCGTATTTCTTGGCGAACTTTGCCGCGAGTTTCTCGCGCTTCAGTTCACGTTGCAGTAAAGCTTGTTTTGCCATGCCCGCCTCAGTTCTTGAACGGAAAACGGAAAGCGGTGAGAAGTGCCTTGCACTCTTCATCGGTCTTGGCCGTTGTGGTAATGCTGATATTGAGACCGCGCAAGGCGTCAACCTTGTCATACTCAATTTCAGGGAAAATGATCTGCTCTTTCACGCCGATGTTGTAGTTTCCGCGGCCATCGAAGGCACGACCAGAAATACCGCGGAAGTCGCGAACACGGGGCAAAGCCACGGTTACAAAACGATCGAGGAACTCATACATCTTGACGCCACGCAGGGTCACCATGCAACCGATTGGCAGATCTTCACGGATCTTGAAACCAGCAATAGCCTTTTTGGCTTTGGTGACAACAGGCTTCTGGCCTGCAATCTTGGTCATGTCGCCGACGGCACTGTCCATGACTTTCTTGTCTGCAACCGCCTCGCTCACACCCATATTGAGCGTGATCTTGGTGATGCGGGGGACCTGCATCGGCGAGGTGTAGCCGAACTTTTCAATCAGGGCCGGTGCGATTTTCTCGCGGAATTGAGCTTGTAAGCGTGCCATGTTTATGCAGCCTTAATTTCGTCGCCGCTGGACTTGAAGACGCGCACTTTTTTGCCGTCAGCCAACAACTTGATGCCAACCCGATCAGCCTTGCCCGACGCCGCATTGAAAATGGCGATGTTGGACTGGTGAATCGGCATGCTTTTTTGAACGATGCCGCCAGTGGTGCCCTTGAGCGGATTTGGCTTGGTGTGTTTTTTCACCAGGTTAATTCCCTCAATCAGCACATAGCTGTCATCGGTGCGCAGCGTGATCGTGCCGCGCTTGCCCTTGTCGCGACCTGCGATCACGATGATCTCGTCGCCTTTGCGAATCTTGTTCATGGCGTGTCCTTACAGAACTTCGGGAGCCAGCGACACGATCTTCATGAACTTTTCAGTGCGCAACTCGCGCGTCACTGGTCCGAAGATGCGGGTGCCGATAGGCTCCAGCTTGGCATTGAGCAACACTGCTGCGTTGCCGTCGAATTTGACGAGTGAGCCATCGCCGCGGCGGATGCCTTTGGCGGTGCGAACGACCACAGCACTGTAAACCTCGCCTTTTTTGACGCGGCCACGTGGAGCGGCTTCTTTAATGCTCACCTTGATGACATCACCAACGCTGGCGTACCGGCGCTTGGATCCGCCCAGCACCTTGATGCACATAACGGATTTGGCACCCGTGTTGTCAGCAACATCGAGTTTGGATTGCGTTTGAATCATTTAAATTTAGTCCCAACTTGCACCGTTTGGCAGCACCGCAGGGCTTTTCAGCCTTGCAAAACCACCGTGTCGATCAGTCTTGGGCCCGTCGTCCACACCGCAAACCACTTGCAATGCTTCCGTTAGGCAGAATTCTTCGCTTTTTGGAGCGAAGCCTACGATTATCACCAAATTCGAAGGGGGCGTCAACATTCTTTTGTGAAAAAGCCACCTGGACGGCAAAAAAAACCCTTCCATCCCGCCGAAGCCAGCACCCCGGATCTGTCTGCCACGCCTTTGCGGCCCGCCCCGGCGCCCTTAATTAGCGATGAAATACGGCTTTAGCCTATATTTTACGGGCGCCAGTAGCTATGAAAATAGTAGCTAGCTTATGTCTTCTTTCGACGCCCCATGCTGCGCCCGGCAGGGTGTGGGAAAAATCGTGTTTTCAGACTGGCGGGGTGAGGTACTGGTCACAGAGCGCCTCAAACGCGGCAAGCCGGGGATCGCTGACACCTTCCTGCGTCAACAGTTCAGCGACTTCTGGCGCCAGGGACTTCGCCAGCGCTGCGTCCAGGAACAGCAGGCGCGAACGTCGGGCCAGCACATCTTCAACGCAGCGGGCGTATTCGTGGCGGACGGCAAAACGTACCATGGCTTCACTGAGCCCACCGCCCAGCCAATGCCCCGCCCCCGGCAGGGCCTGAACCGCGCCGGCTTCGCTGCCGTACAGGTGAATGCCCGGTGGGGCGCTTATCTTGACCGCCGACTCCTGCGCCCCCACCAGCCTGAGCTGGGCTGTCGTGCTGCCGGCGCG
>JANNXF010000248.1:0-10843 GCA_031409395.1 Polaromonas sp.
GGTGGTCGGTCCAGCTGCGTGCCTGGCCCAGCGCGTTCATGTTGCTGCGGCGGAAAAAGTAGGTCTGCACATCCATCTGCTGGATGTTGAATTTCCCCGCCGTGATCTGCTGGTGCACATACTGGTGGCTGGGGTTGAAGCGGCGGGTGTGGCCGCACATGGCCACCAGACCGGTCTGTTTTTGCAGGGCCACGACCGCTTCGGCGCCCTGCAGCGTGTCGGCCAGCGGAATTTCAACCTGCACATGCTTGCCAGCCTTCAGGCAGGCCAGCGTCTGTTCGGCGTGCATTTGCGTGGGGGTGCACAGAATGACCGCATCCACCTCCTTGAGCGCCAGGCTGTCGGCGAGGTCGGTGGTGACGTGGCCAATGCCGTACTGGACGGCGATGTCGCGGGTTTTTTCCAGCTCGCGGCTGACCAGCGAGACCACTTCAACGCCGTCGATGTTGCGGATGCCATCGAGGTGCTTGATACCGAACGCGCCGGCACCGGCCAGGGCTACTTTGATCGTCATGTCAATTCTCCAGAATCAGGTGCCCGACCGCCGTGTTGGACGCGGGCACATGGTAAAAGCGATGGGCCACTTTGGGCGCTGCGCCGCCGGCCAGATCGGCCATGGCACCGCGCGCGATCAGCCACATCACCAGCTCGATGCCTTCGCTGCCGGCCTCGCGCACATAGTCAATGTGCGGCACGGCGGCCTGGCCTTGCGGGTCGGCAATCAGGCGGTCCAGAAAGGCGTTGTCAAACACCTTGTTAATCAGGCCGGCGCGCGGCCCCTGCAACTGGTGGCTCATGCCGCCGGTGCCCCAGATCTGGACATTCAGGTCTTCGTCATACGACTCGATCGCCGTGCGGATGGCCTTGCCGATGTTCAGGCAACGCTGGCCCGAGGGCACGGGGTACTGCACCACGTTCACGGCGAACGGAATCACCGGGCAGGGCCATTTAAAGTCTGACGCTGGCGGCTGGCCGCACATCAGCGACAGCGGCACGGTCAGGCCATGGTCCACGTCCATCTTGTTGACGATGGTGAGGTCAAAATCCTGCTGGATCACCGACTGCGCGATGTGCGCGGCCAGCGCCGGGTGGCCCTGCACCACCGGCACAGGGCGTGGCCCCCAGCCTTCGTCCGCCGGCTGGTAAGACGCCGCCGTACCAATGGCAAAGGTGGGAATCATGTCCAGGCTGAAGGCCGTGGCGTGGTCGTTGAAAACCAGAAAGATGACATCGGGCTGGTTGTCTTTCATCCATTGCCTGGAGAAGTCGTAGCCCTTGAACAGGGGCTCCCAATAGGGTTCGTGGGTCTTGCCCAGGTCCATGGCTGCGCCAATGGCCGGGACATGGGAGGTGAAAACGCTGGCGGTAATTCTGGCCATCTCAAGTGCTTCCTTTTTGTCCTGCATTGCCTTGCGGCTGCTTGTGGGCCTGCGCGCTGCCGTCTTCACCCGTCACCCGGTTGCCTTCCACCGATCGCCCGCCGCCTATCATCATGTCGCGGTATTCCAGCTCTGTCATGCCGGTCATGCTGCCGGCCATTTGCTGAAAGCTTTTGCCATGCGTGGCACCCAGCTTGGCCAGAAAATAAATGTTGCCGCCCAGGGAAATGGCGCGGTTCAGATCGAAGTCCAGCACGGCCTGCTTTTGTTCTTGCGTCATCGGCCACTCGTCAAGGTAGGCGCGCGGGTCGGCCTTGAAGCGCTCGCGGTTGTCGTGCGACATCAGCGACATGCAAAACTGGTTTAGGTGGTAGCCCTTGCGGCTTTCGTCGGCATCAAAAATGGTGGTGCCGGGCACGTCGAGGTAGTTTTTGTTCAGTGACATGTCAATCTGCCCAGTAAAGACGCGTTGGGTTGTCCACCAGCAGCTTTTTCTGCAGCTCGGGCGTCGTGGCAATCTGTGGAATGAAGTCCACCAGCAGGCCGTCATCAGGCATGTGGTCTTTCAGGTTCGGATGCGGCCAGTCGGTGCCCCACAACACGCGGTCGGGGAAAGTCTCCACCAGGCGCCTGGCAAACGGCACCACATCCTGGTACGCCTGCTGCTCGCCATTGAGCGCCTTGGGGCCGCTCACGCTCAAACGCTCTGGGCAGCTGACCTTGCTCCAGATGTGGGGGTGCTCGCGCATCATTTTCACGAACAGCTCAAACTCCGGGCCCTTTATTGGGTCGTTAGCTGGCTTGCTCACGTCGGGCCGGCCCATGTGGTCCACCACCACTGTTGTCGGCAGCGCGGTAAAAAAGTCATACAGCTCGGGCAGGTCTACCGCTTCAAAATAGACCACCACATGCCAGCCCAGCGGGGCAATGCGGTGGGCAATTTCAAGCAGCACCTCGCGCGGCGTGAAGTCGGCCAGGCGCTTGACGAAGTTAAAGCGTGTGCCGCGCACCCCGGCCGCGTGCATGTCCTGCAGCTCGGCATCTGTCACGCTGCGGTTCACGGTTGCCACGCCGCGCGCCTTGTTGTTCGAGGCCTTGAGGGCATCGACCAGCGCGCGGTTGTCGCTGCCGTGGCAGGTGGCCTGAACAATCACGTTCTTGTCAAAGCCCAGATGGTCGCGCAGGGCGAACAACTGGTCTTTGGACGCATCGCAGGGCGTGTACTTGCGCTCTGGCGCGTAGGGGAAAACATCGCCAGGGCCAAACACGTGGCAGTGCGCATCGACCGCGCCCGGGGGCAGCTGAAAGCGGGGTTTGCTGGGGCCGGTGTACCAGTCAAGCCAGCCCGGGGTTTTGGTGAAATTCATGGTGTTTGTCCTTGCTGTCCGGCTGATGCTTTTTTAGTCCAGCGACGCCTTGGATTTTTTGATGATCTCTGCATAGCGCGTCGACTCCGCCGCGATGTACTGGCCAAACTGCTCGCGGCTCAGGGGGAAGGGCTCGTAGGCAAAGGTCGTGAACTTCTCCCGCAGGTCCGGTTCGGCCAGGGCTTTTTCAATGTCGTGCTGAATCTTGTCAGTCACCGCTTTGGGCAAACCTTTGGGGGCGGCAATCGCCGTCCAGCCGCTGACTTCAAAGCCGCTGGGGCCACCGGCCTCGCCCACGGTGGGCACGTTGGGGAAAGCCGCAACGCGCTTGGGCGCTGCCACACCGACATAGCGCACTTTTCCCGCCCTGTACATGGCGCCTGCCGTGGCGTTGGTGCCCATCGCAAACGACAGCTCGCCGGTGGCCACGCCGGTGTAAAGCATGGTGGTTTCCTTGTAGATGATGTGCTGCATCTCGGTGCCGGTGACGGTTTCAAACAAGGCCGAACCCAGGTGCACGGGGTTGCCGACAGACCATGAGCCGTAGTTCAATTTGCCCGGGTTGGCCTTGGCGTCCGCAATGATGTCGCCCACCGTTTTGTACTTGCTGTCGTTCGCCACGGCAAAGAAAAAATAGGTTTTGAAAAGGGGCAGCAGCGGCTCAAAGTCGGCCTTCGGGTCATACGGCAGTTTTTTGAAGAGATGGGGGTAGGCCGACAGGTGCACGTTGTCGAGCTGAATCAGATCATGCCCATCGGTCGCGCCGCGCTTGAACGCATCAATCGCAATAAAACCATTGCCGCCGGGCCGGTTCTCGACCACCACCGGTTTGCCCCAGGTCTTGGAGAGTTTGTCGGCCAACAGGCGCACCACGCCTTCCGGACCGCTGCCCACCGGAAAGGGGGTGATGATGCGCACGGGTTTGGTCGGGAAGTCCTGCGCCAGGGTGGGCGTGGCAAGCGTCAGCAGCCCGGCAGCGGCCAGCAGCAATGACGGCATATAACGGTAGCGGTTCAAAATCTTCATGGCTCGGTCTCTTTTTAAGGGTTAATCAATCGACATAGCGCAAACCGGCTTTTTCAAGCGGCTCACGCATGTTGTACATGTCCAGGCCCAGCACGCCCGAGGCAAGCCTGGCGCGTTTTTCGCCTTCAAAGCTTTCGCGTTTTTCAGCGGCGTCGGCAACCTGCGCCGCCAGCGCAGCGGGCACGACCACCACGCCGTCGACATCGGCAATCACCACATCGCCAGGGTTCACCACAGCGCCGGCGCAGACCACCGGGACATTGACCGAACCCAGCGTGGCCTTGATGGTGCCTTTGGAATGAATGGCGCGGCTGAACACCGGAAAATTCATCTCGGTCAGGTCTTTCACGTCGCGCACGCCACCGTCGATGATGAGACCGGTGGCGCCGCGGGCGATGAAACTGGTGGCGAGCAGGTCGCCAAAAAAACCATCGTCGTTGTCGGTGGTGCAGGCGGCCACGGCCACGTCACCCGGCTGCAACTGCTCGGCGGCGACATGCATCATCCAGTTGTCGCCGGGTTGCAGCAGCACGGTCACGGCCGTGCCGCACAGGCGCGCGCCCGGGTAGATGGGCCGCATATAGGGCTTCATCAGGCCGGTGCGGCCCATGGCCTCGTGAATCGTGGCCACGCCAAAGCGGGAGAGCTTGTCCACTGCGGCCTTGTCGGCACGGACAATGTTGCGCTTGACCACGCCAAGCTGGTTCAGGGGAAGTGGGGTGCTCATGGTCAGTGGCCTTTGGTTTTGAGTTGTGTATCCAGGCGCGGGAAAACGCGCCGCACATTGCCTTCGTAGATCTGGAAGCGGTCGGCGTCGCTGAGGATTTTTGACGCTTCGATGTAGCGTTTGGTGTCGTCGTAGTAGTGACCGGTTTGCGGGTCAATGCCGCGCACCGCGCCTATCATCTCGGACGCAAACAGCACGTTTTTGACCGGAATCACGGTGTTCAGCAGGTCGATGCCGGGCTGGTGGTAGACACAGGTGTCAAAAAAGATGTTGTTCAGCAAATGCTCTTCCAGCAGCGGTTTTTTCAGCTCTTGCGCCAGACCGCGGAAACGCCCCCAGTGGTAGGGCACCGCGCCGCCGCCGTGCGGAATCAGAAAACGCAGGGTCGGGAAATCCTTGAACAAATCGCTGGTCAGGCACTGCATGAAGGCGGTGGTGTCGGCGTTCAGGTAGTGCGCGCCCGTGGTGTGAAAGCAGGCGTTGCAGGAGGTCGAGACATGCACCATGGCGGGAATGTCGTACTCGACCATTTTTTCGTAGATCGGGTACCAGTGCCTGTCGCTCAGGGGCGGGCTGGTCCAGTGGCCGCCCGAGGGGTCTGGGTTCAGGTTGATGCCCACGTTGCCGTACTGCTGAACACACTTTTCCAGTTCGGGAATGCAGGTTTTCGGGTCTACGCCGGGCGACTGCGGCAGCATGGCCACGGGCACAAAGTGCTCGGGAAACAGCTGGCTGACGCGGTAGCACAGCTCGTTGCAGATGGCCGCCCAGGTGCTGGACACCTTGAAGTCGCCAATGTGGTGCGCCATGAAGCTGGCGCGGGGTGAGAACAGCGTGATGTCGCTGCCGCGGTCTTTCATCAGGCGCAGCTGGTTTTGCTCGATGGTCTCGCGCAACTCGTCGTCGCTGATTTTCAGGTCGGCCACTTTGGGCATGGCCGACGGGTCGCTGATGCCGGCGATTTGCGCATTGCGCCAGGTTTCCAGCGCCTTGGGGGCGGTGGTGTAGTGGCCGTGGCAGTCAATGATGAGGGGTTTCTGAAGGCTCATGGGGGTGGTTCCAAAGGGGTTGAGTCGCTGCTTTTTCCGGAAAATGGCCTAGGCCGCAGCCATGCCATGCCGCTGCTTGACGGCAGCGGTTTCGCCGGAGGCCATGAAGGCAAACAGGCCCCCAAGCGCTTCACGCTGGGTCGATACCGCGCAAGCGGCGGCTGAAAAAATGGTGGTGATACTGACCGCCGGGGGCAGCAAACCGGCCACCTGGATGCCTTCGGCGTGCAGCAGCTCGCTGAGCTGCTGAAAGCCCAGCGCCACTTCGCCGCGCGCCACCAGGGTGGCGACAGGCACGCCGGGCGGGGCCTGCACAATCCGGGCTTGCATCGCCTCCAGAATGCCCCAGCGCTGAAACAGGGCCAGCAGTGCCGTGCCGCTGGGCCCGGTCGAGTAGCCTATCGCCGGAGCGGACTCGATAGCACTTCTCAGTGCCGTTTCGGTGCTGATGTCAGGCAACGCCTGGCCGGCCTGGACCGCCACCGCCACGCTGGAGCGAACCAGGTCCACCCGGCTGCCGGCCAGCACCTGGCCGCTGGCGGTGAGTTTTTCAATCGCGTCCGAGGCCAGCACGACGCCGTCAAAGGCCTCGCCGGCACGCACGCGGTGGGCGGCATCGACCCCGCCGACGGACTCGATCAGCACCTTCAGCCCGGTGGTGCGCTGCCATTGCTCCGCCAGTTCGGCCAGCAGCTGGCGCGTGGCCATCGAGGAAATCAGTTTCAGCATGCTGTGATTTTGCGCTGCAATGCGGCACGCGTGAACCACTCCAGCCCGCTAACAGTTAGAACAAATACGCATAGCTTGCGGGTCGCTATGCCAATATGCTCGGCTTATGGATCTCAAGCAACTGGCGTATTTTGTGCGCGTGGCCGAACTGGGCAGCTTTACCCGGGCGTCGGTCTCGCTGGGTGTCGCCCAGCCCGCGCTGAGCCGGCAAATCCGCCTGCTGGAAGTGGAGTTGCGGCAAAACCTGCTCACCCGCAACGGGCGGGGCGCCGTGCCGACCGAGGCCGGCAACCTGCTGCTCAAACATGGGCGCGGCATCTTGCACCAGGTGGCGCTGGCGCGGGAAGAGCTGTCTTCGGCGCGCGGTGCGCTGGCGGGCCGGGTCTCGATCGGCCTGCCGCCTTCTTTAAGCAAGCTGATCACCGTGCCGCTGACCCGGGCCTTCCAGCAGCGCCTGCCCGACGCGCAACTGACGCTGACCGAGGGCTTTTCGGTGGTGATGTACGAAGGCCTGCGTTCGGGCCGGCTCGACATGGCGGTGCTGTACAACACGCCGCATTCGCCGGACATCGAGAGGCGCTTGCTGCAGCGCGAGGCGCTGGTGCTGATTTCATCGACGGCCAGCGTTCAGCGCCACCAGGTGGCGCCGCTCAGGTCGCGCATGCCGCTGTTGGCGCTGGCCGACCTGCCCCTGATCGTGCCCAGCCGTCCGAATGCGTTTCGCCTGCTGATCGATACCGAGCTGGCGCGCCTGAACGTCAGGCCCCGCATCGCGCTGGAAGTCGACGGGCTGAACGCGATTCTGGACCTGGTGCGCGAAGGCCTGGGCTTTGCCGTGCTGCCGCCCTACACCCTGAGCAACTTCCCCAAACCCCATGATCTCTCCAGCCACCGGCTGCAAAGCCCGCAGCTGATGAGCGAGCTGATGCTGGTCACCTCGGCGCAGCGGCCCAGCACCGAGACGCACAAGGAGGTGCAGGCGCTGGTGGCCAGGGTGGTTCAGGCCGCCGTGCAAGCGCCGGAAGACACCGCCTAGGCTGCGCGAACAAAGGGCAGCACGAAATTCGACCTTGGCCCAATAAACACGGGCGCAAGCAGCTATTTATTTCATAGCATGCGAGCGTCCGCCAGGCCGGTTGTCAGTCGGCCACCATGGGCACACGCGGCGCCACCGCGCACATCAGCTCGTAGCCCACGGTGCCGCCGGCCCGCGCCACCTCGTCAATCGGCAACACCGCCCCATTGGAAGCCCGGCCCCACAGCGTGACCTCGGCGCCCATGGCCGCACCGGGCACCGGGCTCAGGTCGACCGTGATCATGTCCATGCTGACCCGGCCCAGGGTGCGCGTCAGCACGCCATTGACCAGCACCGGCGTGCCGGTCGGGCAGTGCCGGGGGTAGCCGTCGGCATACCCGCAGGCCACCACGCCGAGGCGCAAGGGGCCGTCGGCGGTAAAGCTGGAGCCGTAGCCGACCGTGTCGCCGGCCGCCAGGTTTTGCAGGCCAATGATTTTTGACGCCAGCGTCATGGCGCTTTGCAGGCCCCAGTCGGCGGCGCTGTGCGCGGGAAAGTCGGCGGCGCTGCCATACACGCCGATGCCGGGCCGTATCCAGTCCGAGCGGCCCGCCAGCACATCGCCGTGGCGCAGCGTCCCGGCGCTGTTGCTCAGCGTGCGCTCGCCCGGCAGGTCGTGCGTCACGGCGTCAAAGGCCTGGAGCTGCGCGTCAATGCCTTTGGCGCCATCGGCATCGCTGAAATGGGTCATGAGCGAAATCTCATCGACTTGCGGCAGGGCGTTCAGGCGCGTCCAGGCGGCGCGGTAACGCTCGGGCGTGAAGCCCAGGCGGTTCATGCCGGAGTTCATTTTCAGAAACACGCGGTGCGGCAACTGGGTCTTGTGGGTGGCCAGCATGTCGATCTGCTCCTGGCAGTGCACGGTGTGCCACAGGCCCAGGCGGGAGCACAGCTCCAGGTCGCGCTGCTCGAAACAGCCTTCGAGCAGCAAGATGGGGCCGCGCCAGTCAAGCGCACGCAGGCGCTGCGCTTCCGACAGGTCAAGCAGGGCAAAACCGTCGGCGCTGCGCAGGCCCTCGAACGCGCGCTCGATGCCGTGGCCGTAGGCATTGGCCTTGACGATGGCCCAGACGCGGGCGTCAGGCGCAGCGGCGCGGGCGCGGGCCAGGTTGTGGCTGAGGGCGGCGGTATGAACTGTGGCAAGAATGGGACGTGGCATGCGGCAGGGTCGGCGTAAGGACAGAAGCGGGTCGTGGCAGTGGGGGCGGGGGCCGTGTCTGTACACGCAGCGCCATGGCCTTGGAACAATTAGGGATTTTGACACCGCCCCCCATGCTATAAACGGGAATCGTTCGGAGACATTCGCCTATAACCAGTGACATCAGATCCACTGATGCACCACGTGCAGTGACCAACACAGTTTAATGAAGCGCGGTTTTTACACCATCATGGCGGCCCAGTTTTTCAGCTCTCTGGCTGATAACGCGCTATTCGTCGCTGCCGTGGAACTGCTCAAGACCAGCGGGGCGCCGAAGTGGCAGCCCGCCGCACTGGTTCCCATGTTTGCCTTGTTTTACGTGGTGTTAGCGCCTTTTGTGGGTGCTTTCGCCGACGCCAGACCCAAAGGCAGGGTCATGTTTGTCAGCAACGCCATCAAGGTGGTGGGTTGCCTGATGATGCTGTTTGGCTCGCACCCGCTGCTGGCTTACGCCATTGTGGGCCTGGGCGCCGCCGCTTATTCGCCCGCCAAATACGGCATCCTGACCGAACTGCTGCCGGCCTCGCAACTGGTCAAGGCCAATGGCTGGATCGAGGGACTGACGATTTCATCCATCATTCTGGGTGTGCTGCTGGGCGGCCAGCTGGTCGGCCATGCGGTGGCCAGCCGCTTGCTGTCATTTGACTTGCCACTGCTTGACTCCGGGATTGACACGGCCCCCGAAGCGGCGATTTCCGTGATGATACTTTTGTACGCGATTGCGGCGTGGTTCAACACCCGCATCCCCGACACCGGCGTTGAGATGCGGCCGATGCCGAAAAACAAGCTCGAACTGCTGCCCGACTTCTGGAGTTGCAACTCGGCGCTGTGGCGTGACAAGCTGGGCCAGATTTCACTGAGCACCACCACGCTGTTCTGGGGGGTGTCGGGCAACCTGCGCTACATCGTGCTGGCCTGGAGTGCTGCCGCGCTGGGCTACAGCACCACGCAGGCGTCTTCGCTGGTGGGCGTGGTGGCCATTGGCACGGCGGTGGGCGCCATTCTGGCCTCGATGCGCATGCGGCTGGACCAGGCCACCAAGGTCATGCCGCTGGGCATTGCCATGGGCGTGCTGATTATCCTGATGAACTTCATCAGCAATGTCTGGGTGGCGGCGCCCTTTTTGATTTTGCTGGGTGGCCTGGGCGGCTTTCTGGTAGTGCCCATGAACGCGCTGCTGCAGCACCGGGGCCACAACCTGATGGGTGCGGGCCGCTCGATTGCGGTGCAGAACTTCAACGAACAGGCCTGCATTTTGGGGCTGGGCGCTTTCTACACCTTGTCCACCGCCAAGGGCATGTCGGCCTTTGGCGCCATCACCGCCTTTGGCGTGGTGGTGGCCGGCTTCATGTGGCTGATCCAGCGCTGGCACAAGAGCAACTGCGTCAAGCACAAGGCGCAGCTTGACCACCTGCTGAGCATCGCCCGCAGCGACAAGTCGCACTGATGCGGGCCGCAACCACACGCGCTGCGGCTGGCCAACCCGCAGGCCGGCACGCGCCATGAGCCAGCGCCGGACTGCCCTGGCCGTTGGCGCCCTGGTCATCAATGCGCTGGTGTGGGGCGTGTCCTGGTGGCCGCTGCGCGAGCTGCAAGGCCACGGCCTGCATCCGCTGTGGACAACGGCGCTGATTTACCTGGGCGTGTTTGCCGTCCTGCTGGGGTTTAATTTCAAGGCCTTGCGTGGCTTTGCCGCCTACCCCGGGCTTTACTTTCTGGGGCTGGCCGCCGGGTTCACCAATGTGGGCTTCAACTGGGCCGTGACGGTCGGCGACGTGGTGCGCGTGGTACTGCTTTTTTACCTGATGCCGGCCTGGTCGGTGCTGGTGGCCTGGGCCTTGCTGGGCGAAAAACCCTCGCTGGCGGCGCTGCTGCGGCTCTTGCTGGCGATGGCCGGGGTGCTGGTGGTGCTGAAAAATCCCGCATCGCCCTGGCCGGTGCCACAGGGCAGCGCTGACTGGCTGGCCATCATGGGGGGCTTCAGTTTTGCCATCACCAACGCCCTGCTGCGCAAATATGGCCACGCGCCCAGTGGTTCGCGCATGCTGGCCATGTTTGGCGGTGGCGGTCTGATGGCCGTGGCCGCTGCACTGCTGGGCATGTCGCAGCAGCTGGTGCCCGGCCCGGCGCTGCAGGCGGCGGGTATTCCCGTCATGCTGGGGCTCGGGCTGGCGTTCATGGTCAGCAATCTGGCGCTGCAGTATGGCGCCGCCCGGCTGGCCGCCGGCACCACCGCGATCGTGATGCTGACCGAAATCCTGTTTGCCACGCTGTCTTCAGCCGCACTGGGCGC
>JANNXF010000249.1:0-3420 GCA_031409395.1 Polaromonas sp.
GGTGGAGCCAAGCTCTCCGCGTTCTACCGGCAGTTGAACAGCAAAAACATGCCGAAGATGGCATGCGCAATTTAATTCACCACTGCCTTAAAGCCCATTGAAGGAATTCCTTGTGCCAAGCAAGCCAAGGCGGCTGCAAGCCTCTTGATACCTTCCTCGATCTCACGCAGTTCGAGTCCTGCGTACCCCAATACCAGTCCTGCACATGGGTGCTGGCGGAAGATTTGGCCGGCAGCGTACATCGGGGTAATAGACCAGACTCCTACGCCATGGTTGCGGGCGCATTCAACGAGAGCTGCCTCATGATGCGCCTGCAGACTCCCCAACCAGACCACAAGGTGAAGACCCGAAGCCGCACCTTCGACTTGTGTGTCTGAGGGCAGGTGAAGTTTGATCGCCTGCAACAAGGCTGTCCGCCGCTGCTCATTCTTGCGACGATTGCGCCGCACATGGCGTTCGTATGCGCCGCTGCTGATCAGGGCTGCGAGGACCAGCTGTTCTGAGCGTGGGGTATGGCGGTCAGCCAGGCGTTTGGCTTGACGAAAGGCAGCGATGAGCTGAACCGGTAAGACCATGTAGCCAAGTCGCAGCTGCGGCGAAAGTGCCTTGGAGAAAGTGCCAACGTAAATCACTGTGCCTGCCTCGTCGATGGACTGGAGCGCGTCCACAGGGTGCAGTCCGTAGCGAAACTCGCCGTCGTAGTCGTCTTCGACAATCCACGCGTCGTTGTGCTGCGCCCATGCCAGTAATTCCCGCCGGCGCGCAATGGGCATGACTCCGCCAAGGGGAAACTGGTGGGATGGTGTGACGTAAGCGAGCGTTGTACTTTGTGCAGGCAAGTGTTGTGTCAATAGCCCTTGTTCGTCAACTGGGGTCTCTATGATTTGACTGCCTACCGCCAGAAACGATTGCCGAGCCAGAATGTAGCCGGGCTCTTCCATTACAACAGGGTCACCGGGCTCAATCAGCATTCGGGCACACAGATCGATAGCTTGTTGTGAGCCATTGACGATAAGAATTTGCTCTGCGTCACAAACCAGCCCGCGAGCGCGACGCAAATATCCCTGAAGCTCAGAACGCAGTTCGTACTCCCCCTCTACCGCTGAGTAATAAATTCCCGGTTGCCGCTGTCGAAGCACTTGGTCGTAGGCCTTACGCCAAGCAAGCGTTGGAAAGTCTGCAGATGACAATGCCCCGTATAGAAAATTGATGGCAGTGCGCGCCTTGAGTGCAACTTGTGGCGGGATTGAATCAATTGCACAGACTCGTCGACCGTAGGCTGATAAATGCAGCTTAGGGCTGACCCGACGTTTCGGCGCAACTCTCACACCCCTTGTTTTGGTGGATGCTGTAACGCCAGAAGAAACGCGAGACCTGGCGCCCTGTGCGGTCTCGATGTAACCCTCTGCCGCGAGCTGCTCATAGGCGGCCATGACCGTGGTTCGGGAAATGCTCTGGTCTGACGCTAACGCGCGTGTGGACGCAAGCGGTGCACCGGCTTTGAGCAGCCCCCCAACAATTTGGGACTTGAGCATTTCATATATGCCACGACTGCTTCGCGCGGCAGAGTGAGGTACTTTAGCTTGTAGCGTCAACTGGACTACCTAAATTCTCAAATTGTGGATCTTTATTTTAATCCAGTGCCAAATTAATATTGCGACTTCTCAGCCAACTTTAACGAGACCTGCTCCTCATGTTGATACCCCCACAATTCGCGCTTAACGAACCTCAGGCCTTACACCGCATTATTCGAGACCACCCGCTGGGAATGCTTGTCACCCAGCCCGCTGGTGCCCTGGATGCCAACCACATCCCTTTTGAGCTGGACCCGGAGGTGGGTGAGCTTGGCGCGCTGACGGCCCACGTTGATCGTGCCAATCCGGTTTGGCAGCATTCGGCAGATGGTTCTGAAGTCTTGATCGTGTTTCGCGGCAATGAAGGCTACATTTCACCGAGCTGGTATCCGAGCAAACATGAAACACATCGCGCAGTACCAACATGGAACTACCAAGTGGTGCACGTTCGTGGCACGTTGATGGTTCGCGACGATGAAAAATTTGTTCGCGGTATGGTTGCCAGACTGACGCGCCGACATGAATCCAGCGAGTCAAAGCCTTGGAAGATGGGTGACTCGGCTCCAGGCTTCATCACGGACATGCTTCGGAAAATTGTAGGCCTCGAAATATCCATCAGCCATCTACAAGGCATGTCAAAGCTCAGTCAGAACCGTGAAACCAGAGATTTGCAGGGTGCTATCAAGGGACTACGGATGAAAGGTCAAGTGTCTCTTGCTGATCTCATGGACATACATTCACGGCCGCGAGGTTTCACGCAGATGTAAGTTTCTTGGGACGTTGATTCCCAGAAGAAATTGACCCCGTTACGCTAAGGAAGGCCTGCAAAACGCATTCGGTTGATGGTTGATTTGGCGACACTACGTTTACGAAAAAAAGCACCCTTTTAACCGCTGGATACGGGCTTATTATCAATCGCACGCGTATGCGCCAGTGACAACAAATCCTCCAGCACCGTCCGCTCGCAAGCGGGCTGTTGGTTAGCTTGTCAACCGCCCTTCAAATCCCCTCCCCCGCATCCACAAATACCCGCGCCTTGCGCGGCGTCAGCACCACGGTGTCACCCTCGCGCAGGCCGAGTTCCCTGAACTGCTGTGCTGGCAATTGGGCTTCTATCAGGGTGTCAACCAGCGGGCCGCCTGCGGGCCTGCTGTCGTCTTTTGGTATCAGCTCCAGTCGGGCTATGGGGCCAATGACGATGGCGCGGTCAAGCTTGGCAATAATTCCCTCGTACTTGCCTTCGCCTTTGGCCGTTTGCGGTGTGTAGGGCTGCACGTCTATGTCGTGCGGCCTGACGTAGGCAAAGGCCTTGGCGTTTTGAGCACTGGCGTGTTCGGGTGACGCGATGCGTACGCCGTCAAGCTGCACCTGGCCCTCGTGTGCGCGGCCGTGAAACAGGTTCACATCACCCAAAAAGCCATACACAAACGGGCTGGCCGGGTGGTCCCAGACCTGTTGGGGCGAGCCAATCTGTTCAATCTTTCCCTGGTTCATCAGCACCACGCGGTCGGCAACCTCCAGCGCTTCTTCCTGGTCGTGCGTGACAAAAATGCTGGTGACGTGCAGGTCGTCGTGCAGGCGGCGCAGCCAGCGGCGCAACTCCTTGCGCACCTTGGCATCCAGGGCGCCAAAAGGTTCGTCAAGCAGCAGCACCTTGGGCTCGACCGCCAGGGCGCGTGCCAGCGCAATGCGCTGGCGCTGGCCGCCCGACAGCTGTGACGGAAAGCGGTCGGCCAGCCAGTCAAGCTGCACCAGATTGAGCAGGGAATGCACTTTTTCCTTGATCTGCGCATCAGTGGGGCGCAGATTGCGCGGCTTGACGCGCAGGCCGAAGGCGACGTTCTCA
>JANNXF010000250.1:0-3897 GCA_031409395.1 Polaromonas sp.
GCAGGACCGACGACGGCGCCTTGGCTTCGCCCTGGTAGCCCGTGAATTGCGTGGCATCCAGCAGGCCGGTGCTGCTGCCGTCCTTGAGTTTGACGCTCAGGCGGCCAGCGCGAATGCTGTAGCCCGCGCTGTCAAGGTGGGAGCCCTTTTTGAGCGGTGCAGTACGGTCCAGCACATGGCGTGCATAGGCAATCACCTTGGCGCCGCGCTTGGGGTTGTAGGACTTGCCCTTGGCGGTGACTTTTTCGCAGCCCTTGTCTTCCGAAATCACGTCGGTGCCGTAGAGCGCGTCGTACAGCGAGCCCCAGCGCGCATTGGCCGCGTTCAATGCATAGCGGGCGTTCAGGATAGGCACCACCAGCTGGGGGCCAGCCTGTGCAGCCAGTTCGGCGTCAACGTTGGAGGTGCTTGCCTTGACCTTCTTGGGCGATGGAACCAAATAGCCAATTTGTTCCAGAAACGCACGGTAGGCGGGCATGTCACTGCTGCAGTCACCCGAAACAATGGGGCCCGGGTGTGCTGTGTGCCAGGCATCCAGCTCGGCCTGCAGGCGGTCACGCTCGGCCAGCAGGGCCAGGTTCTCGGGCGCCATGTCTTGCACAATTGCGTCAAAACCCTGCCAGAAGGTGGCTGACTCGACGCCGGTGCCCGGCAGCACCTGGGTTTCAATAAACGCATGCAGGTTGCTGGCGACCTGCAGGCTGTGACAGGTGGTGCGTGGTGTGGTGTTGGCGGTCATGGTGTTACTTTTTGGCTTCTGCGGGCTCGGCCCGAACGGGTGTGGATGGAACAGGGAAACAGGGAAAACTCGGAGCCACGTTAAAACGGCTCATGGGAAAAAATCAAGGACGCCGCGCAGACTGGTGTCGGTGCGGGTGGGCGCTGTGCCCAGCTCTTCAAAGGGCAACTGGTAGCGGTTCACCCAGAGTGTCTGGAAGCCAAACCAGGTGGCGGCCAGCGCGTCCCAGCTGTTGCAACTGACAAACGCAATTTGCCGCGCTTCCAGGCCGGTGGCCTGCAGGCCCAGCGCATAGGCCTCGGGGTCGGTTTTGTATGTTCGGATGCTGTCGGCGCTGATCACATGGTCGAGCAGCTCTTCGAGCCCGGCCGACTTGACCGCCACGGCCAGCATGGACGGATCGCCGTTCGAGAGGATGCCGGTGACGATGCCGCGCGCCTTCAGGGCCTTGAGCACATCCCTGTTTTCCGGAAAGGCCGACAAATGACGGTACTGGTTCATGAGCTGCTCTTCGCGGGCCGCGCTGAGGTCGAGGCCGAGGCGTTTGCAGGCATAGCGCAGGCCGGCGCGCGTCAGTTCCCAAAAGGGCTGGTAGACCGACTCGCGTTGCGGGCCGCGTCGGCTGGTGGTGACCAGGCGGGTGTATTCAATTTGCTTGTCGCGCCACAAAATGCCCAGCGCCTGGCCATGGCCGGGAAACAGCTGCTCGGCCAAAAGGCCCACGCTGTACACGTCAAACAGCGTGCCGTAGGCGTCGAACAGCACGGCGCGAATGGCTGCCGGTGAAGTGGTACGCGGTTTTTCCATACCGCTATTTTATTTGATACCTGCCTGATGATTAATTACATGAAAAACTATTTATACGTGACAAAAATGTATGTAATTTTGGGGTGTCGCCCTTTGCGGCGGGGTCTCACACGGCCCCGCGCTCGGATTCGGGTTCCGGTTCGGGGGGGCGCTCCAGGCCGTGCTTGTCCATGCGGTAGCGCAGTGTGTCGCGGCTGATGTCGAGCTGGCGTGCCGCCGCCGCCACGTTCCAGCCGGTTTGCTTCAGGGCCCTTACCAGGTAAGCGCGCTCCAGCTCCTCCAGCCGGGCCAGACCGGCGGTATCGGTGGCCGCGGGCTCTGACGACACGATGCTGATGGGCACGGTGGTCAGCGCCAGGTCGGACGACGAAATGCATTCGCTCCGGCACAGCAGCACCGTGCGTTCGATCAGGTTGCGCAGCTCGCGCACATTGCCGGGCCAGGCATGCTGGCGCAGCGCGGCTTCGGCCGAGGCATCGAGCTGCGGCGGTGGTTTGCCATAGCGCCGTGCCAGCTGGCCGACGAAGCGCTGGGCCAGCAGCCAGACGTCATCGCCGCGGGCACGCAGCGGCGGGATATTGATCTGGAACACGCGCAGCCGGTACAGCAGGTCGCTGCGGAATTTGCCGGCCAGCACCAGCGCGTCCAGGTCCTGGTTGGTGGCCGCGACAATGCGCACATTGACCTGGCGGTCCTGCAGGGCGCCGAGCCGGCGCACCCGCAGGTTTTCCAGCACCCGCAGCAGCTTGGCCTGCAGCACCAGGTCCAGCTCGCCAATCTCGTCCAGAAACAGGGTGCCGCCATCGGCCGCTTCAATCAGGCCAATCTTGCGCGCCTGGGCATCGGTGAAAGCCCCTTTTTCGTAGCCAAACAGCTCGCCTTCCAGCAAATGCAGCGGCAGCGCGGCGCAGTTGATTTCAACAAAGGCCGCCCCCGCACGCGGGCTGGCAAAGTGGTAGGCGCGGGCCACCAGTTCCTTGCCCGACCCGGTTTCGCCCAGAATCAGGATGGGCGGCACGGGCGTGTGGTCGGCGGGCTCGTGGGCGGCAATGGTGCGTATCAGGTCGCGCAGTGCGCACATGGGTGCCGACTCGCCGGCCAACAGGTCCAGGCCCGAGGCATCGGCCTCGCGCCGCTGGTAGTAGTCCAGCGTGCGCAGGCTGCCAGACTCTGCCAGCGCCCGGTCCACTACGGCTTTCAGGCTGCTCAGTGACACCGGCTTGGTCAGCAGGTCAAATGAACCGGCCTTCATGGCGTCCACCGCAATCGACACGCTGGCATGGCCAGACACCATCACGGCACGCACCTGCTCGTCGTTGCGGCGCAGGGCGCGAATCACCTCCAGCCCGTTCAGGCCCGGCAACTGGTAGTCCACAATGGCGACGTCGGGCATGAGCCGCTGCGCCACCTGAATGCCGGAGGGCCCGTCGTGCGCCACCTCCACCGTGTGGTGCAACTGCTCGAAGTAGCGCGCCATGTTCTTGGCCAGGGTGGGTTCGTCTTCAATCACCAGCAGGGTTGCCATAAGCGGCTCCTTCCTTGACAGAGGCTTGCGCCGGCTCAATGGCCAGCGGCCGCGGCGCCTCGGTACGCGGCAGCAGAATTTCAACGCAGGTGCCGCTGGGCTGGGCGGCGGTCAGACTGAGCGAGCCCTGCCATTGCTCCACCATCCGCCTGGCCAGCGCCAGGCCTATGCCCAGGCCGCCACTTTTGGTGCTGTAAAAGGGGCTGAACAGGCGCTGCCTGACCTCGTCCGGAATGCCCTGCCCGCTGTCGGTGAGGTGCAGGCCGGCCAGCGTGCCTTTCTGGCACCAGCTCACTTCCAGCCGGCCACCCTCGGGCATGGCCTCAATCGCGTTGGCAATCAGGCTCAGCAGGATTTGCCGCAAGATGGCCGGGTGCGCCAGCACATGGCCCGGTGGCGGTGGCTGCACCGTGCTTTGAACACGCCAGCGCGTCATTTCACTGGCCATTTCCTCCAGGCAGGCGGTCACCAGCGGGGCCAGCGCCACCGGTTCCGACTGCAGCTGCGGTGACTGTACGGCCCGCACCAGCTCGCTGATCCAGCGGTCGGCGCGGTCCACGGCACTGACAATGTCGCTGCAGTGCTCGCTGAGTTCGGCCGGTGGTGTGCCCCGGTGGGCCAGCAGCTCGGCCGACAGCCGGATGGATGCCAGCGGGTTGCGGATGTTGTGCGCCACGGCGCTGGCCAGTTCGACGGCTGACGCCAGGCTTTGCGACTCGGCCAGCTGGGCATGCTGCAGGCGCAGTGTCCGGTCAGCTCTGGCGACAATCCAGTACAGGCTGAGAAACAGGCCCACCGCGCAGGCCAGGCAGGCCAGCCAGAGCTG
>JANNXF010000251.1:0-7524 GCA_031409395.1 Polaromonas sp.
TCGGCGTGGTCGGCACCACGGGTGAATCACCCACCGTCAACGTTCAGGAGCATTGCGAAATCATTCGCGTCTCGGTCGAGCAGGCCAACAAGCGCGTGCCCATCATGGCGGGCTGCGGCGCCAACTCAACCGCCGAAGCCATCGAGCTCGCCAAATTTGCCCGGCAGGTCGGTGCTGATTGCCAACTGCAGGTCGTGCCCTATTACAACAAGCCCACGCAGGAGGGCCAATACCTGCACTTCAAGGCGATTGCCGAAGCAGTCGGTGATTTGCCGACCGTGCTGTACAACGTGCCTGGCCGCAGCGTGGCCGATATGGCGCACGCCACCGTGCTGCGCCTGGCACAGGTGCCTGGCATTGTGGGTATCAAGGAAGCCACCGGCAACATCGAACGCGCGCAGTGGCTGATCAAGGAAGTCCCCAAGGGCTTTGCCGTCTACTCTGGCGACGACCCGACTGCCGTAGCCCTGATGCTTTGCGGCGGACAAGGCAACATCAGCGTGACCGCCAACGTCGCGCCGCGCCTGATGCACGAGTTGTGCGTGGCCGCCATTGCGGGCGACACCCGGCTGGCCATGGAATTGCAGTTCAAGCTGCTGCCGCTGCACCGTAATCTGTTTGTCGAGGCCAATCCGATTCCTGTCAAATGGGCCATGGCCCGAATGGGACTGTGTGGCGGCACCTTGCGGCTGCCCATGACGCCACTGGAAACAGCCAACGAAACCACCGTGGAAAACGCCCTGCGTGCCTGCGGCCTGATCTGATTTTTAAGGGAACCCCTGTGAAGACATTGCCGACTTTAATGACCTCTTTCAAGCGCCCCGTGACCGCCAGGGTTCCGGGCGCTGCTGCCGTCACTGCGCTGATGGCGCTCAGCCTGCTGGCAGGTTGCGCCGGCCTCAAGGACGCCATGGAAGGCGAACGCGTTGACTACAAATCCAGCGGTGCCAAGGCGCCATCGCTGGACATTCCGCCCGACCTGACCCAGCTGACCCGCGAAACCCGCTACGTCGTGCCCGGCACGGCGGTGACCGCCAGCGGCTACCAGCTCAGCCAACCGGCCCAGAACGTCCCCACCGCCGCACTGGCCGTGGGCGATGTCCGGATTGAACGTGCAGGCAGCCAGCGCTGGCTGGTGGTCAACCGGCCCGCCGACAACCTCTGGTCGCCCGTGCGGGACTTCTGGCTCGAAGGCGGCTTTTTGCTGGCACTGGACCAGGAAAGCCTCGGCATCATGGAAACCGACTACGCCGAAAACCGCGCCAAACTGCCCCAGGACTTTATCCGCAGTGCGCTGGGGAAAATACTCGACGGCATTTACTCCACCGGCGAACGCGACAAGTTTCGCACTCGCCTGGAGCGCCGGCCCGATGGCGGAACTGAAATCTACATCAGCCACCGCGGCATGGTCGAGGTCATTACCGGCACCAGAAATGCCAACCCCGCAACAGGCGACAGCACGGTATGGCAGCCGCGCCCCGCTGATCCGGAACTGGAAACCGAATTTCTGCGCCGCCTGATGGTCTCCCTCGGTGTCACCCAGGAGCAGTCCAAGGCCGCTGTGGCAGCCGGTACCGGCAAACAGACATCGCGCGCAACCGTGGTCAACGGCATGCCGGTGGTGCAAATCGAAGAAGGCTTCGAGCGCGCCTGGCGGCGGGTGGGCCTGGCACTCGACCGCACCGGTTTCACGGTGGAAGACCGCGACCGCAGCCAAGGCATGTACTTCGTGCGTTACGTTGAGCCTGTTTCCAACAAGGCCGAGCCCGGCTTTTTCAACAAACTGTTCAGCGGTGCACCCGCGGCCGCGGCCCCTTTGAAATACCGGATCAGCGTGAAGAGCCAGGGTGAAAGCACCACAGTATCGGTTCTCAATGCCCAGGGCACAGCTGAATCGTCCGCCAATGCCCAGCGCATTGTCCAGGTGATTGCTGACGACCTCAAATAACAGCCGGTCCAGTGTGCCGCCAGTTGCCTGTGCCCGCCTGCGGTGCTGAGGTTTAAAAGCCTGGGCAGTGGCAGCTCGGGCAACGCCACACTGGTTGAAGCCGCAGGCAGCACGCCATTTCGGCTGCTGGTCGATTGTGGACTGGGCATCCGGCATCTGACCCAGCGCCTCGCTGAAGCCGGGCTGCAACCCGGCGATATCCATGCGGTGTTCATCACCCACGAGCATGGCGACCACATTGGCTGCGCGCATGCGCTCTCGCTGCGCTACCGTATCCCGGTGTGGATGAGCCGCGGCACCTACACGGCCATCGGATCGCCCGATTTTGACGGTTTGCTGCGCACGGCGCGCGATGGCGAAGCCCTTGATCTGGGCGGCTTGCAGCTCACGCCCTTCACGGTGCCCCACGACGCCCGCGAGCCCTTGCAACTCAGTTGCACAGATGGTTCTGCCAAGCTGGGCATCCTGACCGATCTGGGGCACGCCACGGCCCATGTCATGGCCCATCTGCAGGCCTGTGACGCCTTGCTGCTCGAATGCAATCACGACACCGACATGCTGGAACAGTCGGCCTATCCGGCTTTTTTAAAACGGCGTGTGGCAGGGCCGTATGGTCACTTGTCAAATGCGGCTGCGGTCGACATGGCCGCCGCGCTGAACCACAGCGGACTCAAGTATCTGGTCGCCGCCCACCTGAGCGCCCAGAACAACCGGCCAGCGCTGGTGCAGGGTCTGATGGCCGAAGCCCTCAATTGTGGTCCGGACGATATCGTGGTGGCGCGTCCGGATGTCGGCACCTGCTGGCTGAGCCTCTGAGCCGGCACCGCCGCTGACTTGCGGGAAAGTAGCGGAAAACCGCTCCGAAAAAATCAGGCTGGCCATAAAAAAAGCCGCCCGGAGGCGGCTTTTTTGACTCGCTGAAGAATTACTTCTTCATCACGTCGGTAGCGGCCTTGGCAGCGTCGGTAGCCGACTTGGCTGCGTCGGTTGCGGCGCCAACAGCGGCGGTTGCAGCAGCAGCAGCGCTGGTGGCGGCGCCGGTAGCAGCAGAGGCTGCGCCGACAGCGGCAGAAGCGGCTTCAGCCACAGCAGGAGCAGCGGCGGCTGGTGCAGCGGCAGCAGGTGCCGGTGCTGGTGCAGCGGCTTCTTCTTTCTTGCCGCAAGCAGCCAGGGCAACAGCAGCGACGATGGCGGCCAGAACGAGTGACTTGTTCATTTTTACGATCCTTGATGATATGGAAGAAAACAATTTCCGGAAATTGCCAAAAAAAAACCCGAACCAAAATTCAAGTTATGTTTTGACCGGGGAAAGGACTCGAGCTCTTTCTACCCAGCTTTAAATTATATGTCGGTTATCGGCCCGCTGTAAAACCCGCAGATTGCCGGCACCCATAAACCAACACCTTGTTTTGACGCGTCCCTGGGGCCCTACAAGCCGGCGGTCGTTGCCGGAAAAGCCGACACGCTTTTGTGCAGGCGCTCGTTGATACGTTCCCGCAGCGCCACACGCCGCGCGGCCTCGGAACCGGACACCACCGTACAGTGCTGCAACTCCAGCCGTTCCAAGACCCAGTTCGGACCCAGCAAGGCGCTTGGCATGTTGTCGCCCGATGCGGTAATGCTTCGGCGGCACTCAATGATGTGCGCCCAGGTTCGCCGCCAAGTCACAAAGCGCGCATGCCGTCGCAACAATTCGTAGTTTTTTTTATCCATCATGGTCAGTTTTCGGCCGGTTTTGGCCCAATCGGTAAGCGACTCGGCCACTGCACGCTCGCCCAGAGGCCAGTCCTCAAACGTCGGGTCACACCAGGTCATTTCACGCCACCCCTGCACGGCTGCAACGGCCAGGGCATTGCGGATCAGGTCCGCAAATTCTGTACGGCCCGTGAACCGGCCATCCGGCAGGGCAGGCAACACAAACGACGGTCCTGTGGAATCCATGGATTTTCTCCTTGGCTTGATGGCGTGTTTATTTAATTTTGCCCCAAAAGGGTGCGCAACGCACCCCCTGCCTTGCCCCCAGCGGCTAGACCGCAGTCTGCCGCAACCAGCCCGCCTCGTGCCAGTCACCAAGCAGGGCCGTCGCAGCCGCACTTGCCTTGCGCAGCTCACTGGCCGACAGACCTCGCTGGTTGGCCAGGATGCGCATCAGGGCCGCATCAGCGCCCTTGGCGCGGTAGCTTTCGCCGTTGATGAACAAATGGTCATTGTCATACATCATGCGGGTTTGCGCCTCTAGCTGAATGCAGGTCTGGCCGGCGCTTGCGGCCTCTGGGTCCCAGGCCATTGACGGCTCGTCAAACCACACCGAGGGTTTGGGCTCGGTCATGTACTCACCCAGTGCACACCCCAGGGCGAGCGGGTCTTTCAGGGCTTCCTGCACCGCCTGGCCTGCAAAACTGGCCAGACCGGCGGGCATGGCGGCAGGGGTGGCCGTCGCGGCCTGCGTGGCATCGCGGTAGAGCACCGATCGGCGCACTGGCTTGCCAGGCCCCTCTTCTGCCGCGTCCTCGCTGAACTCGGCCAGCCGGTGCAGCAGTTCGGCCGCCAGTTCGGTACGCGCCGGCGCACGAAAGCCGATGGAATACGTCATGCAATCAGCCGGTTTGCCGCCAGGGCCGACAGCCGCTTCGGCCACGCCGTCGTGGGCATAGCGCGGCGGCAGGTAGAGCATGTCACCGGCCTCCAGCACAAACTCCTCTTCCGGCTCGAAGTGCTGCAGGATTTTGAGCGGCACGCCTTCCTGCAGGGTCAGGTCTTTTTGTCGGCCTATTTTCCAGCGCCGGCTTCCGCTGGCCTGCAGTAAAAAAACGTCATAACTGTCAAAATGCGGCCCTACGCCGCCGCCCGTTGTAGCAAACGAAATCATCAGGTCATCCAGGCGCGCGTCAGGCACGAATCTGAATTTTTGCAGCAGTGCATGCGCGCCTGCGTCGTGAAGATCAACCCCCTGCACCAGCAGGGTCCAGGCCTTCCGGGCCAGTGGCGGCAAGCTTGCAGCCGTCATCGGTCCGCTCTTCATGCGCCACCCTTTGGCCTGCTGAACAATCAGGCGCGACTCCACCTGCTCGCGCGCCGCCAGCTTGAACAGCGCTGCGCGGCTGAGCACGGGCTGAAACCCGGGGATCGCCTGGCGCACCAGAAGCGGCTTTTTTTGCCAGTACCGGCGCATGAATTGCGACGGGCTCATGCCGCCGAGAAGTTCCAGAGCGTGATTTACATCCATGGGACAATTGTCGGATGAAAATCACCCCGCAATGCGTCGTAGCCCTGACATGGACGCTGAAAGATACCCTGGGCGATGTACTGGACGAACTCGACGAACCCGTTGAGTTTTTATTGGGCGGCAATGATTTGCTGGCCAAGATTGAAGAGGCCCTGCAAGGCCACGAAGCGGGCGACTCGCTTGAGCTGCACCTGGAGCCCGAGAACGCTTTTGGCGACTACGATGAAAACCTGGTTTTCCTCGAACCCCGCACGCTTTTCCCGGCAGAACTGGAAGAAGGCATGACGTTTGACGGTGCCGCGCTTCCGGCAGGCTCGAACGGGCAAATTCCCGCCGACTACATCTATACCGTCACCGAGATCTACCCCGAGCATGTGGTGCTGGACGGCAACCATCCGTTGGCCGGCATCGCCATCCGGCTGGCCACCAAAGTCGAGTCTGTGCGCGAAGCGACCGAAGAAGAAATCGGCCAGGGATCCCTGGGCACCGGGTTTTTCAAACTCGAGCCGCTGATGGGCGGCAACGACACCCTGCACTGAACCCCCGACCGCAGCAAAGGCGGTCCGCACCAAGCGCGGCACGGCCACCTTGCCGCAAGACCTACAGCACCCGGTACAACTGGCCGTTTTCAACCCGCACACGGTCGCCGATCCTCAGCTCACCGGCAGAGGGGACGTCATACGAGCGGGCTGTTCCGTTGTCGAGCCGTACCGAGACGCGGTAGGTTTCGCGAACCGTGGTGCTGCGATTTTTTTCTATGGCGTTGCCCGCCACCGCACCGCCAACAGCGCCCGCGACCGTCGCGACATCGCGTCCAGTGCCGCCGCCAATCTGATGGCCCACCACCGCACCGGCAACGCCGCCCAGTACGGCGCCGACGCCACTGCCCCTGGCTTGCTCCTGGGTGCGAAGCACTTCGACATTGCTGACACGTCCGTACTCGATGTAGTTACCCTGCTGAGGGGAAGACGGGTAGGTCGTTGCGGGATAAGACGACACCGGCGCGGGTGAATTCATGGGCGCACAAGCGGTGAGGCCAACGAGCACAAGGGCTGAAGCCGTTGCACAAAGAAAGGGGATGGGGCGCATGGAGGGTCTCCGGTAATGACAGTTGATGGCGGCACAAGGCTGTCAGTAAGTCTCCGCAGAGAACACCGACAACCCCGACGCTCATGCCCTCATTACAGCCCCGTCATGCCAGCCTTCACAGCAGGTCTCAGGCCGTCACGGCGTGGGACCGCCCTGTCTGCGGCTGTAGGAAAACGCTGATGGCACGCCCGGTCAGGGCACCGCAAGCGCTCAGGCCTTGCCAGTCGATCCGTAGCCGCCTTCACCGCGCTCACTGGGCGCAAACTCGGTCACCACATTGAACTGCGCCTGCACCACCGGCACGATCACCAGTTGCGCAATGCGCTCCATCGGCTCGATGGTGAAGGGCACATCACTGCGGTTCCAGGCGCTGACCATCAGCTGGCCCTGGTAATCGCTGTCGATCAACCCCACCAGATTGCCCAGCACGATGCCGTGCTTGTGGCCCAGCCCCGAGCGTGGCACGATGAGTGCGGCATAGCCGGGGTTGTTTAAATGCATGGCAATACCTGTGGGGACCAGTTGCCAGGCATTGGCGCCCAGTACCAGCGGCGCGTCGAGGCAGGCGCGCAGGTCCAGACCGGCGCTGCCGGGCGTGGCATAAGCCGGAAGGTTCCCCTGCAGGCGGGGGTCGAGAATCTTGACGTCGATGTTCATGGTTTTTCAGTGGGGGTTTGCGTAGAGGCTGGCCGCTTTCCGGCGGCCAGCCTGGCGGCGATCTCTTGTACCAGTTGCCGCGCCAGCGACCGCTTGGAAGCCCTGGGCAGTTCGGTGCTACCCAGGGCGTCAACCAGCAGCAGCGCGTTGTGGTCCTGGCCAAAGGTGTCGGGGCCGATATTGCCGACCAGAAGGGGAACCTGCTTGCGCAGGCGTTTGGCCTGGGCGTTGGCCAGCAGGTCATGGCTTTCGGCGGCAAAACCGACACAAAACAGCGCGCCGCTCCGCGCGGCAGCAGACTGGGCCACCGTGGCCAGAATGTCGGTGTTTTCAATGAATGCCAATTGCGGCACGGCCCGGCTATCGCCAGATCCCGGGCTGGGGCCCCCTTTCTTGATTTTCTGAAGAGAAGGAGCCGCCGGCCGCCAATCTGCCACCGCGGCAGTTGCTATAAAAACAGTAGCTGCTTGCGCCCGTGATGTAACGGCTTCAAGCATATTTTGTGCTGATCTCACATCCATGCGGGTGACGCCGCGCGGCGTGGCCAGGCTGACCGGGCCCGCGACCAGCGTGACCTCGGCGCCAGCCTCGTACGCCGCTCTGG
>JANNXF010000252.1:0-7790 GCA_031409395.1 Polaromonas sp.
CCCGACAGCTGTGACGGAAAGCGGTCGGCCAGCCAGTCAAGCTGCACCAGATTGAGCAGGGAATGCACTTTTTCCTTGATCTGCGCATCAGTGGGGCGCAGATTGCGCGGCTTGACGCGCAGGCCGAAGGCGACGTTCTCAAACACCGTCATGTGGCGAAACAGCGCGTAGTGCTGAAACACAAACCCCACTTGCCGCTCACGCACATGGACATCGGTGGTGTCTTCGCCACTGAACAAAATACTGCCCTGGTCAGCTGTTTCCAGGCCGGCAATGATGCGAAGCAACGTGGTTTTGCCGCAGCCCGAGGGGCCCAGCAGCGCGACCAGTTCGCCCGATTCAATGTCCAGGCTGACGTCGCCCAGCGCCTGGAAGTCACCAAAGTGTTTGCTGACGTTGCGGATTTCAATACTCATACCGTTGACCCATGATGTTGACCTTGGCCCCCTGCGCCAAATGCTGGCCGCGGCCGCTCGGGCGGCATCTCTGACGCAGCCTTCAGGGCGGCGTCCTGCCGCCACTCAGCCAGTGATTTGATGGCCAGCGTGACCACCGCCAAAATAGCCAGCAGCGACGCCACAGAAAACGCGGCGACCGACTGGTATTCGTTGTACAAAATCTCGACATGCAGCGGCAAGGTGTTGGTCTGTCCACGAATATGCCCCGACACCACCGACACCGCGCCAAATTCGCCCATGGCGCGGGCGTTGCACAGGATCACGCCATAAATCAGGCCCCACTTGATATTGGGCAGCGTGACATGCCAGAAGGTTTGCCAGCCGGTCGCGCCCAGCACAATGGCCGCCTGCTCTTCTTCGTTGCCTTGCGCCTGCATCAGCGGAATCAACTCCCGCGCAATAAAGGGAAAGGTGACAAACACGGTGGCCAGCACAATGCCGGGCACGGCAAAAATGATCTTGATGTCATGCGCCTGCAGCCACGGCCCAAACCAGCCCTGCGCGCCAAACACCAGCACATAAATCAGGCCTGCCACCACCGGTGACACTGAAAAAGGCAGGTCAACCAGCGTGGTCAGAAACGACTTGCCGCGAAACTCGTATTTGGCAATGGCCCAGGCAGCGGCCACGCCAAACACCAGATTGAGCGGCACGGCAATCGCCGCAGCCAGCAGCGTCAGCCGGATCGCCGACCAGGCGTCGGGCTCTTGCAGCGCGGCCAGATACGCGCCAAAGCCCTTGCGCAAGGCTTCGGTGAACACGGCCGCCAGCGGCAGCACCAGAAACAGCAGCACAAAAATCAGGGCCACCGTGATCAGCGTGTAGCGCACCCACGGGGCTTCAGTGGTACCCGCCCGCTTGACGGGAACAGCGGGCTTGAGGACGGCGCTCATGACGTGGCTCCTGCGTTGCGGCGTTGCCAGGCCTGCAGGGCGTTGATCACCAGCAGCAACGCGAAAGAAATCACCAGCATCACCACCGCAACCGCCGTGGCACCGGCAAAGTCATACTGCTCCAGTTTGCCGATGATGATGAGGGGCGTGATTTCAGAGACCATGGGCATGTTGCCGGCAATGAAAATGACCGAACCATACTCGCCAATCGCCCGGGCAAACGCCATGGCAAAACCCGTGAGCAGCGCGGGCGCGATGTGCGGAAGAATCACCTTGGTGAAGATCTGCAGGCGTGTAGCGCCCAGCGAGGTCGCGGCTTCTTCGAGTTCTTTTTCAAAGTCTTCCAACACGGGCTGCACGGTGCGCACCACAAAGGGCAGCCCGACAAATATCAGCGCAACCACCACGCCGGCAGGGGTAAACGCCAGCTTGATGCCCATGGGCTCCAGGTACTGGCCCAGCCAGCCGTTGCCGGCCAGCAGCGCCGTGAGCGAAATACCGGCCACCGCCGTTGGCAAGGCAAACGGCAGGTCGACCAGCGCATCAACGAGTTTTTTACCGGGAAATTTGTAGCGCACCAGCACCCAGGCCAGCAGCAGGCCAAACACCAGGTTCACCACCGCCGCGATCAGCGAGGCGCCAAACGTGAGCCGGTAAGAGGCGAGCACGCGCGGCGACGTCACTGCCACCCAGAATTGCTCCCAGCTCAGCGTGAAGGTTTTGAAGAACAGCGCAGAAACCGGAATCAGCACAATCACGCTGAGGTAAAACAGCGTGTAGCCCAGCGTGAGGTGAAAGCCCGGCAAGACGCGCTTGGGGGATCGCCTGGGTGCACGATTGTCCCCGGCACCTTGCGCCTTGGCCGTCACCGCGCCTGGCGGCAACACGGCAGGTGCTGCCGCAGTAGACACAGCCACCATGTTTTATCTGACGGTGTAGATCTTGTCGAACAGGCCGCCATCATTGAAGTGGACTTTTTGCGCTTCGCTCAGTGAGCCAAACATTTCCTGCACGGTGAACAGCTCAATCGGCTTGAAAGTACTGGCGAATTTTTTCAGGATGGCTTGCGAGCGCGGGCGCATGGCGTGTTTGGCCGCGATTTCCTGGCCCTCGTCAGAGTAGAGGTAGTCCAGGTAAGCCTTGGCCAGTTCGGCCGTGCCTTTTTTGGCCACGGTGCGCTCCACCACGGCGACCGGGTTTTCGGCCAGGATGCTGACCGACGGGTACACCGCGTCTACCTTGCCTTCGCCAAACTCCTTGTTGACAGACACCACTTCAGATTCGAACGTGATCAGCACGTCGCCAATATTGCGTTGCAAAAACGCCGTGGTGGCGTCGCGCCCGCCCTTGCCCAGCACCGGCACGTTTTTGTAGAGCTTGCCCACAAACTCGGCGGCTTGCGCGTCGGTCGCGCCTTTTTTCTTGGCGTAACCCCAGGCGGCCAGGTAGGTGTAGCGGCCGTTACCGCCGGTTTTCGGGTTGACCACAATCACCTGTATGCCGGGCTTGACCAGGTCGTCCCAGTCCTTGATGCCCTTGGGGTTGCCATTGCGCACCAGAAACATCATGGTCGAGGTGGTGGGCGAGGCATTGGCCGGGAAGCGCTTGGCCCAGTCTTTGGCCACCACGCCGGCATTGGCCAAAAACTCCACGTCGGTAGAGGTGTTCATGGTCACCACATCGGCATCCAGGCCATCGGCCACGGAACGCGCCACGGCGCTGGAACCCGCATGCGACTGGTCAATCTTGATGTCTTTGCCGGTGGTTTTCTTGTAGTGGGCAATAAAGGCGGCGTTGTAGTCTTTGTAAAACTCGCGCGCCACGTCATACGAGCCATTGAGCAGGGTTTGGGCTTGTGCCATGCCGCTGCCAGCCAGCACCAGGCTGGCCAGTGCGATTTTGAGTTTGAAGGTCATGCCGATTCCAGAGGTTCAGTCAAAGAGTTGACGATTAAAAAAATCACCAAGCAGGTGTGCGGTTGCCAGAGCGATGAAAAAAGCCCTCTTAAAAAAGCCCTCTTCCCTCTTCTCAGGAAGGGGGCCTGGGAGCGCGCCGGCTGAAAAAATTCAGCCTCGGCGCAAGCAGCGCTTATTTGTTGGGCTGCGGCGTCATGCGCAGGTAGGGGCGAATCGCCTTGAAGCCTTTTGGAAAGCGCTGGGCCAGTTCGGCCGGGTCCTGAATGCTGGGCACGATCACCACGTCATCGCCGTCTTTCCAGTTGGCGGGCGTGGCCACCTTGTGGCTGTCGGTCAGCTGCAGGGAGTCGATGACGCGAATGATTTCGTCAAAGTTGCGGCCGGTGCTGGCGGGATAGGTGAAGGTGGTGCGAATGGTTTTTTTCGGGTCAATGATGAACACGCTGCGCACCGTGGCCGTGGGGCCGGTGCTCAGGGCGCTGGGGTGAATCATGTCGTACAGATTGGCCACCGTGCGGTCAGCGTCGGCCAGGATGGGGAAGTTGACCGTGGTGTTCTGCGTTTCATTGATGTCGGCCACCCACTCGCCGTGTTTGTCGAGCGGATCGACGCTGATGGCGATGGGTTTGACATTGCGCTTGGCAAACTCGCCACTCAGTGCGGCGGTTTTGCCCAGTTCGGTGGTGCATACCGGCGTGAAATCAGCCGGGTGCGAAAACAGCACCACCCACGAGTCACCCGCCCACTGGTGAAAGGAAATCTTGCCTGCGGTGGAGTCTTGCGTGAAGTCGGGGGCAATGTCGCCGAGTCGGAGGGTGGCCATGGTGTATTCCTTGATCGATTGCGAAATGAACAGGAAAGTATTGTGGGAGCAAACTTTAAAACCACAAAGAATATATAGCTCTTAATTTATTGCAATAAGTGAATATGGAAAGCGCTGCCGGGCAGCGGTCCGTCACGACCTGGGCGCACCCGGGGTCTTCAGGCTGGGGGCGGCCTGGGCCCGGCAGGCGGGTGGCCGCAGTGGCCATTTGTGGCGCTATGTATTTAATAGCTGCTAGCGCCCGTGATGATTGGGCCAGAGGCTATTTTTACCATGAACATTGGCCTGAATACCTGTCATTTCAGTGCTGGCAGACCTGACTGGCACGGTGCGCAAAGCGGCTCAGGATTTGTTTTCCACCAGCTGCTCGCCCTGCATGTGGCTGCCCATGAAGTCCAGAAAGCTGCGCACAGCCGGCACCTGCCCCCGACGCGACGGGAAAACGGCGTGCACCATGCCGGGTTTGGGCGCCCAGCCCGGCAGCACCGGCACCAGCAGCTGCGCCTGTACCTCGGCCTGGCTGAGGATTTCTGGCAAAAAGCAGATGCCGGTGCCCGCCAGCACGGCCATTTTGAGGGTTTGCAAATCATCCGCCACATAGCGGGGCCTGTGCTGAAACACAAACTCCTGGCCCTCGGGCCCCTCCAGCACCCAGGCGCTTCGGCCATCGGTGGATGACATGGCCAGGGTGTCCAGCCGGGCCAGGTCTTGCACATTGGCCGGTACGCCCTGCCGGCGCAGTTGACCGGGGCTGGCCAGGAGCAGCGTGCGCGTGGCGCCCAGCTGTTTGACCACCAGGCTGCCGCTGTCGTCGAGCGTGGGACGCACCCTCAGCGCGATGTCAACGCCCTCCTCGACCAGATCGACCACCCGGTTGGTCACCCGCATGTCAAGTTTGACCTGCGGGTACAGCGCCATGAAGCGGGGAATCAGGTAGCCCAGCGTGCTTTGCGCCAGAGTGACCGGGCAGCTGATGCGCAGCTGGCCGCGTGGTTCGACCTGCATCTGCGCCACCGCCTCTTCCGCCGCCAGGGCTTCGTCGCGCAGGGCGCTGCAGTGGCGCAGGTAGATTTCACCGACGGCAGTCAAAGAGAGCTTGCGCGTGGTGCGCTGCAGCAGCCGCACGCCCAGGCGCGCTTCCAGTTCGGCCACCCGGCGTGACAGGCGTGATTTGGGCAAGCCGAGCGAACGCCCGGCCGCCGCAAATCCGCCCCGTTCCACCACTTCGGCGAAATACAGCATGTCGTTCAGGTCTTGCATCCAGTGCCTCTGAAATAGCGTGTGGTTGGGAATGTCAGGGCCTAGATTGTCCCATGTATAGAACAATCAATCGCAATTTTGCTGACTTATCAATCAATCGATACACCCATAAACTCTATCCCATGGTTGCAGCACGGCCTCACGGCGCAAGCAGCCACCTCACCCAAACCCTTTAGTCTTACTGAAAGAAACCACCATGAGCAAACTTCTCCACATCGACTCCAGCATTCTTGGCAGCAACTCGGTGTCGCGCCAGCTAACCGCCCAGATCGTGGCCTCGTGGCAAGCCAGCCACCCCGCCACCGAGGTCAGCTACCTTGACCTGGCCATCAACACCCCCAGCCACCTGTCGGCTGAATCGCTGGGCTTTCGCCTGCCGGCCGGTACGCCTGACCTGAGCGATATCCAGAAACAGGAAAACGCCATTTCCGAAACGCTGGTGTCACAGTTTCTGGCATCGAACGTGATTGTGGTGGGCGCACCGCTGTACAACTTTGCCATTCCAACGCAGCTCAAGGCGTGGATTGACCGCATCGCCCAGGTCGGCCGCACCTTTACCTACACCGACAAGGGCCCGGTAGGCCTGGCCGGCGGCAAGACCGTGATCGTGGCGTCAGCCCGTGGCGGTGTGTATTCGACCAGCGAAGCCATGCGGGCGCTGGAGCACCAGGAAAGCTACCTGCAGACCGTCTTTGGTTTCCTGGGCATCACCGACGTGCGCTTTGTGCGTGCCGAAGGCCTGGCCATGGGCGAAGCGGCCAAAGCCTCCGCCCTGCAAGCAGCCCAGCTCGAGATCACGGCACAAACCCGGTTGGCGGCCAATCAGTCGCAAGCCGCGCTGGCCGCCTGATCACTGATACCAGCGCCACGCTGTTCACCAAGCCCGCAAATTGCGGGCTTTTTTGCGTGCCCGCGCAAGCCGCTCGCCGCCGCCTCTCGCAAAGCCTACACTTGCTGCTTTGGGGCGCAACGGGCAGCAGCACGACTGCGCCCGCCTCTGCGCTTCATACCTTCCAGCCCCTCCGTCCAGAACACCGTTCATGCCATTTTCTTCACTGGGCTTTTCCCCCACCATCCTTCCCGCCCTGTTGCGCGCCATCAGCGAAAAGGGCTACGTCACGCCCACCGCCATCCAGGCCGAGGCCATTCCGGCCATCTTGCAAGGGCGTGATGTGCTGGGTTCGGCCCAGACCGGTTCGGGCAAGACCGCGGCATTTGCCCTGCCCTTGCTGCAGCAGCTTGAAGGCGTACCCGCCAGACGCCTGCGCCTGACCCACGGACTGATTCTGGTGCCCACCCGTGAACTGGCCGCGCAGGTGGGCGAGGCCATCGTCAGCTTTGCCAGGTATTTGCCGCAGCGCGTCAAGGTGGCAGTGGTCTTTGGCGGCGTGTCCATCAACCCGCAAATGATGAACCTGCGCGGTGGTGCTGACATCGTGGTCGCCACGCCAGGCCGGCTGCTCGACCTGCTGGAACACAAGGCCCTGAGTCTGGCTGCCGTCAACACGCTGGTGCTGGACGAAGCCGACCGCCTGCTGGACCTGGGTTTTGGCGAAGAACTGGGCCGCATTCTGGCGCTTTGCCCCAAGCCGCGGCAGACACTGCTTTTTTCGGCCACCTTTCCCCCCGCCATTCAAACGCTGGCCACCAGCCTTTTGAACAACCCGCTGCGCATTGAAGTCCAGGCCACGCCACAGGGCGAGCCCGACATCACGCAACGCGCCATTGAGGTCGATGCGGCCCGGCGAACCCAGTTGCTGCGCCACCTGGTGCAAACCGAAAAATGGAGCCGGGTGCTGGTGTTTGTGGCCACCAAGCATGCGGCTGAAATAGTGGCCGACAAGCTCCGCAAGGCCGACATAGAAGCCGAGCCTTTTCATGGCGAGCTGAGCCAGGGCAAACGCAGCCAGGTCTTGCTGGACTTCAAGGCCCAGGCCGTTCAGGTGGTGGTGGCGACCGACGTCGCCGCGCGCGGCATTGACATTGCCGGGCTGCCCGTGGTGGTGAACTACGACCTGCCGCGTTCAGCCGTGGACTACACGCACCGCATTGGCCGTACCGGGCGCGCCGGTGAAAGCGGGAAAGCCATCAGTTTTGTGAGCGCCGCCACCGAAGCACACTTCCGGCTGATTGAAAAACGCCAGCGCCTGAGTGTGCCGCGTGAGCAGGTGGCCGGTTTTGAGCCAGTCGAAACGCAGCCACCCAATCCGGCAGACCCGCTGTCGCAGGGCGGTATCAAGGGCAAGCGCCCGAGCAAGAAAGACAAGCTGCGCGAAGCGGCTGCACGCGGGCAGCCATCAGACCAAGATTAGGGGGTGATCGTCCTGGCAGGACGCATCACCAGCGACCTGTTCAGGCGGCGTCGTCGGGCAGATCAGCGTTGCCCGCCACAGCCGTGCTGTCACGCGGTTTGTAAGTGCGGTGACCCTGTTTGGTCACC